>JBBASD010000176.1:0-5180 GCA_040399485.1 Cyanobium sp. | reverse complement strand
GTTTCAAAAGGCACCCCAAGGGAGTGCAGGATTTGGACGACGTTGTTGGAGAAGCCGCACTGGGGCATCAATTTGTTGCCTTTCATGAATACGAACACCGGGCTGCTGGCAATCAGCTCTTCGATGCGTTGCCTGACTTGGTCTTCCATGGCTTTGCTGGGTCGGGGGTCAGTGGGCGAGGGGGGTTGTGGGAAGAGCGGTTTGCAGAGCGAGCGCATGGATGGCTTCGCTGGCCAGTTCGCCCTTCAAGGCGTTAAACACCAGTTGATGTTGGCGAATGCGGTTGAGACCCGCAAAGGCTCCGCTGACCACCTTCACTTGGAAGTGGTCGCCGCCACCGGTGAGGTCCTCCACCTCAACGGCGGCATCGGGAAGGGCATGGCGAATGGCGTCCTTCACCTGATCCGGGTGAACCATGGTGGGCCTGCATGGGTGGATTGGAATCTAGAAGCTATGGCTGCTGACGGCGCAAGACCAAGCTTGGCCAAGCGGGCCCCTGGTGCCCATGGCTCAATTGCCTGAGGTGGGAACGTTGTATGGAGTGGTGACAAAACCCATCTCCCGAAGCTGCTGATAGGCCTTTCGGCCAGCTTCGCTGGAGGGGGTCATGGCGGTGATCACTTCCACCAGCAGGGGCACCGCCACTTCCGGTTGGCCCTGGCGCCGGAACAGGCCCGCCAAGCGCATGTTCGCCTCCACCAGCACATCCAGGGTCTGGCGGCCCTTGTCATCCATTTCGCGGGGGATGCGGGCGTCAAGCCCCCGGAACGCCCCGCTCAGATCCCGATAAAAAATCAACAGACGCTTGGCGGCGTCACGGGCTTGGTCGTAGAGACGGCGGGCTTCTTGGCTGTTGCCGGCGGCGGCGGCGGCGTCCCCCCGGGCGATCAGGGAACGGACGGCGTTGGCATCGAACACCCCGGCCACCATGGGTCGGCGGTCCTCCTGGGCGTGGACGGGATTGGGTTGGACCAGGGGCACCACCAGGGCCAGAATCGCCGCGGCACGGCCGCAGGCCCCAAACATCCGGGGGGCGACAGAGTGGCTGATCAAGGGGCTTGCTCGATGGGGCTGAACTTTACGGGGAGTCCATGGGCCGGCCTACCAGGATCCTGGCCGCTTGCTCGGCCGACCGCATGGCCCGAGCCAGGGCTTCGCTGAAATCACGGGCCCCCTGACGACCCTGCCCCTCGGCCCTGAGGGGGGCTCCCACCCAAACCGCCGCCTGCTCGCCAGGTTGGGGCACCTCCCTGGCATAGGCGATGCCGATCGGCACGACGGGAACCTCCCATCCCTGGGTGCGGGCCATCTGGGCCAGACGGGCCAGTCCCTGTTGGAGGGTGATGGGGCCGTCCCGCCGTTGAATGCGTCCCTCCGGAAAGACCACCACCTGTTCACCCCTGGCCAGCAGGTCGAGGGCCAGTCTCAAGCTGGCGGTGCCCGGGTGGCCCTGGTTTACCGGGAAGCAGCCGAGGCGATGCAAAAACCAGCCTTGAATTCCAGCCATTTCGTCGAGGGTCACCATGAAGCGACAGTCCCGACCGGTGACGCGGCGGCCTGCCGCCAGGGGCACCAGCAAGGCATCCCAGCGGGCCCGATGGGTGGGGGCCAACAGCAGCGGACCGCTGCTGGGCAGATTTTCACGGCCGACCACTTTGATGCCACTGAAGAAGGCAGGCAGGGCCAGGTCCTGGGTGACGGCCATGGCCAGGGGCGCTAACCAGGGGCTGATGCCATTGCGCAGGCCACCTTCCCGATTCCGGTTTGCCTGTCCCGTCGCATCCACCGCCAACACCTGCTGAGACCTTCACGAGAACCTCTTTGAAAGTAGGGGCCCCATCCAGTCGATCGGGCCCTTGACGGGCAGTTGAACCTGCGGCCGATACGGTGATCTCCCCTTCGCAATGCCATGGCCAGTCTCGGGGTCAACATCGATCACATCGCCAACGTTCGTCAGGCACGACGCACCGTTGAGCCGGATCCGGTGACCTATGCCCTGTTGGCCGAGTTGGGTGGGGCGGATGGCATCACCGTCCACCTGCGGGAGGACCGCCGCCACATTCAGGATCGGGACGTGGAATTGCTGCGCGCCACCGTTCGTTCCCGCCTCAACCTGGAGATGGCCGCCACGGATGCCATGGAAACGATCGCCCTGCGGATTCGGCCCGACATGGTGACGCTGGTGCCCGAACGGCGCGAGGAGGTGACTACCGAAGGGGGCCTGGATGTGGGCACCCAGATCGCCAGCCTCGGTTCCATGGTGGGACGGCTGCAGGACCAGGGCATTGGCGTGAGCCTGTTTGTCGACCCCGATCCGGTGCAGCTGGATGCCTGCTGCGCCTGTGGAGCCCGTTGGGTGGAGCTGCATACCGGTCGCTATGCCGAGGCACCCTGGGGGGACCAGGCCGCCGAATTGGATCGCCTCGGGGAAGCAACCGCCCTGGCCCGCCAGCTCGGCCTGCGGGTCAACGCCGGCCATGGCCTGACTTATCAGAACGTCGAACCGGTGGCGGCCCTCCCTGGCCTGGAAGAACTCAACATCGGTCACACGATCGTGGCCCGGGCCCTGGCGGTCGGACTGAGCCAGGCGGTGCGGGAAATGCGGAGCCTGATCCAGAATCCCCGACAGGATGCGCTCTTCGGCGGTCCTGCTGAAGGCGTGCCGCCGTCCTCCTGACTCTTGCCCTCCCCCTATGACCCTCTACCACTACGTTGCCGCCAGTGAAGCCTTCCTCACCGTGGAGGAGCCCCTGGAAGAGGTGCTGCGAGAGCGGGTGCGCCATTACGGCGAACAGCAAAAAGCCATCGATTTCTGGTTGTTGCGTCGTCCCCGGTTTTTGGAGGCTCCCGAACTGGCCGCCCAGGCCAAGTCCGTGCCCCGGCCCGCCGCCGCCGTGGTCTCAACCGATGAACGCTTCATCACCTTTTTGAAGCTGCGCCTTGAATTCGTGCGCCAAGGTTGCTTTGAAGCCCCCTCGGCCTCGATCCCCGACCCCCTGGCCAGCCAGGTGCTGCCCGTCTGAGGATGGCAAGCTGCTAAGGACCGTACGACTCAGAAAAGTCCCAAAAACCGCTTTCTTTCCCCTGACCCACCCGTGGCGGGTTGCTCTTTGCCTTGGCCGCCATCTTGTTGGTAACGCGGTTTGTTGTCGCCAATCGTCAGGACAGCTTCTTTATTCTTCCACCAGATCCAATCTCGGATCGGTGGGGTATGGCGCAGATCCTCCCGGCCCAGGCCCAGCCCCAGGCGGGATGAGGCATCCACCAAAACATCCAACATTTCTTCCCCATCTCGGCAGCGGGCCAAGGCTTCATTGGTGCGTCGGGCCCCGTTGAGGGCTTTGACCAAAAGGGCGATGCGACGGGTAGTGGGCAGGCTGCGGGGATCCTGTGAACCTGCCCCACCCTTGTCGTCTGCCCCCATCCTGACTACCTTTTGTGAGAATTAAGGTTATTTGAGGATTGATATTATCAGTGTTCGCCAGTTCAAGTTGGGCCTAGGTCAAATCTTGCAACCGTTCCTGGCTGCTGGCCCCTTCTGGGGCTGACAGATGGGGGGGAAGGGCGCAAGAATGGTTGAGCATGACCCGTTTGTCTTCGCTTCCCACAACGATGCGTCATTGGGTGATTGCGGATGTCCATGGTTGCCACGCGGCTTTGCAGTGCCTGCTGGCGCTTTTGCCCGAAGACGATCGCTTGATCTTCTGCGGTGATGTGATCAATCGGGGGCCTGCTGTCGCCGCGACCATGGAAACGGTCTGGTCCTTGGTGGAGCGGGGACGGGCGGTCTGGTTGATGGGGAACCATGAAAACGGCCTCGTCAGGGCCCTGAATCGCTCCGGGCCCCTGTCCCGGCAAAACCTGGAAGCTTGTGAGACTTACCGCCAGTTGGGGGATTCCCTCTGTCGGCTCTGGCAGCCCCGGCTAGCGGCCCTGCCCCTGGCCTTCTGGGGCCTGGGCTGGGTGGCCACCCACGCTGGCTTTGATCCCCAGACCTGGCATCCGGACCTGACCATTCGCCTGCCGTTCTGGAACGCTTACGACCACCGCTTCGGCGAAGTGATCGTGGGACACACCCCCGGTCCCGGCATCCGACGCCTCGGATCCATCGTTTTGATTGATACTGGAGCCTGCTACGGCGGCCAGCTCACCGCCTATTGCCCCGAAACCGGTTTGAGCTTGAGCGTTCCGGTGGAAACCGTTGCCAGCCAGCGCCATTCCCTTGCCTCAAGTTTGACGACACGATGAGGGCACTCGGCTCGCCTTGTTGACAATGTCGCCTTGCTGACGATTTACCGCGGTAATCGGGCTGAACAACTGGCCCAGTTGTTGGCGACCCAGCTGCGCCTCACACCCCCGCCCCCCCTGGAAACCGTCCGGGTGGTGGTCAACACCTGGCCCACCAGCCGCTGGCTGGGTGAGCAGTTGGCCACCCACCTGGGCGGTGTGGTGGCCAATGTGCGTTTTCCTTTTCCCGCCAGCACCCTGCGCCAACTGGTCGACCTGGTGCTGGATGAAGCGGCGGGGGCCCAGACGGCTCCTGGGGCCCTCCCCAGCGGCGGCCAGGACCCTTGGCGTGCCGACCAGTTGGTTTGGGCCGTGCTCAAGCAATGGCCGGCCCTCGCCAGCGATGCGGTCGCCGCCCCCCTGAACCGCTGGCTGGGGGAGCGGGACCTGGGGCAACGTTTGGATCTGGCCAGCTGGCAGCTGGCCCGTTCGATCGCCGATGCGTTTGATGACTATGCCCTTTATCGCCCGGAGATGTTGCTGGCCTGGGACCAGGGTCAGGATGTCGATGGCCGCGGCCGCCCCCTGGGCGCCAGTCAGTCATGGCAGCCCCATCTCTATCGCCTATTGCGCCGCAAGCTGGCGCGGCAGCCCTTTGGCATGAGGGCCCAGGCCGCGATGGAGCAGTTGCGCCAACCCCCCTCAGCAGCCCTGCGCGCACGCCTGGCTCCCTTTGCCGGGGGGTTGCGGTTGTTTGGTCTCAGCAGCCTGGCGCCGGTGCAGGTGCAATTGCTCCAGGCGCTGAGTGCCGTCTTGCCGGTGGATCTGTTTTTGCTGACCCCCTGCCAGGACCTTTGGCAACGCTGCGTTGACCGCCGCCAGCAGTTAACGGACGCCCTGGCCCTCAAGGAACCCCTCGCCCTCGATTGGTTGTTGCAGGCCCCTGGGCTGGA
>JBBASD010000175.1:0-5220 GCA_040399485.1 Cyanobium sp. | reverse complement strand
ACATGCGATCAAAGCTGAACTGGTAGTTGGTGGTGCGGTTCTGGCTGAGGTCGGCATATTTGACCGCCGCCAATCCCACGGTGGTGGCGACATGGCGAATGAACTCCTCACTCTCAGCGCGGCCCTCTTCCGCCAGGCGGCGGCGCAGGTCGGCCTCGCAGCGCTCGACGGCCTCATCAAGCAGGTCCTTGAGGCGCACGGTGTCGCCGGAGCGGGTCTTGAGCTTCTTGCCATCCTCCCCCTGCACCAGGCCAAAGGGCACGTGCTCTAGCCGCGCCTCCGCTGGAATCCAACCGGCCCGCCGTGCCACCTGGAACACGCCGGCGAAGTGGCTGGCCTGGCCGGCATCGGTGACGTAGATGACCCGGCGGGCGCCATCACCGGCGGGTGGAGCGGTGAAGCGGTAGCGAATCGCGGCCAGATCGGTGGTGGCGTAGTTGAAGCCGCCATCGCTTTTTTGCACGATCACCGGCAGCGGTTTGCCCTCCTTGCCGCTCACCCCTTCGAGAAAGACGCACTGGGCCCCGTCGTCCTGCACCAGCAGCCCCGACGCATCGAGATCGGCCACCACGGCCTCGAGATAGGGGTTGTAGAAGGATTCGCCCCTTTCGGTCAGGCGGATGTCGAGGCGGTCGTAGATGGCCTGGAATTCGCGACGCGATTGCTCACACAGCAACTGCCAGGCCCGGCGGCTGACCGGATCGCCGCCCTGCAGCCGCACCACCTCCTCACGGGCGGTGGTCTGGAAGGCTTCATCGGCATCAAAGCGGGCCTTGGCCTGGCGATAGAAGGCCACCAGATCGCCCAGATCGACCGCATCGGCGGTGGTGAGGGCCTGGGGCGCCACCTGCTTGAGATGGGTGATCAGCATGCCGAACTGGGTGCCCCAATCGCCCACATGGTTGAGCCGCAACACCTGGTGGCCGCGGAACTCCAGCACCCGCGCTAGGGCATCGCCGATGATCGTGGAGCGCAGATGGCCCACATGCATCTCCTTGGCGATGTTGGGGCTGGAGAAATCGACGATGACGGGTTCGGCTGGGAAAACGAGCCCGGCCTCGCCACTGGCCTCCCCCTCGGGCGCAGCACTGTCAAGGGCTGCGGCAGTCCCCGCCAGAGGAACCCCGAGCCGTGGATCGGCCAGCCGGGCGGCCACCTCAGCGGCCAGGGCCTCGGGCCGCAGGCGCAGGTTGAGGAAGCCCGGGCCGGCGATCTCCGGCTCCAGGCAGAGGCCGGTGAAGGCGGGATCGGCCTGCAGACAGGCCGCGATCTGCTCAGCGATGGCACGGGGCTTCAGCCCCAGCGGCTTGGCCAACGCCAGGGCCCCATTGGCCTGGAAGTCGCCGAATTCGGGCTTGCTGGCGGCCACCAGCTGGGGATCCAGGGGCCGACCCGCCGCCCGGGCCACCGCCGCTTGCTCAGGAAAGCAAAGATCCAGGGCCAGCTGCAGCCGTTCGGAGAGGCGATGGGAAACCGACAGCATGGTTGGCAGGCTCTGGGGGCGGCAGGCACACCCAGCGATCATCCACCGTCGGGCGACGCGGCGGGCAGCTCCAGCATGGTCTCCAGACCCGAGAGCACCACCTCGCTGGTGAGCTTGACGCGGAAGCGGCAGGCCTGGGTTTCGGTGCAGTCAAAGCTGCCCTGCTCCCAGTACTTGTTACTGCCGGCGCCACCACCGCACACCCCGAAGTAGTCACATTCCGCCCGGCAGCGCTCGATGCCAGAGCGCAGATCCCTCAAGATCCGCTGAAACTTATCGCTGGCCACGATCGAGACCAGGCTGTCTTGCATCACATGGCCGAGCACAAAATCGCCGTATTCCTCGGTTTGCACCGACAGCAGCTCGGGATCGAAGGTGGAGAAATGGCCGCGGGAATCGACATTAACGATGGCGAAGGGATTGTTCATGTCGGTGCGCTCGACGCGGCTGTCGCTTTGGGCCAGCTGGCAGAGGCCCTCGAACTCCCGCACGCGCAGATCCTGGGGCCGTTCCTGCCAGAGCTGCCAGAAGCGCGTCAGGAAGGCGGTGTAGAGGGCCTCGGCTTGGGGCCGGCCGAGGCTGGAGGCGGCATTTTCGCCCTCGGTCTCCTCCATGTTGAAAGCCACATCGCGAATGCCGTGATCCACAAAGAAGGCGAACAAGGCGTAGGCGTGGTGCAGCGACTCCTCGGTGAGGACGCAGATCACCTGGAAATGGATGCCGCGACGCTGCAGGGTGGCCAGGCCCCGCATCGTGGCGGCATGGCTGCCCAAGCCGGTGCGGGTGCGGCGGTGCCGATCGTGCAGAAAGGCGGGGCCATCCAGGCTGACACCGACGTGGATCTGATGGCGCTCGAAACAATCGCACCAGGCGTCATTGATCACCATGGCGTTGGTCTGCACCGACTGGTGGATCCGCAGTGGCGGCCCCGACCAGCGCTCCAGGGCCCGGGCGATGCGGGCGCTGGCCTCGTCGTAGAAGGCGATCGGCAGGGTGAGGGGTTCGCCCGCATGCCACAGCAAGGTGAAATCGCCCTGCACGTACGGGCTCTCCAGCACCCGCTCCAGGGCCGCGTCGAGGGTGTCCATCGAGAGGCGATGGCGATCGGCGCGGCTGGAGAGGTAGCAGTAATCGCAATCGAGATTGCAGTAGGGGGTGGGCTGGATCACCAGCAGCTCCAGGGGCCCGTATCCCTCGGGATTGGCGGGATGGGGGCTGCCCGGCGCCGCCGGCCGCGCCGAAAAGGGGGCGCCACCGCTCCAGGGGCTGGGCTGCGAGGCAGGGGTCACCGGCTCACCAACGGTTGAACCAACCACCATTGCGCCAGCCGCCACCATTGCCCCAGCCATTGCGCCAGCCGACGTTGGGCCAGCCGCCGTTGCCCCAACCGCCATTGCGGAAGCCGCCGTTGCCCCAGCCATTGCGGAAGCCACCGAAGGGTCCGTTGCGGAACACCCAGGCCAGCTTGGTGTCGGCGCCGGCGGCACCCGGTTCGGCGCTGGTGGCGCCATCGACATCAGGGGCCAACTGACGCTGGCGCAGGGCGACGGTGATGCGGCTGAGGCGGGCATCAACAGTGGCGGCCGCTGGCGAGGAGGATGCCCTCAGGCCAGCGGACGGCGTCAGGGCGGCCAGCAGCAACAGGAAACCGAACAGACCGGAACGGGGGAGGGGGGCCATCGGAAACGGGGAAAGACGAGAGAGGAGAGAACGCGGGATGGCGGAGTTCAGGGGGCGGCTTTGGCTTTGGCGGCCTCCTGCAGCAGCAGCGATTCGCGGCTCAGCAGGTTGCTCTGGAAGAAGGTGCGGATCCGCTCAGCGGGAATGCCCAGTACCCCGGTCGGGCCGATCCAGGGATCGATGCTGGCGACGGCATCGGGCCGACCCTCGAGGTATCCGGCCTGCTGCTTGGCGATGGCCAGATTGATGATGTTGATCAGATCGGAGCTGTTTTCGGGAGTGATGCAGCCGACGCCATAGGTGGTGAAGGGATCCTCCGGCACCAGGCGGGCGGAGCTGAGGCCACGGGCCTTGCGCAGTCCGGCCAGCAGGTTGGAATCGCCGAGCACCCCGTCCACCTTGCCCTGCTGCAAGGCTGTGACGGCGCCATCCAGGGTGAGGAAGGAAAGCTCCCGGGCGGCGGGTTGCAGGGTGCGCAGGGCGGTCGCCCCCAACGAGCCGCTCACCGTGGCGACGGGGCGACCCTTGAGGGCATCCGGCCGGCCGTCAAGGTCAGGCCGGGTGGTGAGCAGCCGCAGGCCCGATAGGCCGATGGGCAGGGAGAAATCCACCACCATCTCCCGCTCCCAGCTGAACGGCACTCCACAGGCCAGGGCGGCGCCGCCACTGGAAACCGCCTGCACCATGGCGGCGGTGTTGGCCACCGGCACAAAACGGATCTGCACCTTGCCACCGAGCTGGGCCGTGAGTTGGGCATCAATGCGGCGACCCACCTCAATGGCGTAACCGATCGGCTCCCCCTTGGCATTGAGGCTCATCAAGGGCGGGGAATCGGTGGTGCCCACCATCACCAGCTCGCCGGTGCGCAGGGCCTTCTGGAGCACCGTCTCAGCCGAGGCGGCCCAGGGCAGCAGGGCCAGGACCACGCCGCTGAGCAGGGGCGCCCAACGGGCCGCAAACCGCCGGCGGCTGCGGATTGCTGTGGGAACTCCCACGGCAATGGAGCGCGACACAACCACGGCAGACAGGGACAGGTTCGATCAACCCTATGGAAGGCTGGCGGGGGTGGTCAACAGCGACTTCAGGTAAAGATTGTCAAGACAGGCTTGGCGGTGTGATGGCAGAGCCCGCGCCTCAGGCGATCACCGCCTCAAAGCGCATCGATAGATCCAGCCAGGGGGCCCGCGTCACCGGGGCGCTGGTGGAGATCAGATCGACGCCGCTGGATGCATACAGGCTCAGTTGATCGGGCTGGATGCCGGAGGCTTCCAGCACCAACGAACGGCCAGCCGCCAGGGCCCGCAGCCGCGGCACCAGATCGGCCAACTCCGCCGGCGGGAATTCATCCAGCAGCACGGCATCGGCGCCGGCCTGCACGGCGGCTGCGGCTTCGGCGGCGGTTTCGGCCTCCACGATGACGCGGCTGGGCCAGGGGGCCTGGGAGCGCACCGCCGCGATCGCCGCCGCGACGCCACCGCTCCAGGCCAGGTGGTTTTCCTTGAGCATGGCGGCGTCATCCAGGCCCAGGCGGTGGTTGACGCCCCCCCCGCAGCGCACGGCGTATTTCTCCAGCACCCGCAGCCCCGGCGTGGTCTTGCGGGTATCGGCCAACCGCACGCCACTGCCGGCCAGCTTGGCCACCAACGCGGCGGTAGCGGTAGCGATGCCGGAGAGGCGCATCACCAGGTTGAGGGCAGTGCGCTCGGCGGCCACCAACGCGGAGGCATCGCCCGAGAGCTCCAGCAGCCGCTGGCCCTTAGCCAGGGGGTCGCCATCGGCCACCAGCAGGCGCCCCTCAACCTGGGGGTCTAATAGGCGAAACAACGCCAAGGCCAACGACCCGCCGCACAGCACCCCCTCCGCCTTGCTGATCCAGTGGGCCCGGGCCGGCCGGCCCGCCAAGGCCGGGGCGGTGAGATCACCACGGCCGAGATCTTCATCCAGCCAGGCGCGCAGCTGGGCCTCCAGGGCCGGCGTAAAGGAAAGGAAGGGGCCGGGCATGGGGGGTGATTGGCCGGGAGCTGGGGTCGTTCATAGACGACGGCGTGAATCTGCAG
>JBBASD010000174.1:1226-5347 GCA_040399485.1 Cyanobium sp. | reverse complement strand
GGAAAGCGTTTGTGCAGGTGGTCGGCCAGGTAGATGGGCCCCACCGGAAAGATGGGATTACAGGGCAGGCGCACCAGCAGCAGCCGCTGGTCGCTGGTGGGCACAGGTTCAGCCAAGGATCGGGGCCTTCTCAGGCTGGGACGCTAACAAGCCTGGCGCCACTGCCGTTGGAACGCCTGAGCGCCATGTGGAAAGTCAGCGAAGTTGGATGGCAAATTCGATTGTGGAGTAGTTTTTGGGTATCAACAAAAAAAAAGGCCCAATCTGACGAGGCAGCGGACCTTAAGAATAAATATAATAAAGTGGTGAATCAGAAAAGCACAATACTGCTAGCTGTTATGACAGCATTGTTCTGAAAAGTTGCAATTTGAACTGCAGCTCCGCCACCGTTGCCATCAGCATCATAATACAAAACATTACCAATATAATTAAATTTTTCATTGGCATTTGTCGGCAAACCATTGCTGAAGTTTGCAGTACTTAGAGTACCAGTTCCAAGATTTCCAAAGGCTGCGTTTCGGAAACCTAATATGTCGGTGCCGAGGTTGTTGAAATCGGTAATGGTATCACCACCTTCATTAGTTTCATAATAAAGAACTTTATCAGAATCAGCAGCGCTAGATCCAGATGTGGGACCAACTGTGATTGTATCACTTCCAAGACCGCCTATGATTATATCGTTGCCACCCCCAGCATTAATAATATCATTACCTCCGCCCCCGTTAATCCAACCAGGATTTCCAGCATCAGTAATTGAATCAGCTACACTTCCACCGGCATAAAGTCTGCTGGGAGATGTTGAGCCAATGGTGGGAATAATAACTGTATTAGTACTATTTATTTGTACAACTGTGCTTGTACCTATAGAACTATTGGTGGCGGGGTCAATATCATTATTGACAATGGCTAATCCGTAGCCACTAAAGGTATTGTTCGACACGTTAAGGTTAGAGGTATCAAGTGTTGCTTTGGAGGAAGATTTCTGGGTAAATCTGATACCTGGACCACCATTAATTGTGTCGAAATAATTACTATCAATTGTTGTGCCATTCAATTTTCCTGCTAGGTCAAGATAAGAACCGGCCTGAAAAGTGTTGCTTATAACCATAGCGTTGACGCTTTCAAGTCGATTGCTGTTGCTTCTGGTGGTACCAGCTCCATTAAAAGTGCTTCCAATTACATCATAATTGCCATTAAGAGAGGCTGGTGAACCGTCAGATTTCATGGAGGCAAAGTGAAATGAACCTCTGCTATAACCAGACTCATTAAATATGGTATTGTCAATAGTTACATTGCCGGTGTTATTCCAACTTTGCATAAAAGCAGCAGTTCCATTGGTCTGACTATTAGGTGCAAGATTAACAGTTGAATTTTTTAAAGTTAAATTTATATTACTTGTGGTGGGAGTCGGAGAGGCATTTAAAGACATATAGACACCACCATTGCCGGCCCAACCTCCGTGAGCACCAGTTATATTTAAAGCATCAAAAGTGTAAGTACCTTTAGTGGCCCTAAAAATAGCATCGTTTCCAGTAGTGTAATTAAGTTTTAAATTCTTTACTTCAGATGGAGCATAAGGGCCATCAATATTTTCCTGATAAATGCGCGTGTCCGTTAATGTTGTATATGCTTTATTTATGCCATTAATAATATAACCTCCAGTCTGGGTGAGTGGTGTAAAGCAAGGGAATTTGGCTAGAGTAGTAACGGATGAGTAGGTCTTAATGCTGAGAGGTAATGTATTGAGTTGAATTTCCTCCCCAAATATCGCAGCTTGAATTGCAGATCTGAGCTGGGTTGCATTTGAGACGACTGTTGGTGCCATTGTGATTTAAGTGCCTTGTGGCTTGGAATTCGTTTCAAACGTAGCAAAGTCTGCAGCAGCCACGAAAAAACAAAGGCTTACTGATCGGATGCGATCGAAACATAAGTTTAGATTATATTTATAGTCAATTTATCAACCGCCACAGCCGGCTCTGCTCAGATCGCAGGCTGCTGTTAACCCAGCGCTGAATCTTTATAGCAGTCTTGCGCCGCAGGGCCTCTTGGGCAGGCAAAAGGCCGTTTTTGCGGGGATCGCTCTGATGGCCAATATTCTGCTACCTAAGCGGTGGCTGGTGGGGACTGGGTGGGCGATTCCGGCCGAGGGGCGCTTGGGGTTAACCGGCCTGCCGGGCTGCTGCTGCTGTGGCTGCTGGCCGTTGGCTTGGCTTTGCTGGGGCTTGGGTTGGTGCCCTTGCGCGATTGGGATGAGGGCATCGTTGCCCGGGTAGCGCTGGAACTTGCCAACAGCCCCTGGCCCCAGCACTTGTTGCCCACCTACTGGGGCGACGCCTACCGCAACAAGCCCCCCGGGCTGCATGGGCTGATTGCCCTGCTGATTCGCCTCTGGCGCCAGTTGGGCGGCCCCGGCGCCCCGGCTTTGCCTCCAGAAGCGTTGCTGCGGCTTGGTCCCGCCCTGCTGGCATCGGCCCTGGTGCCGTTGTTGGCCTTGGTGCAGCGGCGCCTGCTGCCCCAGCAGGGTCCAGCGCCAGCCCTGGCCAGCGCCCTGGTTGCCCTGACGCTGCTGCCCCTGGCCCGCCATGGCCGTTTGGTGATGCTGGATGGCACATTGCTGAGTGCCATGGCCCTGCTGTGGTGGGGGCTGTTGCTGGCCCAGGGCCCGGCGACCAAGCTGCTGCGGGGCGGCCTGCTGGCGGGACTGGCGACCAGTGCCCTGCTGTTGCTCAAGGCACCGGTCGCCTTGCCCTTGTTGGCCACAGCCCTGCTGCTGCGCTGGCTCGATCGGGATTTGCGCGGTCGGGCCTGGGGGTGGCTGCTGCTGGCGTTGGCGCTGGGACTGCTGCCGGGGCTGGCCTGGCATGGCTGGCATGGCTGGGTGAGGGGGCCCCAGCAGGCGCTGGAGATGTGGACCAGCCAGGGCGTCGCCAGGCTGGGCCAGGGGATCGAAGGCCATGGCGGCGGACCCTTGCCGCCGCTATTGGAGGTGCTCAAGGGGGGCTGGCCCTGGCTGCCCCTGTGGCCGTTTGGCATCGCCCTGGCCTGGCGCCAACGGCGCAGCCGCTGGGGGCGGTGGGTGCTGGGCCTGACGGCGATGGCCAGCCTGTTGGTGCTGCCGCTGCAAACCCAGCTGCCCTGGTACAGCCTGCTGCTGTGGCCGCCTTTTTGCCTGGCGGTGGGACCGGTGCTGGTGGGCCTGGTGCGCCGGGATGGCGCCCTGGCTTTGCCTGGGGCCGCTGGCTTAAGGGCCGTGCCGCGGCTGTGGTGCGGTTTGGGGGTATTGGTGCTGCTGGCGGCGGCGGTTGGCGGCGTTGGCCTTTTGCCTGCCCTCAGGCCCGTGGCCCTGGTGGCTTTGCCTGCGGGACTGGGGCTGCTGCTGGGAGGAGCCTTGCTGGCCGCAGACCGCTGCAAGCAACGCCTGGGCGGCGTCATCGCCTTGGCGCTGGGATTTTGGCTGTCTTTGGCCTTGCTGTTCAGCGGCCCGTTGTGGCTGTGGGAGCTCAATGAACGCTGGCCCGTCAAGCCCGTGGCCCTGCAGGTGCAGGCGCAATTACAGGCGCAAGTGGGGGCGCAGGCGCTGGCGGGGGCCGATCTGCATCTCTGGCGCCAGGGGGAGCGGCCCAGCCTCAATTGGTACCTGGCCAGACGGGTGCAGCTGGCGGATGGCCCCGGCGATCTCCAAGGCGATGGCCAGGGGGTCTCCTGGCTGTTGAGCGAGCAACGGCCGGAGCCGGCCGGCTGGGAATGTCAGCTGCCGGCTGGGGTTGGCGATGGGGCTGGGGCGCAGCCGGGGCCAGGGCCCCAGGCGCAGCCAGGGCAGGAGCCTCGACCGGGGCCTCAGGCGCAGCCAGGGCAACCGACAGCTGCTGTGCACTTGTGGCGCTGCCAGCGGCGCTGATGACCCCTCAGGATTGCAGCGCCTGGTAAGCGGCGGCTTCGACCCAGACCGACACCGAACCGGCAGCGCAATGGAATTCGGCCCAGCCCTCCTGGTTGCTGATGATCGTGCCGCCGAAATGGCCCGTACAATCAATGAACGCGGTTTCGCATTTGCCGACTTCCATCCACTTGAAGCCGGCGTCGCCGTTACTCATCAATACGGCCATGGCATGGGGGTGTTG
>JBBASD010000174.1:0-1126 GCA_040399485.1 Cyanobium sp. | reverse complement strand
CAGGTTGGCCATGTTGTAGTGCCCCTGGCCGCGGCTGGCTTGGTGAAAGTTGAGATGGAGGGGGGCGTCAAACAGTGACATCTTGCCAGCGGTTTTGCTGATATACCAGCTGAGACAAGTCAGGTCGTAGCTCCAGTATTCGCCGACGATAAATAGTTTATGGCCACAGTGAGTTTCCAGGTCGCTGATCCAGTCGATGAAGAAATTGCTGTCGATGTGTTTAAGCGCATCCAGGCGGAAGCCATCGATGCCGATGCTGTCAAGCATCCATTTACCCCAGTGTTTGAGCTCGCCGCTGACCTCGGGGTGATTCATGTTGAGATCACAACCCATTAGATAGTCGTAATTCCCTTTTTCCGTATCCACATTATTGGCAAAGCCGCTGTCTTTCATGCGCCAGATGGCATGGAAGTTGGGATCATCGCAGTTGTAATCAATGCTGGCAAAATGCCACCAGTTCCAGTGCATGGTTGAGTATTTGTCCTGGCGGGCTGAAAAGTTAAAGCCTGTCCAGGCGCGCACGGGACGGCAGGGGCCGAGATCGATGGTGCGATTGTTGTCGTCAAAGGGGATTGCCTGAAAATCTTCTTCAAAATCGGCTCCCATCTTGTGGTTAAACACCACATCGGCGTAGATCTGTATGCCCAGCCCGTGGCAGATTTTGATGGCGGCCAGATACTCATCCCTGGTGCCGTATTTGGTCCTGATAGTGCCCTTTTGATCAAACTCACCAAGATCAAACAGGTCGTAGCAGCCGTAGCCGACGTCGTAGCCACCGGCATTGCCTTTGGAGGCTGGCGGCAGCCATAGGGCCGTGATACCTGCGGCCGCCAACTCTGGTGCAGCCTCGATTAAACGCCGCCAGTGATTGCCATCGCCATCACTATACCAATGAAACCATTGCATCATCGTGCCGTTGAACTCATCGATTGCCTTAGGCGGGATGAGAGCTTTAGGTTTGATAAGTGCTTCAGGCAGGATAAGTGCCTCAGAATTGAATAGCGCTTCGAGCTGGATGGGGCTTTCTGAGTGATTGGCGAGACACTTTCGGGCCAGTTTAGGGGCCGCTTTGGGAGTCAGCTTTGCTACCTCGACGACTTGGCGCCGTCATAGATTTGATTCTATC
>JBBASD010000173.1:0-5350 GCA_040399485.1 Cyanobium sp. | reverse complement strand
CCGAAAGCCAGCCAGCAGAGGGGTTCTCCCAGGCCGCGGTAACCCAGTCGAAAGGGCGGTCCCTGATAGATGTATCCCAAGCCGCAACACAGCAGCACCAGTCCAAAGACCGCCGGGCTGCTGCGCAATGCAACCAGCCCCATCAACAGCAGGCCGATGCCCAGGGCCCCGTTGGCCCACACCGCCACCCGATCCCGCCGGCCGGTGAGATTGACCAGGGAATGGGGCTTGCCGGTGGCATCGACGCCGGTGTCGGCATCGAACACATCATTGGCCAGGTTTTCCCAGGCAAGTAGCAAAACCGCCGCCAGCAGAAACAACAGCAGCTGGGACTGGCTCACCGGCAGTCCCTGGCTGCGGCGCCAGCCGGCCGCCAGCAGCACCGGCATGACCGCCACGGCATACATCGGCCACTTGATGGCGGCTTTCCAGAGGCGCCGCCGCTCGGGCCTGGGATCCGACATGAAGAAGGGTGCAACGGCTGGAACCGGACCATTTGAGCAGCACTGGCGCCAGCCCCCCTGCCAAGACGGGGATCAGCCCCGCATTACTTCCGGGATGGGCTTGGCCCCGGCAGCTACTTGATCCAGGTCCACCCTTGGGGCCGGGGAATCGCCGCAAAGCCGCCGCAGTTGAAGCTGGCGATCACTGGGCAACCTCACTTTCCAGGCAAGGCCCAGGGCCTCCAGCAGGCGAATGAAGCCAAAGGTGGGATCCACCAGGCCCACCAGGCGATCGCCGCGGAAGCTGAAGCCGTGGCGGGCCGAATGCTGGAAGGCGTGATGCAAGTTGTGCCAGCCCTCGCCGAGGGTGAGGAAGGCCACCAACGAATTGTTGCGACTGTTGTCGGCGGTGCGGAAGGGTTGGCTCCCAAAGAGATGGCTGAGGGAATTGACCGTTTGAACGCCGTGAAACAGCAGGGTGGTACTGAGACAGAAAGCCCCCAAATAGGCCAGCCCACCGATCTGATACGACAGCAGGGCCAGCAGCAACAGCGGCACGAAATGGAGGCGGTCGATGGTCCGCAGCACTGGATCCGCTTCCACATCAGCGGGCAGGGCCTGGGGCAGGAATTGGGGGGATAGCAACCAGCCTCCCTGGGACCAAAGGAACCCCCTGAAACCGGCGTGGGGCTGGAACGGCGAATGGACGTCCGCCGCCGCATCGGGACTGCGGTGGTGGGCCAGGTGGTGGGCTTTCCACCAGCTGGGGCCCATCTGGCCGGCACTGGCACCCACAACACACCCCAGGCGCAACAGGGTTGGGGAAGTTTCGTAGGAGCGGTGCGTCAGCAGCCGGTGGTAGATGGCCGTGGTGGCCAACATGCGGATCAGGTAAAGGCCCAAAGCCCAAGCCATGGCCCCCAAACTGAAACCGGTGGCCAGCAACAAAAGGCAACCGGCGTGGCTTAGAATGATAAAAACAGGGCCTAGCCAGTAGCCAAACAAGGTCAATCGCGAATAGGAGGCCATCAAATTCGACCTTTTCCTGGGAAAATTCTAGTGAATTTCAAACAAACCACCCATTTGGATTCCATTCTATCCACTTCACCTGGTGAAAGTGTGGACATGGCATCACCGTACCCCCCGGGGCGTAACGGCTTGCTACGACCTGGGCCCTTCCGAGGCCATCAACCGTCTGGGATCCGACAACGCCCCATACATTTGTCGAGCCTTCTCCCCGGTTTCGAGGTTTCCCGGTGCAGGCTCCTCCGTCCTTCTCCGACCTGATCGCGGAGGCCACCCGGCTGGCCGCGGGTCACGACGAAGACGGGCTGATCAGCCTGGCCATGCCCTTGGCCCCCGTCGATCCCCTGCGGGTGCTGCCCGAGTTGCAGGATGCCGAAGGCTTTCGTTTCCTTTGGGATGGCAGTCCAGGCCTCTGCCTGGCGGCCAGCGGTCGCGCCCACCATCTCGAACTCAGCGGCCCGCGCCGCTTCGAGCTGGCCCAGCGTTTCAGTGCCCTCACCCTCGGCCGCCTGGCCAGCGGGCCCTTGCCCTGCCCGGCGCTGGCCAGGCCGCGGCTGCTACTGGCCTTTGCCTTCTTCGCCAGCCCTCTGCTGCCGGGCGGTGGCGCCCCGGGGGTGCAGGCGGTGCTGCCCCGCTGGCAGCTGAGTCGCCAGGGGCAGCGTTGCTGGCTGCGGCTGCAGGGGGGACTGGGTGGCGGCGTCACGCCCCGGGGGCTGGCCGAAGAACTGTGGGAGAAGGCCCGGCAGCTCGAAAAGTGCGCCGCCGCAAGCGATCCCCCCGGCCGCGCCCCCAAGCTGCGGGCGGCACCGCTGGCCATTGAGCCCTCCTGGCAGGTGGGCTACCGGCAGACCCTGGAGAAGGCACTCGAACTGGTGCGGGGCGGTGACCTGCGCAAGCTGGTCCTGGCAGCCCGCCAGCAGCTACGGCTGGAATCCGCCCCCGATCCCCTGACCCTGTTGGCCGAGCTGCGCCACAGCCAAAGCGGCAGCTGCCGTTTTCTTTGGCAGCGCGGCCCTGCCGAAGCCCTGCTGGGGGCCTCCCCCGAACGCTTGCTGACGGTGCGTCAGGGACAGCTACGCAGCGACGGCCTGGCCGGCACGGCGTCCCGGGGGGAAGCCGGCCCCGCCCTGCTGCGCTCCGTAAAGGACCGCCATGAACATGAGTTGGTGGTGGACACGATCACTGAAGTGCTGCAGGCGGCTGGCCTGAACCCCCGGCGCTCCCGACACCCGCGCCTGGCGCGCCATGGAGCCTTGGTGCATCTGCATACGCCAATCACCGCCCGACTGGGGGGGCAGCACCCCCTGACCCTGGCGGAAGCCCTGCATCCGACGCCCGCCGTGGCGGGCCTGCCCCGTCGCCAGGCGATGGCCTGGCTGCGCACTCTGGAACCCTTCGAAAGGGGCCATTACGCCGCCCCCATCGGCTGGCTTGACAGTGAAGGCGATGCCGACCTGCGGGTGGCGATCCGCAGCGGCATCCTGCGCGGGGACCAACTGGAACTGACGGCCGGGGCCGGACTGGTCTGCGGCTCCCAGCCCGAGCGCGAAGTTCAGGAGGTGGCCCTGAAGCTGGGGGTTCTGCAGCAGCAACTGCACCTGCTGGGCGATCCCAGCCACGACCTGGCCCCCTGCTGACGGGTCAGACGGCCACCGGGGGGACCGCGCCCTGCAGCAGGCGTTTTATGACCAGATCAGCCAGGGGCAGACCGGCCAAGCGCTCCACTTCCCGGATGCCGGTGGGGCTGGTGACATTGATTTCAGAGAGGTGGCCATCAATGACATCAATGCCCACAAAGAACAAACCCTCCTGGCGCAACCAGGGGGCGAGCTCGCCACAGATCTGCCGCTCCCGCTCACTGAGATCACAGGCCTGGGGAACGCCACCAACCGCCAGATTGCTGCGGAAGTCACCCGCCACCGGCAAGCGATTGACAGCCCCGAGGGGCTCGCCATCCACCAGCAGGATGCGCTTGTCACCGGCCTCGACACCCTTCAGAAATGCCTGCACCATCACTGGCAACTGCTCCTGGCTGGTGACCAGTTCGAGGAGGGCCCGCAGCCCTGGCGTGCCGGCGGCGGCAAACACCACCCCCTGGCCGGCGCGGCCGCCGAGGGGCTTGAGCACCACCTCACCATGGTCGGCCACGAAGGCGGCCAGCTGGTCGACCCGGCTGCTCACCACCGACGGGGCCATCAGGGGACTGAAGCGCAGGGCGCTCAATTTCTCGTTGTGGCTGCGCAGGGAATCGGGACGGTTGAGGACGGACACGCCCCTGGCGCTGGCCAGGTCGAGGAGATGGGTGGCATAGAGGTAAGCCTCATCCACCGGCGGGTCCTTGCGCATCCAGATCCAGCCGAAACGATCAAGGGGCAGGAGCTCGGCCTCGGCAGCGCTGAACCAGGGGTCGGGCACCTGCCACTGGCCGCCCTCGCAGGCCATGGGTGCCAGGGTGAGGCGACGGACCCAGCCATAGGCGCGGTGGCCGGCCGCCCCAAGGGCGTCATCGGCGCGGGCAGAAAGGTCGGCAAGGGTGCAGACCCAAACTTCCAGGCCGGCCCTCTGGACCGCCTGCATCAGGGCCACGCTGGAGTCTTTGCTCGGGCGCAGTCGCTCGATCGGGTCGACCACAAAGAGCTGGGCCCCCTGACGCTCGCTGGTGCTGATCACGCTTGACGGCCCAGCAAGGCATTGAGCTCGCCACTGCGCTCGAAGGCGTACAGATCGTCACAGCCTCCGACAGCCCTGTTGTTGATGAACACCTGGGGGACACTGGTGCGGCCGGCGGCGCGGATAGCCATTTGCCTCCGGGCCTCATCATCGCCATCAATCCGGTATTCGCTGTAGACGACCTCCTTGCGGTCAAGGAGCGCCTTGGCGCGAATGCAATAGGGGCAGAACTGCCAGGTATAGATCTCCACCTTGGGTGGGTTGCCGGCGGCTGAAGCGGAGGATTCCTGACCGATCTTGGAATGGGCCACGGGTCAATCAATGGCAATCATCCCCTCAGCGTAGGCAGGTCACCGGCACCGGTCGGCTGGCCGGGGCCCCGTCCCACTGGTACGGTCAGCCTCAGCAATGAAGTGCCCCCGTGCTCGACCTCACGGATTTCAAACGCGACCTCTCCGAGCTCACCGACCGCCTGGGCCATGCCCAGGACTGTCTTTGACGTACCGGCCCTGAATGCGCGCCAGCGGGATCTTGAGCAGCTCGCCTCCCAGCCCACGTTCTGGGATGACCAGGTCAATGCCCAGAAGCAGATGCGCCAGCTCGACGAGGTGAAAGCCCAATTGTCCCAGCTCAGCCGCTGGCAGGGACTCATCGAGGACGGCCGAGCCACCCTCGAGCTTTACGACCTCGAACCCGACGACGAACTACTCGCAGAAGCCCATAGCGGCCTCCAAAGCCTCCGCTCCGACCTGGACCGCTGGGAATTGGAGCGGTTGCTCGCAGGCACCTATGACAAGGAAGGCGCGGTGATCTCCATCAACGCCGGCGCCGGGGGCACCGATGCCCAGGACTGGGCCTTGATGTTGATGCGCATGTACACCCGCTGGGCCGAAGACCACGGCATGAAGGTAACGGTGGATGAACTCTCTGAAGGGGAAGAAGCGGGCATCAAAAGCTGCACGATCGAAATTGATGGGCGCTACGCCTATGGCTATCTCCGCAACGAGAAGGGCACCCACCGCCTGGTGCGCATCTCGCCCTTCAACGCCAACGACAAACGGCAGACGAGCTTTGCCGGTGTCGAGGTGATGCCCAAGCTGGATGAAGATGTCAAGCTCGACATCCCCGAAAAAGACCTGGAGGTCACAACCTCCCGCTCCGGCGGCGCCGGCGGCCAGAACGTCAACAAGGTGGAAACGGCGGTGCGCATC
>JBBASD010000172.1:0-5401 GCA_040399485.1 Cyanobium sp. | reverse complement strand
GGTGATGGAGATCGTGGGGCAGATCCTGGGCTTCGTGCCGTAGTCGCAGGGCTATTCAACCCCCATTGGCACCATCGCCGCGGCGCCGTGGCCCATCCAGGCCTCAACCCTCACCAGAGGCTCTGCCCATGGGGATAGTCGCGGACCTTTGCGGAGCGCCGAACCCCCAGCGCTTCCAGGGGATCGGCCGTGATCGGTGATCACCAGGGTTTGGCCGCTTGCCCCACGGGACCGTCTTGGTCATGCTGATCGCATCGGTCCTATGGATCGTGTTGCCATGATCAGCCCATGATTAGCGAGGCCACGGCCGTCAGCTTCCGCCAAAATCTGGGCGACATGCTCAACCAGGTGCAGTACTGGAGTTCCCCCGATTTCGTGGACATGTCTTCAGGGCTTCACAGGAATGATTGTAGGGGTTGCCGCAAGGCATTGCTCGTAATTGATTGGACTGAGGAAGCCGATCGTTGAATGGCGGCGTTCGCGGTTGTAGTAGCCCTCGATCCAGAAGGCCAATGACCTCTGGATCTGAGCCGGATTGAACAGGGTTTCAGCATCGTCATCGAGGTCCAGTTCAAATTTGAGGGTGGAAAAAAACAGCACTGCACAGCTTGCGCGTTCCCCCAGCCGAAACACATGCTGCCAAATCCTGAGCAGGTGTTCATGATGAGAAAGGGCGTGGTCAGCAGCCGAATGACTACTGGAGGCATGACCCCGTAAAAAAACCTGGCTCAGGGTCTTGTACGAAATCTCACCTGGCGAGAGTTCATGATCATCATGTATCTCATCCCGATTAGGAAAACGACACTGCACGAAGACCCCGACTGCGCCCTTCAACGTACATCGCAGCACTATGAGCAACTCAACCGGTATCAGACGACAGCCGAGATCAAAACCGACCGTAGTCAATCCCAGGGCAGCGGGGATTGATATCGGCAGCCGCTTTCATGTTGTTGCAATCCCCTGTGAACTTGAAGATCAGTCAACGCGACAGTTCGGAACATTTACGAGCGACTTGCTTGAATTGGCGACCTGGCTCAAAGGGCACGGGATTACGACTGTAGCAATGGAGTCTACAGGAGTTTATTGGATTCCAGCATTTGAGATCTTGGTCAAGTCTGGAATTGCAGTTGATCTCGTGAATGCCAGGCATGTCAAAAGCGTTCCGGGTCGCAAGTCGGATATCAACGATGCGCAGTGGCTCCAGCAGCTCCACTCTTATGGTTTATTGCGGGGCAGCATTCTTCCCGAGGGTTCACTTGCGCATTTAAGATCGTACATGCGCACAAGAGAAAACCTAGCCAGAGGAAGAGCCCGTTATTTCAGTTAATCCAGAAGTCGCTCATGCAGATGAATCTGCAGCTTCATCATGTTGTCACAGATGTCATGGGCGAAACTGGACGTCGGATCATAACTTCTATTCTTGCTGGCGAAAGAGATCCCCTCGTCTTGGCCTAGCATCGAGATGCACCCTGCAAGCAGACCTAGCAGACGATCGCCAAAGCGCTGGAAGGAAATTACGAGGACGATCATCTTTTCGAGTTGGAGAATGCCTTTTCTCTTTACAACTGCTATTCGGAGAGAATCTCAAGATGCGAAGATAGAATCAATGAACTGTTGCAGGCCTTGGTTGAGTCAACGAGCCAGGAGAACAAGCATTTCTTAGGTGACAAGAAGCTCTCAAGTGCGAAGCCTGACGGTCGAAATCGGGTTCGATCTCTGAACTTCAATCCCAGGCCACTGTGCGCTGCTCTTTGTGGCAGAGACATGATGCAGCTACCTGGAATGGACCATGGAACTCTTTTGACTGTGATTAGTGAGTGTGGGACTGATATGAGGCGATGGCCAACGGCCAAGCATTTCACGTCATGGCTTGGCCTAGCCCCGCGGCCAAGGTGTCTGGTGGAAGGCTTATGTCATCAGGTACAGCGGTGGGTGCCAATCCTGCCCGGACTGCTTTTTGGATGGCCGCGCAAGTTTTGGCGCGTACGCAGACATCTCTCGGTGGATTTCAAAGACGGTTAGCAGCGAGGATTGGTCGCCCAAAGGCAATCATTGCAACAGCACGCAAGTTGGCCGAACTCTATTACCGAGCATTACGCGATGGCATATCCCTTGTTGATCCTGGTCTGAGCCATTACGAAGCTGAGCAGCGGCAGATACAGATCAATGCCATAAAGAGGCGAGCTCAGCGCCTTGGCCTAACGCTCACTCCAGCTTGAATAGAGCAAACATAGATCCCCGCCACGAGCTGTGTTTCTTAGGTAGCTCTCCACAACTGCGTTGTCCCAGCAGCAGCCCTTGGCGGACATGCTGCAGCTGATCTCATGCTTCCGTAGCAGCTTGCGGTAGTCGGAGGCCCGATACTGACTGCCCTGGTCCGTGTGGATGATCAGTTGCTCCGGTTCCACCTGGCGGTGGCCCAGAGCCCTGTTGAGGGCTTCCATTACCAGGGCTGTATCCATGCGGTGAGCCAGCTTCCAGCCAACAACACGGCGGCTGTACAGATCGTGAAGGACGCGCCAGCGCACCTCTCGGTGCGACACCGCTAGGTACCGCCAACCAGCGCTGGTGCGGATGTAGGTGATGTCACCCGCCCAGGAGAGGTTCGGGGCTGGGGGATGGAAGTCCCGCTGCAGCAGGTTCTCCACCACCCCGCAGGCCGTGCTGCTGGCCTTGTTGCAGGGCCGGAACGCTTTGCGGGTCTTGGCCCTTAGCGCGTTGAGGCGCATCAGCCGAGCGACGCGATGCAGCCCGACATGGCAGCCGGCTGCACGCAGTTCCTGATGGATACGGGGGGAGCCGTAGAAGCCCCGGTGCTCCTCGAACACCGCCTCGATCTCAGCGGAGATCACAGCGTTGTTCTCCGCCCGCTCCCCCGGCGCCTCCTGCCGCTGCCGCCAGGCGTAGTAGCCACTGCGGGCCACATCCAGCTGCCGGCACAGCCAGGAGATGGAATGCCGATCAGCAAGCTGATCAATCAGGCGAAACCTTTCGGCGTAGCCTTCTCGAAGAGTAGCGATTCTCGAAAAAGGATCTCAATCGGATCAACGAACTCATTGCCGAACGCGGAAAAGCCATGGTTATGGATGCCCTGGCATCACTCCCAAAGGATGACGACTCTGACGATCCAGATGCTGATGCTGGGAAGCAGCTCTCACTCGACGAACTTGTGAAGCCTGTAGATTGGCCAGAGGGCAAGAACTGGGGAACACTTTCCATCGATGCCTCTTGTACACCAGCCGACATCACCTTTCCAACTGACCTGAAGTTGCTGAACGAGGCGAGGGAGTCCACAGAACGGATCATTGATGATCTCTGCGACCAGCGGTCAGATCTTCGTAAACACCGGCCCCGATATGATCGCGGGAGGGCACGCGCTGCGTTCCTCAATGTCGCCAAACAGAAGAAGCCACGCAGCCGCAAGATAAAAGCCGCAATACGCTGCCAGCTCGACTATCTGCAGCGTAATCTTGATGTCATTGATGTCCTGATCGCCTCTGGGGCAAAGCTTTCGGGCCTGACGACGCATTGGTGGCACAAACTTTTAGTGATCAGTGAGCTGCACCGCCAACAAAGCATCCTGCTTTACGCCAAGGTGCGCAGCATGCCCGACCGTATCGTCAACTTGGTTCAGAGACAGGTTCGTCCCATTGCTCGTGGCAAGGCAAGAGCTGCTGTTGAGTTTGGCGCCCTAGCCCGCAGGGCTTCCGCTTGCGGTAGATTAGTGTCTCTGTGTGTGATGGCTTTGCCTTCCTGCATAGGATCAGCTGGGATCCATGCAATGAAGCTGAGGACCTGATTCCACAAGCCAAGAAATAAAAGCAAGAACACGGCTGTTATCCAGAGCGAATCTGCACCGATCGGATTTATATCAACACCAAGAATCGCAACTTCTGCACCAGGAACAACATACGGCTATCTGGTAAGCGATTGGGGAGGCCTCCCAAGGTTCCAGAGGTGAATGCTGCCCACAAGCAGCTGCTCAGCGCAGATCAGCGGAGGCGAAACGAGGTGGAAGGTTGCTTTCGATCAGGGAAGCGGAAGTATTCTCTGAGCTTGATTATGCCTCGGCTGGCCAAAGGTGCAGAGACCTCGATCTCCATGGCATTTCTGGTGATGTGCGCGGAGAAGATCCGGAGGCTCCTCCGCCTCTTTTTTGTCACTATCTTTGCCTGGGTCTACGCTTGGCAATGGCCAGGCTGCCTCTGGATGGCGCTCAGGAACATTTGCCTGCTCGAGTCAACCGAATCGCTGGTCACTGGATAACCGTGCCTAAGAGCTGCCTACGCCATGGTCCTTGGCTGCAATCGAGCCAGCTCGCGATTTGTTTTTTCAAGAGTCCTTACACAGCCCCTGCCCCCCTTCCTTTACTCGGAGCCGGTGCCGCCTTCGGCTTCAGCCGCAAGCTGAGGAAGCGCATTAAACGTAGCACCAACGCTGTTTCCACCAACTACAGCCTCTGATCCGATACCTGGCACCTTTCGCGGCTGCCATGGCCTGTTTCGGTTTCCGTCGTTGGTTTTTTGGTCCACCAGCCAGCGGGCGGCTTTAAGCCACCGCTGGCTATCCATTAGCCCAGAAGTTGGCAGCCGTTTGTTCAAATCTTAATCGCATTTTTATACCGGTTTCCGTCTTTTGTCACAGTCCTGGAAGGCCGCAGCGATTACAATTGCTATGGGCCGGCGCAACACGCCACCGCCCTTGCCGGATCCCTTTAAGAACTAGCAGAACCAGTGATGGGTCAACATCTGGACTAAGCTTCCTTGCTGCCTGGGGCCCTTCCATGCGCACCGTCAACGTTCACGAGGCCAAAACCCAGTTCTCCAGGCTGATCGACGCCGCCCATGCCGGCGAGACGATCCTGGTGGCCAAGGATGGCAAGCCCTGGGCGCGGCTGGTGCCGCTGGAAACGGATCGGCCCCGGCGGCAGCCTGGGCTGCTGCGGGGTCAGCTGCAGCTTCCCCCCATCGATGTGCTGCTCGCCCCTCTACCGCCTGAGGAGCTCGACGCCCTCGAAGCCCCGTTGCCCTCTTGATGGCTCCCTCCCTCCTGCTGGACACCCATGCCCTGCTCTGGTGGTTGGTGGAACCCGAGAAGCTCTCCTCCTTCGCCCTAGCGGCCATCAACGATCCAGCGGCCACGATCTTTGTGAGCGCCGCCTCCGGCTGGGAGCTCGCCACCAAAAGTCGCCTTGGCAAACTTCCCGGCGCCGAAGGGCTGCTTCAGGATCTGCCTTCCCTGTTGCACCAACAGGGTTTCCAGCCGCTGGCCGTGCAGTTGCATCACGGCGTCCACGCCGGTGGCTACAAGCAGGCCCACCGCGATCCGTTTGATCGGCTGCTGGCAGCCCAGGCTGAGCTGGAGGGCCTGCACCTGGTGAGCCTCGATCCTGCGCTGGCGA
>JBBASD010000171.1:0-5411 GCA_040399485.1 Cyanobium sp. | reverse complement strand
GCGATTGCAGCGCGCCATCAAGGTGCCCAGTTCCGGGTTGCCCCCCCCCACGCGGGTGGTGTCGGCAAAACCACTCGACGCCAGATCCCGCACCAGCTCCCCCAGGCCGCTGGCCTGCCCGCCGCCGTCAGCGGTCTGCAGCAACGCGGCCCCCACCAGCACCGGCAGGTGCGAAATCAGCGCCACGGCCCGGTCGTGGGATGCGGCATCGCAGCAGAGCCAGCGGGCGCCCACCGTTGTCGCCAACTGGCGCACCGCCTCTAGGGCTTGCGGGTCGGTGTCGGCGTCGGGTGTTGCCACCCAGGGGCGCCCTTGAAACAGCCCCCTTTCGCCCGCCTCCACCCCCGAGCGGCTGGTGCCGGCCATCGGATGGCTGGCCACAAAATGCCGCAATCGCGTTCCCCAGGCCGCCAGCACCGGTTGCTTCACCGAGCCCACATCTGTCACCACCGCATCGGCCGGCAGGGCCGCCAATAGGGCCGGATCCGGCTCCAGCAGGCGATCGAGGGGCAGGGCCAAAATCACCAGGCCGCAGTCCGCCAGCACCGCCGGATCCGTATCCACCCGGGTGGCCAGGCCCCGTTGCAAGGCCCGTTCGGCGGTGGCGGGGCGATGCACCAGGGCGTGCACCTCCGCCCCGGCCTCCTGCAGATCCAGGCCCAGGCAGCCGCCGATCAGGCCCAGGCCCACGATTCCCACCGGCTGGGAGCGCCCCACTGCTGTCATCAACGCTGCCGTACCGATATCTGCCCCTTCCTACGATCCATCTATGTTGGAAGCCAGCGCCCACCACCACCTCAAAGCCCTGCTGCGGCGGGAGGGGTCACAGCGCTGGCCCCACCACCTCAGCCTCAGTCGCCTGGTGGCCCGCAGCTTGCGCCGAGGTGACCAAACCCTGCTGCGCCTCTCCCCGGGCACCGATCCCAGCTGGTGGATCAGCCTGCTGGTGCCCCTGGCCCTCAGCGAAACCCCCCTGGCCCTGGTGGTAAGCGATGAGCGCCGCCGGCGCCTGTTGCAGGTGGAGTGGCCCCGGCTGCGGGCGGCGGGGCTCGATCTCCCCTGTTGGGAGGGCCCCACGGCCCCGCCGCCCCATTGCCTCTGGCTGCTCAATCCCCGGGAGTTGCTCAGCGTCTGGAGCAGCCCGGCCCTGGCCGATCGCCAGTTGGTGATTCCGGAGCTGGAAATGCTGGAGCCGCGCTTGCGGCAGGCGATGGCGGTGGTGCTCGAGCCCCATGACTGGGACCGGCTGATACGGGCCCAGCCCGCCGCCGAAGCCAGCCTGCTGGCGTTGCACGAGCGCCTCAGTCGCCGCCTCCTGGCCCAGCCCCGCCATCCCCTCGCCCCAGCCCGCCAGGTGGTGGCCCTGGCGCCGGAAGACGAGGCTCCCCTGCGCCATCTGCTGCCCCTGTTGGCATCCCCCCCCGCTCCCTGGCCCGCCTGGCTGGCCGCCGCCGATCCCCATTGGTGTGGTTGGGCCGTGGTCGAACCGGCCCTGCTGCAGTGGCAATTGCACCGCCAGCCCCTCCAGCCCCTGCGCGAGCTGCTGGGCCTGCTGCAGGGCCGTGGTGCCGTACTGGTCGGCGAACTCACCAGTGAGCGCAGTGGCGGGGTTTCGGCGGCCAGCCTCGGCCTCAATCCCCAGGTGGTCGTCGATCTGGCCGACCCGCCCCTGGCCGATCCCCTGCCCCTCTATCTGCCCCTGCGCCAGCCCCTGCCCAACAGCCCCCACTACGCCGAGCACCTGCTGGACCACAGCCGCCGCCTGGTGTTGGGCCAGGCCGGACTGACGGTGGTGCTGTTGGATGACCAGGCCCTGCGGCTGGGGTTGACCAGTGCCCTGGCGGCCGAATTTGGCCGGCGCGTCTGCCACGAGGGCACCGCCCCCGAGAGCAATGGCGTGGTCTGCTGCCGCTGGAGTTGGTGGCTGCAAAACCAATCCCGCCTGCCGCTGCCGGCCCAGGTGGTGGTGGCCCTGCTGCCGATCGCCAGCCTGGAGGATCCGCTCACGGCCGCCCGGGTCGCCCAGCTGCGGCGCCAGGGCCAGGATTGGTTCCGCGAACTACTGCTGCCCGAAGCCCTCAACCTGATGCAGCGCGGGTTGGCGGGCCTCAGGCGCGGCGGCGGCAGGCTGGCGGTGCTGGATGGCCGGCCCCGCTGCCGTGGCTGGGGCCGCCAGGTGTTGACCGCCCTCGAGCCCTGGGAGCCCCTCACCCGTTTGTTACCGGGCTGAGCACGCTTCGGGTGAGCGTCCCTAGGCTCATCCCAGTTGTTGCCTGCCTGGATGGGGGAAGCCAAGCGTCGCGCCAGCCAGGGGTTGCCACCCCGCCAACCCAAGCCCACCAATAAGTCCACCAGCAAGGGCGACGCTAAGGCCGACGATTCACCCCGTTTGCTGCCCTGGCTGCCCCTGAGTCGCAACCAGGCCGATCGGTTTGTGTCGGTCAGCACCCGTGGCGCCTGGATTGGCATTTCGGCCCTGGTGCTGTTCTGGCTGACGGTGCGGTTCATCGGGCCGGCCGCCGGCTGGTGGCACCTCTCCGATGGCTGAAGCCGCTAGCAGGGCATGGGTGGGCAAACGCCCATCCCTGGCCCCTGAAAACGGAAGAAAACCTTAGGATTCTCAAATCTCCCCCTGGGGCCCATGTTTCCCCGCCTCGCTGAGCAGTACCGAGCCCTGATTCAGGATCTCGTCTTGAGCCTCCAGGCCCTGGCCGAATCCATGCGTCAGCAAGGGCTGGTGGCCACCTGTTATGTCTGTCGCGATGACTTTGATGGCCAAGGGGCCTCATTTGTGGCCGACCTTGGCGATGGCCACTTGGTGCGTTTCCTGGTCTCCAACTTCGGCATCAGTTGGGTGGAGTCCCGCGACGGCCATGAGCTCGTCAAGCTTGAGGGCGCCGATGCCATTCAGGAGCTGCATCGGGTGGCCCGCATCTTGCAGGCAGGCACCCTGGTTGCTGGTCTGCCCCTGGCGGACGCTGCCTAAAGGATTGGCCCAACATCCTGAAAGCTGTTGGGCCCGCGCTGGTCTCAGTCCTCTGGCATGTCGCTGAGGACCAGGCTTTCGTCTGCCTCCTCCTCCAAGGAGTCCTTATCGGCTGAGCCGGCGGCCAACTTGGCGGCCGCTGCCAGGGGCTTCATTGAATTGGCACTGACCTCTTGACCCTCCGTGAGGCGGCGCCGGGTCTGGACTTCGATGGTGTCCTTGGGGCCGGGATTTTGTTCGAGCCAAGCGATCGTGTTGTCGCGGCCCTGCCCGATGTTGTCACCCTCGTAGCTGTACCAGGCGCCCTTGCGGGTCACCACCCCGGTTTCTTCGGCCAGGTCGAGCAGGCAGCCCACGGTGCTGATGCCGCGACCAAAGAGAATGTCGAATTCGGCGATGCGAAAGGGTGGCGCCACCTTGTTTTTGGCGACCTTGACCTTCGCCCGGATGCCGTATTCCTCGGTGCCCCGTTTCAGGGTTTGGATGCGGCGGATATCCAGCCGCACCGAGGCATAAAACTTGAGGGCGTTGCCCCCGGTGGTGGTCTCGGGGTTGCCGTAGGTCACGCCGATTTTCTGGCGCAGCTGGTTCAGGAAAATGACCGTGCAACCCGATTTGCCGATGTTGCCGGTGATTTTGCGCATCGCCTGGCTCATCAACCGCGCCTGGCTGCCCACGGCCAGGTCCCCCATCTCACCCTCGATTTCGGCCCGGGGCGTCAGGGCGGCCACCGAGTCGATCACAACGATGTCGACCGCAGCGGAGCGCACCAGTTGGTCGACGATTTCCAGGGCCATCTCGCCGGTGTCGGGTTGGGACACCAGCAGATTCTCGATGTCCACCCCCAGGGCTGCCGCATAGACCGGGTCAAGGGCATGCTCAGCATCGACGAAGGCCGCCACGCCACCGCGGCGTTGGACCTCGGCGATGGCATGCAGGGTGAGGGTGGTCTTGCCGGAGCTTTCGGGTCCATAGACCTCCACCACCCGCCCTTTGGGGTAGCCACCACCCAAGGCCAGATCAAGGGTGAGCGCCCCGGTGGAAAAGGTCTCGACCCGCATGCGGGAGGCATCGCCCAGGCGCATGATCGAGCCTTTGCCGAAATTGCGCTCGATCTGGGTGAGGACCAGGCCCAGGGCCTTGTCCCGCTCGGCGGCGGCGCGGACGTCAGCCGCCGAGGCGCTGCCGGAACTGGCAGAGGCGGCGGCCTTGGAATCGACAGGCATGGGGGGGATAGGTAATGGGAACGGGCTGTGGGGCCAGACGTGCCCGAAGTGGGCGCCATCCTGCGGCCTTCTCTTTGTTAGTGCCACCAGTCGGGGCCGGCGTCCCAATGGCGCATAGTACGGCCGTACTCTAGCGTTCGTGGGCGGCGTTGCCAGGGGCTGGCGAGCCCCAGGTTTCCAGGGGGCCCAGGAACTGGCTTGCCTCCAGCCAGTCAATACCCAGGGGGCCAAGCCCCTGATCATCGCCGGGGGCCAGATAGCCCCAGGCTGCCAGCCAGCAGCGCACCGCGGCCAATTCGGCTCTGACGCGCACCTCAGCCAGGGTGGCCCGCCGATCCTCGATGAACCAGATGGGGCCTCCACCGGCTTCCGGTGCGGCCAGCAGACGTTTCAGGACCTCGGTTTTGGGGCCCTGTTCGTGGCCATCGAGGCCGCAGGGCTGCAGCCCTGCGGCCTCCAGCAGCTCGCGGCTGAAGGCCGCCCCCTTGGTGGTGAGCACCCGCCAGGGGACGCCCTCCTGACTGAGGCGCTGCAGCCTCTCGACCACGCCCGGGTAGAAGCGATGGCGGGCCAGCCAGCCGGCCCGATCGGTGGCAATAGCATCGGCTCGCACCTCCTCAAGGGCCCGTTGCAGCGCGGCCGGTTGCCAGCCCCAGCGCTCCAGCGCCCCTGCCAGCAGCCCGGCGTAGCTTGCGGCTGTCGTTGGCACAGGGGCAGGCGTGTCGCGGCCCAGCTCGGCGGCCACAAGCACCATCTCCCAGCCCTTATGGATCAAGGGGCGAAGCTGGCGGAAGGCCGGCGGCACCGCCTCCGGCAGGGGCTGCTGCGGGGGAGATCCCAGCAGCTCCAGGGCGGCGCGGCGGGACGACCACCAATACTCCTCCATGCCGTCGACCAGCACGCCGTCGAAATCAAAGACGAGCAGCGGTGCCGGAACCAAGGACACAGCAGGAGTTTCAAAACTGGGCCGCTAGGATTCGAACCTAGGAATGGCGGGACCAAAACCCGCTGCCTTACCGCTTGGCGACGGCCCAACGAGAGAATCTTCCGGTGGGCTGTCCCCGGGGGAACAACTCGGGACGATTCTTGGCACCGACTTGCACCGGTACCAAGCCAGTAACCCACAGCGGCCGGTCCTTCGTCAACTCGCCATGCTGCTCAGGGCCCTGCCGCTCAGGCGGGAAACACCCGCAATCGCT
>JBBASD010000170.1:0-5437 GCA_040399485.1 Cyanobium sp. | reverse complement strand
GTACGGGCTACAGCAGCGATTTCAGCTGGGTTGACGTGCCGGTCTTCGATGGCGCCGGCTATCCAGCCCACGAACGCGGCGTAACTCCCAGCCCTGGTCTGTATTTTCTGGGGCTGCCTTGGCTGCACACCTGGGGCTCGGGCCGCTTCTGCGGCATCGCCGACGATGCCGACCACCTGGCCGAGGTGATCCGCCTGCGACGGGTGCGGGGTGACGCCCTGCAGGAGCGATTGGTGTGTACGGCCCTGCTGGGCTCCTGATCTCCGCTAGTTTGGGTGTGCCGCCATCTGGCCTGTCGCTTCAGGCGTGCCTGAAGAGCTGGCTGGTTTACGGAGCCAATACCCGCTCTACCAAGGTGGCCCAATAGCTGGCCCCTATCGCCAGTAAGGCGTCATTGAAGTCGTAGCGGGGATTGTGTAGCAGGCAGCCCCCCGTGCCCGGGCCATTGCCGATCCAGCCGTATGCCCCTGGGCGGGCCTGCAGCATGTAGGCAAAGTCTTCGGCGCCCATGGTGGGTGGGAGGTGGGTGTCGACCCGATCAGCGCCGACAACGGCAGCCATGGCGGCGGCTGCGGTGGCCGCTTCGGCGGCACTGTTGACGGTGGGGGGATAGCCGGGAATCAGCCGCAGTTCGGCCTGGGCGCGATGGGCCGCCGCCACGCCCGCGCACAGGCTCTGCAGGCGCCCATGGATGGTCTGCCGCACCTCATCGCGGAAATAGCGCAGGCTGCCGCGCAGTACCACGCTGGCCGGAATGACATTCCAGGCTTCGCCGCCATGGAACTGGGTGACACTCACTACCGCCGCATCCGCGGCGGCGATGTTGCGGCTGGTGATCGTTTGCAGGGCCTGCACCAGGGCGCTGCCAGCCACGATCGGATCGATGCCCTCCTCGGCCATGGCGGCATGGCAGCCGCGGCCGCTAAGTACGATTTCGAACTGGTCGCAGCCCGCCATCATCGGCCCTGGGCGCACGGCAAAACGCCCCGCCGCCAGGCCGGGCCAGTTGTGCAAGCCGTAGACCGCCTGCACCGGGAAACGCTCGAACAGTCCCTCCTGCACCATCACCCGGCCGCCGCCCTCGTTTTCTTCGGCCGGCTGGAAGATCAGCACCACGGTGCCGTCAAAGCGTCGGGTTTCGGCCAGGTACTGGGCGGCCCCCAGCAGCATGGTGGTGTGGCCGTCGTGGCCGCAGGCGTGCATGCGGCCCGGGTGGCGGGAGCCATGGGCAAAGGTGTTGGCTTCGGTGATCGGCAAGGCATCCATGTCAGCCCGCAGGCCGATGCTGCGGGCCGAACTCCCGGCCTTGCCGGTGCCGGCAGGGCCGGTGCCGGCCCGCAGCACCCCAACCACGCCGGTGCCGGCCAGGCCGGTGTGCACCTCACAGCCGAAGCTGGCGAGCCGCTCGGCCACCAGGGCGGCGGTGCGGTGTTCTGCGAAGGCCGTTTCGGGATGGGCGTGCAGATCCCGCCGCCAGGCGGCCATGGTGGGGGCCAGGTCCTGCAGGCGAGCAATCAGCGCCATGGGGGCGCCTCAGGCCGCCAACACCGGCGACGCGGCGCCCACCAGCTGGCGCAGGGTGGTGATCACCCGCTCCTGTTGCTCGTCGTCCAGTTCGGGGAAGATCGGCAGGCTGAGGACTTCGACGCAGAGGCGCTCGGTGACCGGCAGGCTGCCTGGTCCGTAGCCCAGTTCGGCGTAGGCCGGCTGGCGATGGATCGGGATCGGGTAATAGATGATCGTGATCACCCCTTCTTCCTGGAGCTGCTGCTTGAGCCAATCGCGGCAACAGGCTTCCGGCAGGCCGAAGCTGGCACTGTCGCTGGAGGGGGTGCAGCGACCGGCACAGCGGGCCTGAGCGGCGGGACAACCCGGCACCCGCACCACGAATTGGTTCCAGCTATGGCCGTCGGGGCCCGCATCGGCGAGCTGGAGATTGGGGAGGTCGCCGAGGGCTTCTCGATAACGCTTGGCGATACGGCGGCGCCGCTCCACCCACAGGGGCAAGTGGGGCAACTTGACGTTGAGGACTGCCGCTTGCATGGCATCAAGGCGGCTGTTGTAACCCAGGTCGGTATGGAGATAACGGCGCGGCATGCCATGCACCGCCAGCTCCCGGATGCGTTGGGCCAGGCTGCTGTCGCGGCAGACCACGGCCCCGCCATCACCGGCGGCCCCCAGATTCTTGGTGGGGAAAAAGCTGAAGCAGCCAACATCCCCCCAGCTACCCACCGGACGCCCCGCCCAGCTGGCGCCTGTGGCCTGGGCGCAGTCTTCGATCACCCGCAGGCCATGGCGCAGGGCGATGGCGTTGATGCGTTCCATGTCCACCGGCCGGCCAAAGAGATGGACCGGCAGCAGGGCGCGGGTGGCGGGGGTGACTGCCGCTTCAATGCGATCGAGATCGAGCAGGTAGCTGGCCGGATCCACGTCCACGAACACCGGCGTGGCCCCCACGGCGCTGATGGCCTCGGCGGTGGCGAAAAAGCTGAAGGAGGAGGTGATCACCTCGTCTCCCGGGCCGATATCCAGGGCCCGCAAGGCCAGGGTGAGGGCATCGGTGCCGCTGTTGCAGCCGATGGCGTGGGGGACGGCGCAGGCCGCGGCGAAGCTGGTCTCGAAGGCGTTGACTACGCCCCCGCCGATGTACTGGCCGCTGCGCAGCACCTGCAAAACAGCCTCATCAAGGCTGTCGCCGAGCTGCCTCAGCTGCTCTTCGAGGCTGAAGGGGGGGACGGGCATGGCTGCAACCTTAAGTCAAACCGGTGGGCGCACCAGGGGCTGCTCAGGCCCAGTCCGGCTCCTGGCCCGGGTGCCATTTGATGTTGCAGCCGATCGCCGCGATCTGCTCCGCCAGCGGCGCCCGCCCCGCCAGCAGGGCCGCCAAGGCGCCGCGCAGGTCCCGGCCGTCGCAGGGAGTGGGCTGGCCGGGGCGGCTGCCATCGAGCTGGCCGCGATAGGCCAGCCGGTGAGCCCGATCAAACAAAAACAGGTCGGGCGTGCAGGCCGCCCGGAAGGCCTTGGCCACCGCCTGGCTGTCGTCGGCCAGGTAGGGGAAGGTCCAGCCATGGGCCTGGGCCTGGGCCACCATTTCAGCGGGTCCGTCCTGGGGGTGGCTGCTGAGGCTGTTGCTGCGGATGGCGATCAGGGCCGCCTGATCGCCCAGATCGCGGCCCAGGCGGCCCAGTTCGGCCTCGATGTGCTTGACGAACGGGCAGTGGGGGCACAGAAACATGACCAGTGCGGGCCGACCCTCCAGGGCAGCGGCCTCGGGGATGGAGCCCACCACGGGGGTGAGCTGCTCCTGCATCAGCGAAAACGGCAGCGCCGTTCCCAGGGGCAGCATGGTCGAGGCGGTGAGGGCCATGGGGCTAAGGGCTGGGGATGGCGGTGGCCCTGGTGGGGCCAGCGGACGGATTAAGGGCGATCATGCCGGGATTGCCTTCCTGTTTTCGCGTGGCGACCCGCCGGTTTCAGCGCCGTTGTCCCTCCGCACGCCAGCGGGGCATGGCTGCGCTGGTCCTGGCCCTGTTGTGGCTGCAGGGCTGTGTGCCCTTGAGCCAGCGCAGCAGTGGCAGGGTGTTTCCCTTGCAGCGCCAGCGCAGCGGCGATGGCCTGGCGGTGGTGACGCGTCCCGGGGGGGAGGGGTTGCACATCTGGCTCGACACCGACACCGACACCGAGGGGATCTGCCGGCCCCGCTGGAATCCGGATGCGGCGCGCCTGAAGGGGGGAGATGGGCCCAATCCCCACAGCGGCGGGCGGGCGCCCCGCCAGGAGTTCTACGGGGCCCTGGAGTGGGGACGGGTGCGCTGGGCCCTGCGCCGCCAGATGGCCCAGCTCTGCCAAGACAAGGCCCCCCGCAGCCGCTTCGTCTGGGTGCCGCCCCCCCGGCGCGAGGAGGACCACCACGATCCGCTGCCCCAACTGACCAAGTGGGACCTGCTCAGCAGTCCCCGGGCGGTCAATCGCGCCGAGAAACAGCTGCTGGGCCAGCCCCTCAAGCCCGAAGATCTCAAGGATGATCTGCCTGAGGAGGAGCCGCCAGGGCCGTGAGCAGGTGACGCAGGGGCCCGGAGAAGGGCGCCGCAGGGGACCAGAGAAGCAGCCTGCTCGCTCCAAAGGAGCTAACGGCCTCGGCCCTGGGCAGCGCTTCAGGCAGGATCCAGCAGCGCCACGGCGCCTGCGTAGCCCGCCGGCAGGGCCAGCCGCCAGCGCCGCAGCCGCGGCTCCATCGCCAGGGCTGGGGCCTTGCAGGCCTGGGCCAAGCCCACCCCGCGCGCCTTGAGGCCCGCCTCCAGGGCGCACCAGCACTCCACAAAAGCTGAGGCGGCTTCGGCCGGTGGCAGGGCCAGCAGCGATTCGACCTGGGCGGGAGCCAGGCAGCGCCGCGCGATGGGCCGCCAGTCAAGGTCAGGTTGCTGACGCTCCACATCGACACCCACCGGTGCGGCGGCGTGGAAGGCCAGCAGGATGAGTTCGCCGGAATGGGAGATATTGAATTGGGGCATCTTGCCTTGGGGCGTTGAGGGGCCAGGGTGCAGCAGCTGCGGCTTGCCGTTGGGGCCGGCGGCAAAGCGCAGGGCCGCCGGATCCAAGCCCAACCAGGCGCCCAACACCAGCCGCAAGACGCCGCGCCCCAGCAGGCTGCGCTGGCGATCATCAGGTCGCCGCAAACGGTTCATTTTTTGCTGCTCCTGGCACGACAGCAGGGCCTCCAGCTCCGCCGAGAGGGCGAGTACCCGCGGATTGCTGCGATCCACCCGCAGCAGCCAGGGCTCCAGCGGCGCCCCATCCCCCGGCCACTGGGCATAAGGCCACGGCAGCGGCTGGCCCGGCCACCAGGGTTGGGGGCGCAGGGATTGGAGTTGAACTGGGCCTGCCATCGGTGGTGGGTTGGTGTTGGCCTGGGGCACCTGCGGCCTTGTTTGTCCTGTTCCTACGAATAGTCACGCCGCCAAATCTCCCTTTGTCGTCCCTTCCCCTTCCTGATCATCACTCGATCTCCCCAATCACCAAACTTCAGCAAGGCTTTCCAGACGCTGCGGGAGAATCTCCCGATCGCACCCCAGCGCCGCCGGCGGCGTCAGACCCCCCATGCTCCTCGATCTGCGCGGCAAGAAGGCCCTAGTCACTGGCATTGCCAACAACAAGTCGATCGCCTGGGGCATCGCCCAGCAGCTGCACGCCGCCGGTGCCGAGCTGGGGGTGACCTACCTGCCCGATGAAAAGGGCCGTTTCGAGGGCAAGGTGCGCGAGCTCACCGCCCCACTGGCACCAACCCTGTTCGAGCCCCTCGACGTGCAAGATCCGGCCCAGATCGAGGCGCTGTTTGGCCAGGTGGCCGCCAGCTGGGGCTCCCTGGATGTGCTTATCCATTGCCTGGCCTTCGCCGGCAAGGAGGAGCTGATCGGCGATTATTCCGCCATCAGCCCCG
>JBBASD010000169.1:0-5461 GCA_040399485.1 Cyanobium sp. | reverse complement strand
TCCAGATCCCGCAGTTCCAGGTCGGCGTCGCGGGTGATGCGAAAGAAGTAATGGCCTTCGATCGTCATCCCCGGGAACAGGTGCTGCAGATTGAAGGCGACCAGTTGCTCCAGGGGCACCACCGTGAACAGGGCCTCAGGGCTGCTCGTGCACAGCTCCGTGGGAATCGGCACGAAGCGGGGCAGGATCTTCTGCGGCACCTTGACCCGTGCGAACTGCTGTTGGCCCGTGTCTGGATCACTGACCAGTGCCGCCACATTGAGACTGAGGTTGCTCATGAACGGGAAGGGGTGCGCCGGATCGACGGCAAGGGGCGTCAAGACCGGAAAGATGGCGCGTTGGAAATAGTTGTCCACCCATTCTTTTTGCTTCTCGTTTAGGCGGCTGTAATCGAACAGGTGGACGCCGTATTCGGACAGCGAGCGTTTTAGGTGCAGGCGATAGTGCTGCTGTTGTTGATCGAGCAGCGGCCTCAATTTGGTTTGGATTGCCTCCAGTTGCTGCAGTGGGGTCAGTCCGTCGTCGCTGAGGGTGGTGAGCCCCGCCTCTTGTTGGGACTTGAGTGAGGCTACCCGCACCATGAAGAATTCATCGAGATTGTTGCTAAAAATGGCGCTGAATTTAGCCTGCTCTAATAGAGGTGTGTGTTCGTCGAGGGCCTGGGCAAGGACGCGCTGATTAAAGTCGATCCAGCTGAGTTCCCGGTTGATGTACAGCTCGGGTGGCACGCTGGATTTTGTCATTGCTAGGACTTTCGTTGGGGGCTGAATAATGGAATTAACGTAGCAATCTCATGCCGTTGATTGGCGTGATGGGCTTGCTTGACCGGGTAGCCCGCCGACGAGTACCCCAACCACCAACATCAGCGCCAGTCCCACCCAGAAAGGACTGCGTTGGCCGATGGTCTCGAAGGCCAGGCCCGCCATGGGTGGCCCCAGCACCCCGGCCAGGCTCTGAAGGGCTTGCATGCTGCCCAGGGCTGCCCCCTGGCCCCCGTCCTCCAGGCGCCGCGAAACCAGGCTGCGCAGGCAGGGGGTCACCAGTCCTGTGCCCAGGGCCAACAAGGCCACACCGCCAAACACCAAGGGCGCCGCCGTCGCGCGTTGGGCCAGGGCGATCAGTAAAAAGCCGACACTGACGAACCCGACCCCTGTCAGGGACAGCCTGCGTTCGCCAAAACGGGCCACCAGGGGCCCGATCAGCCCTCCCTGCACCACCGTGGCCACCACACCCACCACTAAAAAAGCGAGGGCGGAACGCTCTGGTCCCCAGGCGAAGGCCTGGCGCAGAAACAGCACCAGCATGGCCGTGAAGCCATTGAAGGAAAGGAAGAACAAAAAGAAAGCCAGGGCCAAAGCGCGCACCTGGGATTGGCCCAGGATGCGGCCTACCTGGTTGAAGGGTTGCAGCGCCCGACGTCTGGGCAAGGGCAGGCGCTGGGAAGGGGGCAGGGTCTCGGGCAGCAGCTTGAGGACCACCACCAGGTTGAGCAGCGCGAAAGCTGCCGCCAGCACCAGGGGCAGGGTGAGGCTGAAACGGGCCAGCAGTCCTGCCAGTGCTGGCCCCAGGATGAAGGCCAGGCCAAATGCCACCCCCAGCAGCCCGAAGGCCTTAGCCCGTTGTTCCGGTGGGGTGATGTCCGCCAGGACGGCGGTGGCGGTGGCGGCGGTGCCACCGCTGAGGCCATCGATGAAACGGGCCAGAAACAACAAACCGAGGGGCAGGCCGGCCGCCAGGGCTCCGGGCCAGAGTTGGGCCCAAGGCACGATCAAGGTGGCTGCAAACAGGGAAAGCCCCACTACCGAACCCGCCACGCAGGCGGTGATCACCGGCTTGCGACCAAAGCGGTCGCTGAGGGCGCCGATCAAGGGGGTGCCGGTGAACTGGGCCAGGGCATAGGTGCCAGCCAGGGCTCCCAGGGTGCGGCCATCGTTGCTGAGCCCGGCCAGCAGGTAGGGCAGCAGGGGAAACACCATGCTTTCCCCGAGCCTGTCGTTGAGCAGGGTGAGAAACACGCTCAGCAGGGTGGAGGGGCGCTGCCAGCGCAAAGGAAACCTGCGACGCCCTTCAGCATCCCATGGGGCCGCGAATCACTGGTAGAACGGGGTCTTATGGACGGGTTACAGGCGTGTTGCTGGCCGCCACCGGACTGCTCCTGGTGTTGTTTCTTGCGGCCCACCTGGGGGGTGTGGGGCTTGCCTTGGTCGATCCCCGGGTTTTCGAGGCTTGGAGCCTCAGTCTGCACACCTGGTGGCCCCTTCCCCTGCTGGAAGCGGCCTTGGTTGTTTTGTTCCTGCTCCATCCCCTCAAGGCGGCGGCCAAGGCGCTGGCCAATGCCGCCGCCGCCCCTCGGGTGCAGGCAGGGCGCCGTAGCCGCCGGGGCAGTGGCCTGGAAGCGCTGGCCGCCCTGGCCGCTCGCACCAGCCCCTGGAGCGGGGCGTTGTTGTTGCTGTTTCTGGTGGTGCACCTGGCCCAGCTGCGCTGGGTGCGTCCCCCGGCCGGGGGCGAACTGACCGCCGTGATGGGGGTGCTGGCCCAGCCCCAAGGGTGGGTGCTCTATAGCGCTGCGGGGCTGGCCCTGGCCCTGCATCTGTTTCAGGGGGTTGAGGGTGCCCACCGCAGCCTGGGGCTGTTGGATGGGGACAACGCGGGTCTGTTGCGCTGGTTCGGGCGCCTGGTGGCGGTGCTGCTGGGGGGTGGTTTCTGCCTGGTGAGCCTGGCCCTGGCCTGGGGGGCGCAGCCGTGACTGCAACCGAGGCTGCAGGGGTAGGTACGCGCCACGATCCCCGAGTGCCGACCGGTCCGTTGGCGGGCGCCTGGCAACGCTGCCGCCAGGATTTGCCCCTGATCAGCGCAGCGCAAAAACGCCAGCTGCGGGTGTTGGTGGTGGGCAGTGGCCTGGCGGGGGCTTCGGCGGCCGCCTCCTTGGCGGAACAGGGCTACAAGGTGAGCCTGATCACTTATCACGACAGCCCCCGCCGGGCCCACTCGGTGGCGGCCCAAGGAGGCATCAACGCCGCCAAGAATTACGCCAACGACGGTGACAGCGTCAGCCGCCTGTTTCGAGACACCGTCAAGGGGGGTGATTTTCGGGCCCGGGAGGCCGGTTGTTTTCGCCTGGCCGAGCTCAGCACGGCGATCATCGACCAGTGCGTGGCCCAGGGGGTGCCCTTCGCCCGCGAGTACGGCGGCACCCTGGCCAACCGCAGTTTTGGCGGCACATTGGTGAGTCGCACTTTTTATGCCCGGGGGCAGACGGGCCAGCAGTTGCTGTACGGAGCCGTGCAGGCGATGCTGCGGCAGGTGGAAGCGGGCCGGATTGACTTGCTGCCCCGCCGCGACCTGGTGGAGTTGGTTCTGGTCGATGGCGTGGCACGGGGGGTGGTTTGCAGGCACCTCGTCAGCGGCGAACTGGAGACGTACACAGCGAATGCCGTGGTGTTGGCGAGCGGTGGTTATGCCAACGTCTACTACCTCTCCACCAATGCGGTGAATAGCAATGTCAGCGCCCTTTGGCGGGCCTATCGCAAAGGGGCTGATTTCGCCAACCCCTGCTTCACCCAGATCCATCCCACCTGCATCCCCAGCGGCGACGCCTACCAGAGCAAGCTCACCTTGATGAGCGAGAGCCTGCGCAATGATGGACGGGTGTGGCTGCCGGCGCGGCCGGGCGATGGCCGCGAGCCGCAGGCGATTCCGGAGCACGAGCGGGATTATTTCCTGGAGCGCCAATACCCCACCTACGGCAACATGGTGCCCAGGGATGTGGCTTCAAGGCGGTCCCGCGAACAGTGCCTGGCGGGCCATGGGGTTGGGCCCAGGGGGCGCTCGGTGTACCTCGACTTGGCGGACGCCATCGCCCGCGACGGCAAGGCAGCGATTGAAGCGCGCTACGGCAACCTGTTGGAGATGTACGAGCGCATCACCGGCCAGGATCCCCTGGTTACGCCGCTACGGATCTACCCCGCGCCCCACTACACGATGGGGGGGCTGTGGGTCGATTACCACTTGATGAGCACGGTGCCGGGCCTGTTTGTGCTGGGGGAGGCCAATTTCTCCGAGCATGGCGCCAACCGCCTCGGGGCCAGCGCCTTGATGCAGGGCCTGGCCGATGGTTATTTCATCGCCCCTGCCACCATCACCGCCTGGCTGGCGGGCCAGCCCCAGCCCGAGGTGGGGCCGGACCATCCCGCCTGCCGCCAGGCGCGGGCCGAGGCCGGTGCCCGCATCACGGCGTTGCTGGCGCCCCGGGGCGGCCCCTGGCCGCCGCGTCCTGTGGCTGGCTGGCACCGGCAACTGGGCCAGCTGATGATTGAGGCCTGCGGCATCAGCCGCCATGGTCCCCGCTTGGAGCGGGCGATTGCCGATGTGGAGGACCTGCGCCAGGCCTTTGCCGAGGAGGGCGGCGTAGCTGATCTGGGGGCCTGCCAAGAATCTGCCGTCGCCGGTGCTGGCCGCGGCATCAATAGCGAGTTGGAGAAGGCGTTGCGCCTGCAGGATTATTTCGGCCTGGCCGATTTGATGTTGCGCGATGCCCTGGCGCGGCAGGAATCCTGCGGCGCCCATTTCCGCCAGGAGTACCAGACCGCCGCAGGTGAAGCGCAGCGCGATGATGCCCGTTTTGGCCATATTGCCGCCTGGCAATGGCGTCCGCAGCGGGATCCCCAGCGCCAGGTCGAGCCCCTGTCTTTCCGCGAAATCACCCCCAATCAGCGGGACTACCGATGAGTGCCACCTTGAGTCTCACCCTGCGAATCTGGCGCCAGCAGCAGCCCGGGGCGCCGGGAGGGTTTGAAACCCACCGCTTGGAGCAGGTGAGCGCCGATTTGTCGCTGTTGGAGGCCCTTGATTGGCTCAATGAAAGGCTAATCGCTGCCGGTGAACGGCCGGTGACTTTTGAGCACGATTGCCGTGAAGGCATCTGCGGCAGTTGCGGCTTTTTAGTTAACGGTCAGGCCCATGGCCCCCAGGCCGCCACCAGCGTTTGCCAGCTCTACCTGCGCCGCTTCCGCGATGGCGAGGTGCTGGTGCTGGAACCCTGGCGGGCCCGGGCCTTTCCCTTGCTGCAGGACCTCAGCGTCGATCGCTCGGCCCTGGATCGGGTCTGGGCGGCGGGCGGCTATTGCTCGGTGAACACCGGTCAGGCCCCGGAGGCCAACACCCTGTTGGTGGATCGTGAGCAGGCGGCCAGTGCCTTCGACACCGCCAGCTGCATTGGCTGCGGTGCCTGTGTGGCCAGTTGCCGCAATGCCTCGGCTAGCCTGTTTGTGGCGGCCAAGCTGGCCCACCTGGGCCAGCTGCCCCAGGGCCAGAGCGAACGCCAGCACCGCGCCCTGGCGATGACCGAGCGCATGGCGGCCGAGGGCTTCGGCAGTTGCAGCAACCAGCTGGAATGTGAGGCGGTTTGTCCCAAGCAGATTTCAGCCGACTGGATCAGCTGGATGAATCGCGAACTGCGGCG
>JBBASD010000168.1:0-5563 GCA_040399485.1 Cyanobium sp. | reverse complement strand
GTGGGCTCACCGTCCATGGGGGCGTAAGCGGCCAGGCGTTCCTCCAGCGTCAGGCGTGGCTCAACCACCCGAATCAGCACCCCCTCAGTCACCACCTTGAGCTCAACGGTCTGGTTGTCGTGGAGGCCTGCCTCCCTGCTGATCGCCGCCGGCAGCCGTATACCGAGGGAGTTTCCCCAACGGTGCAGGGCCTGGCGGGGCCTGGACGAAGCCATCAAAGAGACCGTTGTTGATACGGCAGTTTAAACAGTGGTGGCGCTTTCTCAAAGTGGGTCGCTCCGGTTGACCAGTGGCTACAGGCAGGCGCTGGGCATTGGCCCCGTCTCGCCAGCCAAGGCTCGACGCCCTTAGCCCGTCCACCGCTGACTAGATTCGGCGCACCGCAATTCCCCCATCCCAGGGCCTGATGGTGCTCGCCAACGCCAACGGCACCCCGGCCGCTCCCCTTGCAGCGACCAGCTGGAGCGCCGCCGATGGGGCCGCCCTCTATGGCCTCGACCGCTGGGGGGATCCATACTTCTCTGTAAGCGGCCGCGGCCATGTGATGGTGCAGCCCCGGGGCGACCGGGGCGGCTCCCTGGATCTGGTGGACCTGGTGCAGGAGCTGCAGGGCCGCGATCTCTCCCTGCCGCTGTTGATCCGCTTCGATGACATCCTCGAAGACCGGCTAGAGCGCCTGCATGCCGCCTTTGAGCGGGCCATCGCCCAGTACGGCTACAGCGGTCGCTATCAAGGGGTGTTTCCGGTCAAATGCAACCAGCAGCGCCATGTCGTCGAGCAGCTGGTGGAAACCGGCCGGCGTTGGCACTTCGGGCTCGAGGCTGGCAGCAAAGCCGAACTGCTGATCGCCCTTTCGCTCCTGGAAGATCCAGAGGCGCTGCTGATTTGCAATGGCTACAAAGATCGTCGCTATATCGAAACAGCGATCCTGGCGCGCCGCTTGGGACGCCAGCCGGTGGTCGTCATTGAGCAAGCCGATGAAGTGGGGCGCATCATCTCTGCCAGCCAAGATCTAGGCGCCGCCCCTTTCCTGGGCATTCGCGCCAAACTCTCGACCCGCAGCACCGGCCGTTGGGGCAGTTCGGTGGGGGAACGGGCCAAGTTCGGCCTCTCGATCCCCGATGTCCTCAGCACCGTTGCCACCCTGAGCCAGGCGGGCCTGCTGGCCGATCTGCGCCTGCTGCACTTCCATATCGGCAGCCAGATCAACGACATCGCTGTTCTCAAAGACGCGCTGCAGGAAGCGGGGCAGATCTATGTCGAACTGACGCGGCTCGGGGCGCCCATGGGCTTTCTCGATGTCGGCGGGGGCCTGGGCATCGACTACGACGGCAGCCGCACCGCCACGGCCGCGTCCACCAACTACTCCCTGCAGAACTACGCCAACGACGTGGTGGCCACCGTGCGCGAATGTTGCGAACCCCATGATGTGTCGGTGCCCACCTTGGTGAGTGAAAGCGGCCGGGCCATCGCCAGTCACTTCAGCGTGCTGGTATTTGATGTCCTGGGAGCGGGCTCCGTGCCGGGGGATGTGCCGGAGGCCGAGGAGCGGGAGCCCCTGGTGCTACGCAACCTGCGCGACACCTACAACGGCATCAGAGCGGAAAGCGAGCGCGTCCTGGCAGCGGTGGATCCCGATGGGGCAAGGGACAATGCCGCCGGTCCCGAGCGTCTCCAGGAAGCTTGGAACGATGCCCTCAAATTCAAAGACGACGCCCTTGCAGCCTTCCGGCTTGGCTACTTGAGCTTGCCCGATCGGGCCAAGGCCGAACAACTGACCTGGGCCTGCTGTCAGGCCATTGCCGAGCGACTGGAGGCCATGGCAAATGAAACACTCATACCGGAAGAATTACGGGGGCTGCCGGCGGCTCTCGCCGGCACCTATTACGCCAATCTGTCTGTCTTTCGTTCGGCCCCAGACACCTGGGCGATCGATCAGTTGTTCCCGGTGATGCCCCTGCATCGCTTGGATGAACGTCCTACACGCTTAGGTAGTTTCGCCGACCTAACTTGCGATTCAGATGGCAAAATTGCCCGCTTCATTGATCGCGGCCAAGTCAAATCCCTACTCGAACTCCACACTCTTAAACCTGGCGAACCCTATTGGATTGGCCTCTTTTTGGGCGGCGCCTACCAAGAAGTAATGGGCAATCTGCACAACCTCTTCGGCAGCACCAATGCCGTCCACATTCGCCTCTCTGATGGTGGCGGCTATCGGGTTGATCATGTTGTTAGAGGCAACACCAATGCTGAGGTACTCGAAGCCATGGAGCACGACCCCGATCTCCTGCTTGAACGGCTGAGGGTGGCCAGCGAGGAGGCCATCAGCAAGGGCCAGCTCGTAATTAGTGATGCCCGCAGGCTCATGGCCCACCTGCGCACCAGCCTTGGCCAGACCACCTATCTCCAGGACTGAGCGCGATCAGGCCGGCACCCGCTTCTCCAAGGTGACCGCCTTGAGCCATTCCGTATTCACCCCAGAGGCCCGCTCCAATGCAACTTTGCCGGTGCGGGCGATCTCAAGGATGCCATAGGTCTCAAGCAGGCGCTCCAAGGCCACTAGCTTGCCCGGATCACCGACTACCTCCAAGGTCATGGCATCATCGGCCACGTCCACCACCTTGGCGCGAAACACCTGCACCAGATCAAAAATCGCACTGCGGTTTTGAGGCGGAGCTGACACCTTCAACAGCATCAGTTCACGCTCCACCGCCGGAATGGTGGATAGATCGATGACACCCAGCACATTGACAAGCTTGTTGAGTTGTTTGCTCATCTGCTCCAGGGTGCCGTCATCTCCCTCAACAACCATGGTCAAGCGCGAAACACCGCGGTTTTCCGCCGGCCCAACCGCCAGACTCTCGATATTGAACCCTCGCCGGGCAAACAGGCCCGAAATGCGGCTCAGGGCACCGGATTCATCTTCCACCAGCACCGAAAGGGTGTGCTTCATCGCTCCAAGACCGGGTCGCCCGTTCCAAACCTAGGTGGTGTTGGGGACCCCCCTCCGAAATCGATCCCACTAGAGCGGCTCAGGCGTGAGCTGGGGGAAGGGATGCGAGCCATTCCAGCAGGGTTTGATTAAAGATGGGGGGCCGCTCGTCATGGGGACAATGGCCGGCCTGATCCAAGACCACCAGGGGGGTATGGGGCCGCCAGCGCCTGCATTGCAGGGCCACCTCCAGGGGCACCAGGCCATCTTGACGACCCCAAATCAGCAGCAGGGGCTGTTTCAGGCGGGTCAGCAACGCAGGGGCCGTGGCGTGATGGGGGCGCAACGGCATGGCAATGCTCATGGCCCGCAGGGCCCTGACCGCCCCAGGTCGCCGGGCCGGCCTGGAAATCACCCGTCGCAGCTCCCGATCACCGATGATCGGATTGTCGTAAGCGGACTGAAGCCCCAGATCCAGAAGTGGGGAATGGACCAGCAGTGGCACAATCACCTCCAAGGGCAGCAACCGACAAAGCAGATTCACAATCAGACGCTTGAACCGGCGGCGCCATGGGGGTTGGCGGGGGGAGCCCCCGAGGCCACCCATCCTCGCCATCAACAGGGCCGGATCCGGCAGGGGGACCGCAGCCACAGCCTGCACCAGCTCGGGGAAATGCACGGCACAAGTGAGAGCAACAAGTCCGCCGAGGGAGTGGCCCACCAGCACCGCCGGCCCATGGACCACCTCGTCTAAAAAAGCCGCCAGCTGACGAGCCCAGAGACGATTATCGAGCCGCAGCCAGGGCTGGCTTGAATCTCCAAATCCCAGCAGGTCCATGGCGTACACCTGCCAACCTGCCGCAGCGAAGGCACCGGCGTTGTGGCGCCAGTGGCCACTGCCTGCCCCGAATCCATGGATTAAGACGATGGGCGGATGGGCAGGATCGCCGATGCGACGCCAATGGCAGCCGTGGCCCTGCCATTGCCAGATGCCGTGATCGCCCCAATCGACGCCCCAATCGCTAGCGGCGACCGCATCCAGTTCAGGGTTCACCTTGCACCAAAGTGCCGCCTTCTATGACGGTTGCCCGCAAAATCTTGTCGCCCTGCTGAATCTTGTCAATGACGTCCATCCCCTTGGTCACCCTGCCAAAAACGGCGTAGCGACCATCCAACTCGGGCAAAGCTTCCAAGGCTACATAAAACTGGGCACTGGCGGAATTTGCATCCCCTGAACGGGCCATGGCCACGGCACCCCGTTCGTGGCTGAGGCGCAACTCCCGGGTGATCCCTGGGGTGGTCAGGGGCTGGCCATAGCGGGGACGAACCTCTGACTTAATGCCGATTTCAAGGGGGATCAAGCGGGATTCGCGGGTCGTGGGGTCGATGTAGCTGCCGGTGCCGTAATCACTTGCAGCCACCTTGGGATCGGCGCTGATCGGATCGCCACCCTGCACCACAAACGGCATAGGTTCCCGAACGACGCGGTGGAAGACGGTACCGTCGTAGACACCGCGTTTGACAAGATCCACGAAATTGCCTGCCGTCAAAGGAGCAGCCTTACCGTCTAGTCCCAGGATGACTTCGCCCCGAGTGGTCTGCAGGGCCACTTTGGCGGTGCCACTGAGGCATGGGGTCGTGGCCACGGCACAACCCAAGGTGGGCATGGCCCGTTCGGCAGCGCAGGCCGACAGAGTCAAAGGAAGGGCCAGGCTGAGCGCGAAAAGGGCCAACTTGAGCAGCCATGGCGACTGAAGCGGGGGTCTGTACTGGATCGCCATCGCAATCAAAGGCCCTCCAAGGGCACACCAAGGAAACGGGCCAATTGGGCTCCAGAGAGCTCAAGATCGGCCAACGGCTGGGGCTCACCCACCTGGGTCAGGGGCAAATCGCGGCGACCCTGGAGCCGCAGGGCTAGCCGACGCCGGGGGCTGATGCCCTCACGCACATCGACCTTGACGGCCTGAATATCCCTGAGGGGGATATCCAGTTCGATGCGACGACGAAAGCCCCGACGGGTGATGCGCGCTTGACCTGCCGTGCGATCGAATCGGTTGCTGCCTGAACCGACGTCAATCACGATCACGGACCATAGATAGGTCGCGAGCGCCAGCGCCGCCAGTCCGTAAAGACCCATCACCAACCCCTGGGGCACCCAGACGAGCTCTGCCGGATGGCCGATCGGCAGCAAATTGCGCTGAAAACGACTGGAGGCACTGGTCAGCAAAAAACCAAGCCCGCCAATGCTGACCGCGGTGGCCACCAGCAGGTTGGAAAGTCGCCTGGAGCCCAGCACCGGCTGCTCCAAAACCTGGGCAGGATCAGCCAAACCTGTAACCGTCGCAGGGGGGACGCTGCTGGAGGCCATAAAGAAGGAATAGGGCAAAGGTGGACCCATCCTGCCGTGGGGCCGATCCGGTCGGGCCTGGGCCAGCGAAATGCCCGGGCCAAGTCGGCCTGGGCCACCGCAGCCCCTTCCAATCTCAGCCGATGTCGAGCGGCCGCGTCGTTCCAGGCAGGGTTGTTACGATCGCCAGGTATCCCACAGCCCAGCGGGTTTCCCGCACCGTTCTTCCCATGACGATTGCTGTAGGGCGGGCGCCATCGGCCCGGGGATGGTTCGACGTCCTC
>JBBASD010000167.1:0-5565 GCA_040399485.1 Cyanobium sp. | reverse complement strand
TGACCTGCCAGCGGTCTCCCTCGACGATGCCGTCGTAATGGCCCCAGGGGCGGTAGATGCGGCGATGGGCCCTGCTTTCAGGCGCACCGCTTTTCTCTAGTTGGCCGACGATCGATTTGATCTCCTGGGCCCTATCCCGGTGGGCGACCAACACCACGTCGTCCGTTTCGACCACGACGAGATCTTGCACCCCCAGACCTACCACCAGCCGGTGTTCGCTGCGCAGATAGCAATTGCGTACCCCTTGGCCAATGACCCTGCCGCGCAGCACGTTGCCGTCGCTGTCCTGGTCAGAGGTTTCCCAGAGGGCACTCCAGCTGCCCACATCACTCCACTGGGCATCCAGGGGGAGCACGGCGCCAAGGGAGGTTTTCTCCATGACCGCCACATCCAACGACACGCTGGGGCAGCCCGCAAAGGCCTCGCGCTCCAGCCGCAGGAATTCCAGATCGGCGCTGTCCTGCTCCAGCGCAGAGCGGCAGGCACTGACCACCTCGGGGGCCAGCCGCTCAAGTTCGGCGAGGATGGCGCTGGCGCGAAACAGGAACATGCCGCTGTTCCAGGTGAAGCGCCCGGAGGCCACAAAGGCTGCGGCTGTAGCACTGTCCGGTTTTTCGACAAAACGGACTATGGGGACTGGGCCCCCCTGGTCCTGGGGCCCGGCGCCTAGGGATTCAGCCGCCTCGATGTAGCCGTAACCGGTTTCGGCGGCGGTGGGCACAATGCCGAAGGTGACCAACCGGCCCGCCGTGGCCGCCGGCAGGGCGGCCTCTACCACGGCCCGAAAGCGTTCGGGGCGACGGATCACGTGGTCGGCGGCAAGCACCAGCAGCAGGGGGTCCTGGCCACGGGAGGTGGCTTTCAAAGCTGCCACGGCCACCGCAGGCGCGGTGTTGCGGCCCATCGGTTCGAGCAAAATAGCGGCGGGTTCAACACCGATCTGGCGCATCTGCTCGGCCACAATGAAGCGATGGTCTTCATTGCAGATGAGCAGGGGCGGAGCCAGGGCGGGAAGCCCCTCAAGCCGTTGCTGGGTCTGTTGCAACAAGGTTTTGTCGTCGTTACCGGCCAGGGCCCAGTACTGCTTGGGGTAGCTGGCGCGGGACAGGGGCCAGAGCCGGGTGCCGGTGCCGCCGCACAGGATGACGGGAACAAGAGGCGGATTGGAAAAAGAAGCGTCTGGTTCCATTGAGTTTGTGTTCAGCGCACTAGCAACAGGCAGGACCCTCTGGGAACCCAGGGGGCTGGCGAAAAAAACGAAACCAATCCAGTCGAGGTTATTCAACCATGGGTCAAAGGCTTGAGTTGCTGGCGCAGTAGCCGATTCGGGCCCTGGCTCAATGCAGGTCGTAACGAAGCCAGCGGCAGTCCAGGCCCCCATTGCTGACGGCAACCCGGCGACTGGCCTTGAGACGCAGAGCGCCACTGAGGGCTGGGTTGCCGCTTAAGAGCCAGAGGGTCCAGCCCCCGCATCGTTCCTTCAAAAGCCTGCCAAGGTCAGCGTAGAGGGCCTCCAAGTCTGCGTCGGCCCCGAGTCGGGCGCCGTAGGGCGGGTTGCAGACCACCAGCCCCTGGCCTGGCGGCGGCACGAAATCCCGAAAATCCCCCTGCTGGAACTGGATCCGATCCGCCAGGCCTGCGGCCTTGGCGTTGGCGCGGGCCTGGTCCAACACGGCGGGATCCCGCTCCCTGCCCACCACGGCAGCCAAGGGGCGGCCCGCTGCCTGGTCAGGCTTCGCCGTGGCCACGGCGGCCTCAACTTCTTGGCGCCAAAGACCGGCCTCGAAATCGGGCCAGCGCTCGAAGCCGAATCGCCGGGGCCGGGGCTCTCCACCGCGGTCGAACAGCAGTCCCGGGGCGCGATCAAGGGCGGCGGCAGCGGCCTCCAGGAGCAAGGTGCCGGAGCCGCAGAGGGGGTCGACCAGGGGCACCGAGCCATCCCAGCCGGTGAGGGCGATCAGGCCCGCCGCCAGGTTTTCCTTCAGCGGTGCCAATCCCATGGCGGACCGGTAGCCGCGACGGTGCAGGCTGCCGCCGTCGCCCTCCAGGCTCAGGATCGCGCTGCCGCCCTCCCCGCCGCCCCGGCCAGCGGGACTGAGGTGCAGATGCAGGCTGAGGTCGGGATCCTCCAGGTTCACCATCGAGCGGGCCCCCCAGCGCTGCCGCTGCCAATCCACCAGGGCGTTTTTCACCTGCAGCGCCGTGTAATGGCTGTGGTTGAGCTCGCTCAGGCTGCCGCTGGCCTCCACCTTGAAACTGTGCTCTGGCGGCAGCCAAAACTCCCAGTCGGCGGCGGCCTGAATGCCGCGGTACAGGTCGTTGCGGCCTTGGCAGGGGAAGCGGGCGAGCTGCCGCAGGAAGCGAAAGGGAAGGCGGGCGCGTAGGTGCAACCTGTAAAAGCCGGCCAGGTCGGTGCGGCAGGCCACGGCCCGGCGCAGGGGCCGCACCGCCTCGGCGCCAAGGGCGAGCAGTTCGGCGGCGGCGGGTTCCTCCAGGCCAGGCGGCACCACGGCGATGACATCCAGGGCTGATTGCATCGGCAGGGGCCGCAGCGCGGGCTGGAGGGCTCCGTTTCTAAACGTTGGCGCTGGCTGGCTGGCCGTGGCCGCTGCGCGGATCAAGGTAGTGCTGGCAGCGCTGCTGGCGTGGGGACCGGGCGGTGTCCCGGAAGGTTCGGCCATGCCCACCGGCGTTGGCTGCACTTACGGGGGGATGGCAGTGCCATACTGAACAGGTCGGATTTAGGTCCGACTAGGTGATCCACACCACTGTTTCGGACAGCGGTTCGATTCCGCTCAGCTCCATTTCCCCCACCGGCTGCCTGCCGATCGGGACCGCCTGATGACACCAGTTGCCAGAGGAGGTTTGAGGGGCTGCAATGGTTTCGACGGGGCAACAGGAGGGTGACTGAAGCCTGCTCGGTAAGAGCAAACACGTAACAGCGAACAACATCGTTCGTTTCTCCCGTCAAGCCGCCCCTGTGGCTGCCTGACACTCTTAACGGAGACGGGGTGAGGTCAGCCTTGTCACCCAAATGACCCATGGGGCCTGGAAGGGCCCCTTTAATTTTTGGTTTTTTCCGGTGACGCCTCCTACTGGCGGTTAGATGAAATAGATCTGAATCGATGGGTTGTCTGCCTAGTCAAGGGACTAGTTGATGAGGCAGTTAGGGGCGAAGTACGGCATTCCGAAATGGATCGATCCAGGCATGCCTTTACGCTCAAATTCTGCTGCTGTTACCCCTCCGGCCAGCCATGGTTTCTGCAAATTGGAAGTTGGAACGGGGCCTGGCTTTGTTTAAGCCCCAAGCCATGGTGCAGCCAGGTCTTGGCGTTGCCCCCAGGCTGGCGGGCATCCTGTTGGCTTCGTGCTTAGCGCTGCCGAGCGCCCAGGCCGATGGCTGGCAAGGGGGCAGCACTGGGGGCAATTATCACGGTGTTAATTATTACCGCGGTGGTTTTCGTGGGGACGGTTACCGCCCTGCCTACAGCTACCGCCCTGCCTACAGCTACCGCCGGCCCTATAGCTACCACCGGCCCTACGGCTATGACTATGGCTACCAACCTGTCTACGGCTACGGCCGTCCTTTTGTCTGGAACCGTGGCTGGCAAAACGGCGGCTACTGGGGCTATCGCCCCTGGCGTACCGGTTGGTACAACTGGGCGCCAACTAATTGGTCCTGGTGGGGCCCCAGTGCCGTGGGTTGGGGGGTGATGGGCCTGGCCACAGGGGCAGTGATCACCGGACTGGTCAACAGCGCCGCCCAGAACCAATCCACGCTGATCGTGGTGCCTGATACCACAATTCGTCTTGATTTCGCTTCGGTGCTGCCCGCCGGCGAGGGGATGGTCAGCTTCCGTTACATCGTCGGCAGCAGCGGCCCCGCCTACCAGGGCAATGGCAATTGCCGCCAGGGGCTGATCAACGGCCAGTCGCCCCGCTCCGTGGCCGAAGCCCAATTACTTAACACCACTTGCCATGTGGCCTATGGCAACAGCAACAGCGCCCCCTAACCTGCGGCATTAGCCCGTCCTTGCCCCAGCCGTGTATCGCCTTCGATCCCAGGGCCCATGGCCCAATCGCCCGATGTTCAGACGCCCCCGCTTTGGGGTGCTTGTTGCTCTACTGCTTGGTCTTTTGGTGTCGCCTCTAGTGCTGCCCGGCGCCGCCAGGGCTGATTCAACCCCGGCAACAGCGCCGCAGCGGGCCGCCAATGCGGTGGATCCCGCCTTTGAGCGGCAGGTTCTGGCGGTGATCCGCCGTCACCCAGCCGTTCTAATTGAGGCACTCAACGCCTACGAGCGCGACCAACAGGAGGCCCAACGGCGACAACAGGCCGAAAAGCTGCTTCGCCTCTATCCCCAACCCCGCGACCTGATCGGCGATTCCCCCAGCCGCGGCAGTGGCAAAGTGGTCGTGGTGGAGTTTTCCGATTTCCAGTGCCCCTATTGCGCCCAGGCCCATGAGGCCCTCAAGGCTTTTGTGGAGCAGCACGGCAAGGAGGTGACGTTTGTCTATAAGAATTTTCCCCTGACCCAGATCCATCCCCAAGCGCTCCCCGCCGCCAGAGCGGCCTGGGCCGCCGGTCGCCAAGGCCAGTTCTGGGCCTATCACGACGCCCTCTTCGCCAACCAGGCTCGCTTGGGAGAGCCCCTCTATGGCGAGATCGCCAACAACCTGAAGCTCGACTTGTCCCGTTTCGATCAGGACCGCAAGGGACCGGCCTCGTTGCAAGCAATCCAAAAGGAGGTCGACCAGGCCGAAGCCCTGGGCTTGCAAGGCACCCCCACCGTGGTGATGGATCGTCAATTTCTGCCAGGGGCCGTCACCGCCGAAGTTCTGGAGCAGCAACTGGCTGAACTGGGCCGCAGCAAATAGGAGCAACCCTGTCAAGAACGGCTTTTTGACGGCTCTCCCCCTGCCGGGCACCCCGGGGTGATCCATAGCTTGAATCCATTCTCGACATTGCTTAATGGCCCCGTTTACCGCTTCGGCCCCCTTACTGCCCGCCCTTGTGCAAGAGCGTGCGATCCGCGCACCCCTGGCCACCGTCTGGGTGCTCAACAGCCTTGAGCCGGTGATTGAGCCCCTGCGCCGGGCCATTGCCGGTCTGCCGGCGGCCAGTGCCGCCTGGCTCGACGAACGGCTGCAACACAATGGTGCTGCCATCGTCTTCCGGGGCCATCCGGAAGCCGCCCGCCGTTACGAAACCAACCTCAAGGCCGCCGGACTGACCACCTCGGTGAACTTGTTGATGCCCCACTCTTGATGCCCCACTAAGGCGCAGGGCGCTTGGGAGGGTCGCCTAGCAAACGGCCCAAGGCGTCCAGGGAAAGAACCCCCTCCACCCGCCTATCCCCCAACACCCAGGTGGGATAGGCCTTGATGCCGACCCGGTTGCAACGTTGGCGATCGGCGTCGGTTTTTTCGCATTCGACATAAGGGAGTTGGTTGCCCGCCTCTTGTCCGAACAGATCTTTCTGCCGGAAACAGGCAGGACACCACCAGGCGCCATAGAACACAGCCCCCCGCTCGCGCAGACGGCGCACCAGGGCAAGCTGGGCC
>JBBASD010000166.1:0-5594 GCA_040399485.1 Cyanobium sp. | reverse complement strand
TGCGGTTACCTCAGCGTCGCCAGCTTCCGCCGCGATTATCAACAGCGCTTCGGGGAGCCCCCTTCTGGCGCACTGCGGCGCCTGCGGCATTGAACCCCCACCCCAGCGCTCCCTGCCCCCCCCTCAGCCCAGATCAACCCCCAACTGCTGGGCGGGTGTCTGCAACTGCCATAGGGCCAGGCCGCCACCGCGGCCCCGGGCCGCCAACCAGCCAGGCCCCATGCCGATCAGGGCAAAGAACGGTTGGCGCTGGGCTGCCGCTGGCGGTAAGGGCCGTTGCAGCAACACCTGGCTACCAAAGCGCAGTTGCAACTGATCAAAGCCGAACCACAGCAACGGCCGCGGACCAGCCAGAAGGGCACGCCCCTCAAAGCGCAATTCCAGGGGCCCCAAGCTCACCGCATTGACCAGCCCCAGCCGATCCCCCGGGCCAGAGGCGCTGGCGGGCCCGGGCCATGGGGTGTCCGGGTAGGCGGACGGGGCCCCGGCAGCGTTGATTTCCAGACGGGCCCCCAGGCCCCGCAACAGCGCACTGCTGGGGCCGGAGGGCTCGCCACCCCGGCGGGGCCATACCCGCTGCAGCCGCCAGATCCCGAGCAGATCGGCCGTCACCAAAGCCGTTCCCTGGCGCCGGCGGCCCCGTTCCAGATTCAGCAGTTCGGCGCTGTCGGGCAGGGGAGCCATGGGCAGGGGCAGGACAAGGATTCCAGCAAGCTTGCCCCAGGCCCCTGGGGCAGCATGGCCCCAAAGCCCATGGCGCCCGATGTCGATCACCGAGATGGCCGAGCCCTTGCTACTGGACCTGGCCCGTACGACACACCTGCTGTTAGAGGGTCTTTCAGTGATCACCGTGCTGGTGGGGCTTCTGGTCACCCTCGGCCAGCTACGGCCCAGCCTGGTGCGGGTCCCCTCGCTGCGGCCCTCCACCCGGGCCAGGCTGACCTTTGCCAGCTGGCTGGCGATGGCCCTGGAATTCCAGCTCGGCGCCGACATCGTCAGCACCACCACCAGCCCCTCGGAGCGCAATCTGCTGCAGTTGGCGCTGGTGGCCGTGATCCGCACGTTCTTGAATGTGTTTCTAGCCAAGGAGATTGAAAGCGAACAGCGCCTTGAGGCAGAGAGGACGGCTCCGGGTCGCCTACCGCCCTGGTGGCCCCAGCCGGGACCCGACGATCGCTAATGGCACCCTGCCAGGTGCCTGCCCGGGCCGCCCCGGCCCCGTCGGCCCCAGACCCGCGCCGGCCCCTTGGCTCGGCTGCCAACCCCTAATTCCCTGGGTGTATCCAGGATCTCACCCGTGGCTCAGCTGATTTTCAAGCTCCCGGTATTTGCCCTGATGTTTGCCCTGGGCCTGGGCTTAACAGGGGATTGGCTGGTGTTGCTGCGCAGCCGGCCTGGCCTGATTGCCAGGCAGCTGTTTGCTTCCTGCCTGCTGGTGCCCCTGCTCGCCCTGGTGGTGTTGAAGGGCCCCCTCGGTGCCGCCGTGGCCCACCCCGCCCAGCTGGCGATTGCCCTGATGGCCCTTTGCCCCAGCGCTCCCCTCACCCTGCGCAAGGTGAAAGAGCACGGGGGCGATCGGGATCTGGCCGCCCTCGTGCAGGTACTGGCGGCCTTGATGGCGATCGTGTCGATCCCGCTGCTGGCCGATCTGTTTCGCAGCAGCTTCGGGGTCCAGGGTTGGCCGATCGAACCCCAGCAAGTCGCCAAACAAATAATCTCGGTTCAGTTGTTCCCTCTGACATTGGCCTTGCTGGTGCGGCGCTGGCGCCCCGATCTGGCCAGCCGACTTGAAACCCCGATTGAGAAGCTGGCGGGCCTGTTGCTGATTTTGTTGATCGTGGTGGTGCTGATCAAAACCTTTCCCCTGCTGGCGGGTTATATCCCCGCCAATGGTCCTGCCCTGCTGGTGATGGTGTTGGTGGTGCTGGGGTCCCTGGTTCTGGGTTATGGGCTGGGGGGGCCAGGCCGGCGGGATCGGGTCACAGGGTCGCTACTTACCTCCATGCGTAATCCAGGGCTGGCGCTGCTGTTCGCCTCCCTTTATGCCCCAACCCCGGAACCGGTGAAGGTGGGGATCCTTTGTTTCCTGCTGATTCGGGTGCTGTTCTCGATCCCCTTGCTGCGCTGGCTGGGGAAAGAACCGGCGATAGATTCGTCCCCAGGGGCTGCGCAGGTCTGAGACTTCAGCGGGCGTTGCCGAAGGCAACCTGACAGGCGGAATTGAGCAGTTCCGCCTCCTGGGCACTGGCGGGCTGGGCACCGTTGATCAAGCCATTGGTGCAGTCCGCCGTCATCTGGTAACTGATGTTGTTGGCCGTCACCACAAAGCTGACCCCGGTGGTGCCGGAGGGCTGCACCGTGCCGAATTGCAGCTGGTAGCCAGTATTGGGCACCAGGATGTAGGTGGTGCTGTTAGCCACGGCGTTATCAACAGCGGCATTGATTATCGCAGCCGTGGCGAGGGTACTGACCCCCCAGGCCGCCGCCGAGGCCCCCCACCAACCCCAGCTTGGGGTGCTCCAGCCGCCATACCAGCCGTGATTCCAAGGGCGGGCATAACCCCAGCCAGGACGTGCCCAACCTGGATTGAGATTCACATTGTTGATGTTTACGGTGCGGTTCCAGTAGCGATTCACCTGGCCGTTGAAATTTCTATCCCCGGCGTTATAACGCCGATCTCCCGTATTGCCCGTATTGAAAGTGCGATCTCCCGCCTTGAAATTTCGCTCGCCGCCGTTGATGGTGCGATCGCCGCCGCTAAAGTTGCGATCCCCCAAGCTGGGGGATCCTGCCGGCCGGTTAGAGCCAACTCCACCTTGCGACCGTTGGTAGCCGCCGCTGGCCCGATTGATCGGCTGGCGATCGAGGGAAGGGCCTCCGCCCGCACGCGCGCCGCGGCTGTTTTCGGCCCAGCCCCCCTGGGGCCGACTGGCGCCCCGATTGAGCCCATTTGCCGAACCGGCACCGCTGAAGCCGCTGTGGCCGCCGCCGCCGCCACGGCCGCCACCACCACCGCCACGACCGCCGCCGCCACCCCGCCCACCGCCGCCGCCACGGGCGATCCAGAGCGGGCTCGCCACGGCAGAAGCGTCTTGAGTGAAAGCCAGGGCCGCCCGCGAGGGCACCACAGGCAGGGCCAGCACACCGGCCAGGACGAGACAAAGTCTGGCGAACTGCTTCATGGCTTCACCAGGGCGCAGGCGTCGTCGTAGCAGGAGGCATCAATGCGACCTGACGCATCAAAATGAACCTTGATCAGGTCCCGGCCCCGGAAGCGCCCCTTGAGATCGTCCTGGCGGACGCTGTTGAGATAGTTGGGATTGATCACGCAGATCTCACGATCGTTAAAGCAGACAGTGTTGGTGGAGAAACGCGCCGAAGCGTTGCGCAGCGACTCCCATTTCTTGGCCGACTCGTTCCAGATGGTCATGCTCACCGGGTCGTCGGTGATGCGCACGATCTGGGTGTCCTTGCCGATGATGTGGCGATAGAGGGTGCTAGGGCCTTCATCCACCGCTTCGACACTGCAATTCACGGGCGGCGCCCCTGCCACGGCGCAGGTGGTGGCCAACCTGTAGAGCAGCGATGGAACAGGGACCGGGGCAGCGGCCAGCAGGGGCAAAGGATTCAGACTGCCCAGCAGCACAACACCACCAAGCCAGGAACAAGCTGCCCCGGCCCGACAACCGGTGCGGCGATGGCTCTGAAGAGACGGCATGAAGAGAGATTTCAGGGACAAAGTCCGGATGGTTGGCAGGAATCCCGACAGAGGGCCACCATCGGCAGGACTTTTTAACAATCTGGCCAAAAAGTGATCCCCTTGGGCAGGATTGGGGCAAGTGATACAAATTGCGATACTGATTCCCGCAATTTGAGCATGTTCGCGCAATTTGATCCTGGCAGCGCTGGGGGCCACCGGACTGGCACCCGTAAAGGCGCTCCTACGGCCTGGTCCAGGAGAATGGCAAACAGGGAAATCCGCCAGTGAACGGCCATGACTCCTGCCCATTCCTCCAACAGCGGTACTGCCAATCCCGGCTGCATCGACCATGCGCTACGGCTGCGCAGCCTCTGGACGGCCTATCTGCTGGCGATGTTGTTTCATGTTCAGCTTGGCTTGATGCCCCTCTTCCATGGCCTATCAGTGGTCATCGGCAATACGGTCAATCCGGCCCGATTGACATTGGTGTATTGGTCAATGATGGTCTATTTTTTGGTGCCGCTAGCTGCCCTCCTGCTGATCGCCTGGGCTGCCAGTGATGGCTGCGGCGAAGGTCCCTGGCGCCCCTGGCACCGTTGGCATTTCTGGCTGAGTGTGCTTTATAGCGTCACCAACCTATTCCATTTAATCGCAGATATTGTCATACCCGATTCCCGTGGTGATCAGGTGTTCTTGATGGCACTTTTGCTCCTGATTGGGCTCCTGATCAATCGCCAGGCCTGGCTCTGGTGGCATCCCAGGTTGGCTGCGATGCAAACTTGAAACGGGTTGCCGTGCAAAGGTGAATATCGGTTCACCTCGCGGGGGCCGATGCCTTGCCTGTCATGTCCATGCCCCTGGTTGTCTCTAGATCTGCCCCTAGCCAGCAGCAAGCCCCTACCGAACGGAAGTCCAAGGGCTTCGGCGCCTCGAAGGGTCGGGGAGCAAACGGGTTCCAAGGCGCTGGGGACAGCAGTAATGGCGCCAAGGCCAAGGGGGCCGGCAGCAAAGGCGGAGCGGGCCGCAAGCGTCGTGGCAGCGGCCTCAGCGCCGCCGACCGTTCCCCCCTGGGCCGCAGTCCCGATGTGGAGGCGATGCAGGCCCGCCATCGCCTCGGCCTGGCTCTCGCCGGCCGGCTGCGTGAAGCCGATGTGACCCGTGCCTGGAAACTGGCGGCGGCCGAGCACCACCCCGATCGGGGCGGAGCCCACGACACCATGCAGGCCATCAATGCCGCCCGGGTACTGCTCCTTGGTCTCGATGGCGACTGAATCCCGGGGCAGCGCCAAAATCCAGGTCCAATTCATCCGAACCACCTGGAGACCGGTAAATCAACACCACTGCCGACGCGACATTTGCCTACCAGGCTGCTGAAGCTGATGGTCACAAACCGGCCCCTGCCTTTTCCTACGGCGAATCCTCACAGTGCATGGCCTCGGCAAGGCAGCAGTCAACCAGCGTCGGCCCAGCCCCGTCCACGTGCCAGATCTTGACCTCGGCGTCGGCCGGACAGGCAAAAGTAAGCAATTCGAAGGGAAACACCACCCTCTCCAGAAAAAAATTCCCAGGTCCGCAGCAGCGCAATATCAGCAGCTGGTTGCCAATATTGCGAAAACAACAAAGCAGGGGAGTCATGGGTCATGGAATCCGTTCTTCTATGCAGCCACCAGGTTTTGCCTGGCGTGGTCGCCGCCATGACCCTTTGACAGCTGTGAGTATTTCCACCCAGCCCGACCATCGATGCCGCCCCTAGTCCGGCCCCAGGCGATGCCCTAGGACTAGGGGTCTAAGGCCGGGGTAGATACTTCGCCGGGTCCACAGCCACCTGAGAAGGCCCCGTACCACTCCTCAGTTCCAGGTGTAGATGGTCCGTGCTGGCGCTGCCGCTTCGGCC
>JBBASD010000165.1:0-5620 GCA_040399485.1 Cyanobium sp. | reverse complement strand
AACTCGATGCCCAGCAGGAAATCCGCGAACTCTGCGACCTGATGTGGCCCCACCTTGAGGCCTGGGCGCCCGAGTTCGCCGCCTGGTACGAGAAAAGTCGCCTGCACAAGGCCAGGTTGGCGCCTTGATCAGGCGAGTCCGGTACGGCGCAGATATATCAACAAAACCCAAAAACTGACCATCGCATGGCTTATCCAGCTTTACCGTATATCTTTTAAATTAAATCCGTGCCAAGGTCACCCGCTCCGGCTGGTACTGGTATTTACCCGAGCGGTCCTGATAGGTGGTTTCACAGGCATCCCCCTCAAAGAAAAGCAGCTGGCAGATGCCTTCTTCGGCATAGATGCGGCAATCGGCGCCGGAAGAATTACTGAATTCCAGGGTGAGGTGCCCTTCCCAGCTGGCTTCGGCCGGCGTCGTGTTGACGATGATTCCCAGCCGGGCATAGGTGCTTTTGCCCAGGCAGATCACGGTGATATTGGGAGGCACCTTCAGCTTTTCGAGAGCCACCCCCAGGCCATAGGTGTGGGCCGGCAGAATGAAATAGCGGCCGTCTTCGTCCTGGTGCAGGGGGGCCGGCTCCAGGTTGGCGGGATTAAAGCGCTTGGGGTTCATGACCGTGCCGGGCACATGGCGGAAGGTCAAAAATTCCCGGGCCGACAGCCGGATGTCGTAGCCGTAGGACGAACAGCCATAACTGAGCACCGGCTGGCGTTGGACCTCCGGCTCCAGATGACGCACCAGGGCCGCCTGGAAGGGCTCGATCATGCCGGCGGCGGCCTGGGCGTTGATCCAGCGGTCGTTCTTGAGCATCGCGCAGGGGGGAAATCAGCGCCGCAGGTGGGTCACCTGGTCCGCCAGGGCCATCAGGGCCGGCGGCATCGCCGGTCCGGTCACGATGACATCCAGGTGGGCGGGCCGTTGGGCCAGGGTGGCGGTCACCTCGTTGGCCGCCAGGTAACCCAGCTCGATCGCCAGTCCCAATTCATCCAGCACCAGCAGGTTCAAGTCGCCCTGCTCCAGCCGCTGGCGGCTGTAGGCCCAGACCTGACGCACCGCCTCCAGCGCCTCGGCATCGCTGCTGGCGGGACCCGTGAGGCAATGGGGTGTGGCGGGGCGCAGCCACTGCAAGCGGCCACACAGCCAGAGGCTGCCTTCAACCCCCTGCTCGGCGCCCCCCTTGAGAAACTGGCTCACCAGCACCTGGCTGCCCAGGCCAGCGGCCCGCAGGGCCTGGCTGAACACCGTGGCGACGCTGCCGCGATAGGGGGCGGTGTGGATCTGCAGCAATCCTTCGGCCTGGGGGGCAAGCCGCAGGGTCGCCGTGCCGGCCCCATCGGCCCTGGCAGGCCCGACAGCTGTGGTGGCCCCGTAGTGGGGCGGTGGCCCCTGGCGCTGGGGCAAACGGTGATTGGCGAGGCTCGCGGTCATGGGGCCCTACGGGGGGTGGCTGGCGGCGGTAAACACCGCTGGCGCCGTGGGCTCCGGGGGAAGGGGACGGGCCCTGATCAACTGAATGTAGCGGCAGGGAGGCAGCCTCGACACCACCGATAGCGCCCAGGGGCCCCGGGGGCCGGACCCCTACGCTGCGCACCACTATTTGGTGGTGGCCGTGTCCAGCCCTTCGCAAGAGCCGCTGGCAAAGGCGGCCACCGCCCCGGCCCGCGCCCAGCAACGGCCCGCCCACGGCCTGCGGCCGGTGACGTTCAGCTGGGATCCGATGGGCTTTGCCCTCAGTTCGTTGATCGTGGCCACCGGCCGCACCCGGGTGCTGTGCAGCCTGTGCGTGCAGGAGGGGGTGCCCCGCTGGCGCCAGGGCTCAGGTATGGGTTGGTTGAGCGCCGAATACCGCCTGCTGCCGGCCTCCACCCCCGAACGCCAGGGCCGCGAACTGCTGAAACTCTCGGGCAGAACCCAGGAAATCCAGCGACTGATCGGCCGCAGTCTGCGGGCCTCCCTTGACATGGCCGCCCTGGGCGAGCGCACCTTGCTGGTCGATTGCGATGTGCTGCAGGCGGATGCCGGCACCCGCACCGCCTCGATCACCGGGGCCTGGCTGGCCCTGGCCGTCGCCCTGCGGCGACTCCGGGACCAGGGGTTGCTGCTGGAGGATCCCCTGCGCCTCCAGGTGGCCGCCGTGGCCGTGGGCCTCGTCGATGGCAGCCCCCTGCTGGACCTCGATTACGGCGAGGACAGCCGGGCGGCGGTGGATCTCAACGTGGTGATGGATGGCCAGGGACGGCTGCTGGAAATCCAGGGCACGGCCGAAGGTGCGCCCTTTAACCGATCCGAACTTAATGCCATGCTGGACCTGGCCCAGGCGGGCATCAGCGAGCTGCAAGCGCAGCAAAAAGCGGCCCTGGCTGCGGCCCCCTGAGCCCCCCGACGCACCAGCAAGTAAAAACTGTGTTATTTGCTACAGGGAGTCCCCAGGACGATCCGTAGTTTCCCCAAGATCGGACCCACCGACATGGTTGGAGCCAGCCGCGGTTTTACCCGCCTTCCCAGCACTCCCAATCCGGGGGGCCCAGGTTCGGTGACATCGCCATCACCGGCCCTGGCCGTGGCGCCCACCCTCCTGGAGGTGATGCGCGCTTTGACAGGTAGCAACCAGGAAGCCATTGAGCGAGGCAAAACCATCTTTTTTCCTGGTGATCCCGCCGAAAAGGTTTACCTGCTGCGTCGGGGCGCCGTACGGCTGTCGCGGGTCTATGAATCGGGAGAAGAGATCACCGTTGCACTGTTGCGCGAAAACAGCCTGTTCGGGGTATTGTCCCTGCTCACCGGCCAGCGCTCCGACCGCTTCTATCACGCGGTGGCCTTCACCCGGGTCGAGATGGTGACAGCCCCAGCCACCTCGGTGCGGCGCGCCATTGAACAGGACGCCAGTGTGGGGCTGTTGTTGTTGCAGGGGTTGTCCTCCCGCATCCTACAAACCGAAACCATGATCGAAACCCTCACCCACCGGGACATGTCGTCCCGATTAGTGAGTTTCCTGTTGGTCCTCTGCCGCGATTTCGGCGTACCGGGCAGTGAGGGAATCACCATCGATCTGCGCCTCTCCCACCAGGCCATTGCCGAGGCCATCGGCTCCACCCGGGTAACTATTACCCGCTTGCTGGGTGATCTGCGCACCGATGGTCTGGTGCAGATCGACCGCAAGAAGATCACGGTGTTTGATCCCATCGCCCTTGCCAAGCGCTTCAGCTAGCGGCCAGAGATACTGGAGCCGATTCGGAGACTGCCTTGTCGGCCTGGCTGTTGATCCTGGCCCTGCTCGTGCTTGGTGGGGTGCTCTCCACCCTGGGCGATCGCCTCGGCTCGATGGTGGGCAAGGCCCGCCTGAGCCTGTTCAACCTGCGGCCCCGCAAGACGGCTGTGGTGATCACCGCCCTGACCGGCAGCTTGATCAGTGCCCTTTCGCTGGGGTTGATGCTGCTGGTGAGCGAGCGGTTGCGGGTGGGGTTGTTCCAGTTGGACCAGATCCAGGCCAAGGTGCGCGAGGGGCGCGTCGCCCTGGCCCGCAGCCAGCAGGATCTGCAAACCAACCGCCTCGAATTGGCCCAGAACCGCGTCGAATTGCTGCGCAGTCGCCAGGAACGCAACCGGGCCGAACAGGGTCGCCAGCAGGCTTTGCAGAGCCGCAGCCTGGCGATCGAAAGCAAGCGGATCGTGGCCGGCCAGTTGGCGGCGGCCCAGCAACGGGTCGGTTCCCTGCGCCAAGAACTCCAGCCCCTGCAAAACCAACGCCAGCGTCTTGAGCGCGAGCGGGATCGGCTTAGCCAATACATCAAGGGTCGAGATGCGGAAATTCGCCGCACCGAGGCCGAACTGGCGGCGGTGCGGCGCAGCATCAGCGCTGGGCAAAAGGAACTCAAGGGGCTGGAAACCAAGGTGATCGCCCTGCGCCGCGGCGATGTGGTGATTGCCAGTGGCCAGCCGCTGGCCACGGCCAAGGTGAAATTGCGGCGGGGGGAAGAGGCCAAAGCGGTGATTGATGCCCTGATGCAACGGGCCAACCAGGCGGCCTTCGGCCTGCTGCTGCCGGGTCAGAAGCCCGATCGCCAGATCCTGCTGGTACCGCGCATTGATGTGGAAAAACTCGAGCAATACTTGCAACGCAACGGCACCTGGGTGGTGTCGATTCGCTCGGCAGCCAATGTGTTGCGGGGCGAGAATCGGGTGCTGGCCTTCCCCGATCTGCGGCCCAATCGCCAGGTCGTGCGCCAGGGAGAATCCCTGGCCCGCACGGTGCTGGAGGCCGATGTGCGCAGCCCCGATGAGATCCGCAGCCGCATGAACCTGCTGCTGGCGGCCTCCTTTGCCCGGGCCCAGCGCCAGGGCACCCTGGTGGACGGCCTGCAGTTTGATGTGACCGCCTTCAACACCCTCGGCCGCGCCCTCAGCGCCCGCCCCGAGGGCCTGCAGGCCACCCTGGAGGCCGTGGCATTGGTGGCCGCCGATACTCCCGATCCAATTGTGGTCGAACTGCGTTGGGTCCCATCAAATGGTCGCGGCGGGGGCGGATGATCGATCCCGGCGCCGTTGCTCAAAGCCATTCATCAGTGCCAGGGGCCCTCGCCGCCCTGGATCCAGGCCGCAGCAAGTGCGGCCTGGTGCGCACCGATGCGCAACGCAGTCAAATCGTGGCCGCCCAGGTGCTGCCGCCCGAAGCCGCCCTGGCCCGCCTGCGTCAGTGGCAGGCCGAAGCGCCCGTGGGCCTGCTGCTGCTGGGGGCCGGCACCGGTTCGGCCCCCTGGCGAACCAGCCTCAAGGGGCTGGTCGACTTCGAGCTGATCGAAGAAGGGGGCACCACCCTGGCGGCCCGGCGGCGCTACTGGCAGCTGGTGCCACCGCGGGGCTGGCGGCGCTGGCTGCCCCAGGGCCTGCGCCAGCCGCCCCGGGATTGGGACGATGTGGTCGCCCAGGTGCTGCTGGAGCGCTGGCTGGGGCGGCAGCTGCCGCGGCTGGGCTGTTAGGCGGAGCCGATCGGTGGGCTCCCCATGGCTGGAACAAAATCAAAGTCAGAAAATGAAATGCACATTCATCGCGCTGGCGATTCTTGTGGCGATCTTGCCGTCGCCCAGCGTCGCCGAGGCGAAAGCAGCCGATCCCTGCGCGACCCAGGCCAATACCATCGAGATCAATCAATGTCTGAGCAATCAGCTCAAGGCCCGCGACAGGTCCTTGAATGCGGAGTACAAGGCGCTGTTGCAACGCCTGGACGAGTCAGATCCAACAGATGGCGTCGATTACGCGCGCGCCAGGCGCCTGCTGGTTGAGGCCCAACGCGCCTGGATCAGCTTTCGCGACAATGACTGCAGCGGCCGGGTCGTGCTCTATGAACGCGGCAGCATCCGTGGGGCGGTATACACCGGCTGCCTGATTGCGCACACCGAGCGACGCACCAATGAGCTCAGACGCTGGATGACGACAAATTGATCGTCTGAGCTCCGACTACATGGTGGGGCAGATCAGGGTTTGATGTTGGGCACTAGTATGTTTCATCACAAGCAAGAACATGGGCTCGGGGTTCCTTGCTATTCCACTCCAAATATGCGGTACCAGATTCGGGACGGCGCAAAGGCCTTGCAGGGGTCACGCTGGGATTGGTTGGATA
>JBBASD010000164.1:0-5651 GCA_040399485.1 Cyanobium sp. | reverse complement strand
AATTTCGAGGTAAAATTGGTTAATGACCGTTGCCGTCAAAGTCGGCTCTAAGCGGCTGATCACGAACCGAATGCACAAATCTATGCAGCTGGCAATGCCAGAACTGGCAAAGCCAGAACTGGCAGGACCGGTGTTTTCGAACCGCCCGCCAGGCCCAGGGGGGCATCGACCCCTGTTTTAGGCCGACCAGCGCAGGGGCCAAGGGGATCGCAAGTAGCTCTCGCCCAAGGCGCCCAGCCAAAGCTGCTGGCGACCGTCATCGCTCTCCCGGATGAGATCCTCCTGCACCAGACGCCGCGCCAACCAGCCCCAAGTTTCCTGGTTATGGCCATGGTCATTGGTCAGGCCCTCGACCACCTGGCGCAGGTCTCGTCCCCGACCGCCAGCCAAAGCCGCTAGGACCCGCGCCGCGGGCTCGGACCAATCCACGGCCGCGAGATGGCCCCGGCAGTTGTCACAGCGGTGACAGTGAGGCGCCAGCTCGCCGACGGCAAGCAACAGGGCCTGCTCACGGCAGCCCGGCCCCTCAGCCACGGCCTCCATGCGTCTTAGTTGACGCTGGGCCAGTTCGAGTCGCTCCCTTTCCTGCAGGCGCTCTGAGGCGCTCAGCTGCTGGCTTGCGGCCCGCATCGCCCAGCCCAGGCTGACCCGATCGGCGGCGGCAAACAACACCAAACATTGGGCCGGTAGACCATCGCGACCCGCCCGTCCCGATTCCTGCAGGTAACCCTCGACGCTGGCCGGCAGGGTCAGATGCAACACCAGGCCCACATCGGCTCGATCAACTCCCATGCCAAAGGCCACCGTTGCGACCAGCACCGGGCGCTGTTGGTTCTGAAAATGCTCCAGGGCCAACTGGCGACTGGCAGGATCCATGCCGGCGTGATAAGGGATGGCGGCGAGTCCCGCTTGGACCAGCCGCGTCGACCACTCCTCCACCGCCAAGCGAGTGCGGGCGTAGATGAGGACGGCGCCCCGGGCCGCCGCTACAGCGTTCAACACCTCGGCCAAGGGCTCCTCTGAGCGGCGCCTCATGGTGTACGAGAGGTTGCTGCGGCGGGCGGAGCGCACCAACACCTCGGGACGACGCAGCTGCAGCAAGCGAATGATGTCGGCGCGCACCTGGGGGGCCGCCGTGGCACTGAGGGCCACCATCGGCACCCCCGGGCAGAGGCGGCGCAGTTCGCCAAGGCGCCTGTAATGGGGCCGGAAATCGTGGCCCCAGGCGCTGATGCAGTGGGCTTCGTCCACCGCCAAGGCCACCAACCGCCCCGTGGCGTGGATCTCTTCAAGAAGACGGCGGCTGACCTCCACCTGGAGCCGTTCCGGTGAGAGATACAGAACCCTCAGACTTTGATCGTTCAAGCCCTGCTGCAGCTGCTGCCGCCGCTGCAGATCTAGCCCTTGGTGCAGACAGGCTGCGGCGATGCCATGGAGCCGCAATTGGCGTACCTGGTCCTGCATCAGCGCCACCAGGGGTGAAATCACCACCACCAGCCCCTGACGCACCAGGGCAGGCAGTTGATAACAAAGGGATTTTCCCGCCCCGGTGGGCAACACCGCCAAACAATCCTGCCCGGCCAGCAGGGCCTCCACCACCTGCCGTTGGCCGGGGCGGAAGTGGTCCCAGCCGAAGTGGCGCCGCAGGGCTTCGCTGAGGCGATCCACCGGCGACCAACCCCACTGATAGTGCCCTCGGACCTTAGCGCTCCACCACCTGTAGTCAGCTATGCCCCAGAGCCAGGCAGGGACTCAAGGCAGGGCCGGCGGATCCAGTTGATCGGGAGATTCCTCCACCAACTGCAACCGCAGCCGCTTGCCCCCTGCCAGCTCGCCTAGGGAAACCCGCAGGGTGCTGCCGCTGAGGCTTTGCAAAGCGGTGAGCAATTCCCTCAGATGGGGCGTGCTGCTGCCACTCTCGACCCACAACCGCTCCTGCAGCCCCCCCAGTCGCCGCCAGCTGGTGTGCAACTTGAGAACGGCACTTTCCAGGGCCTGGGCCTGGCCAACCGCGTCGGCCAGCAGGCCGAGGGCATCAAGCCGCTGGGCCTCCTGAATCGCCTTCTCGAAATCCAGGTTGCCCTGCTGGAAGGCCCTTACGGCCAGCGCGGCCTGGGCCGCCTTGTAGAGCCAACGGGCCGTGAGGGTTACATCCCGGACCCGCTCCAGTTCCGGTTCTTCCCGCAGGACCCGACGCAGATCCTCTTGCTGCGTTTCGGGCAACTTGGCCAGCTCCTTGACCAGGGGCGCCACCGCCCGGGGGGGCAGCAGGTTTTCGGCGGTGCGCTGGCGAATCTCGTCGGGCAACAGGGGGCTGGTCGCTGCCGTGAACTCGTCGGTAAGACGGCGCACCTGCTTGCGGGTGATTTGCTGGCCCCCATTAGCCGCCTCGCCAATCATCTGCTGCACCTCAGGATCAGCCTGGGCGGTTTCCAGAAAGGCACGCTTGGAAAATTGATTGACGCTGGCCAGTTCGAGCACCCCCTCGCCAAGCATGGCGTCGGCCGATTCAGCCAGCTGGATCAGGCCATAGGCGCGGGTCTTGCTGATCTCTCGTTCCCGCAGCCATTGCAAAAAGCCACTGCCCCGGCCCTCACCACCGCGGCGCTCGCGGTCGCGGACAGCGCAGAGGATGCGGCCCCGCCAGATTTCGGTCTGCAGGTCAAATCGGTCACAGACCGCCCAGGCTGCCTCCAGGCGGGCGTGAAACTCCATCACGCTGATGTCGTCCCGCTCAGGATCCGGCAGATCCAGGTCAATCAGCGAAGCTTCGCCGCCAGGCTCATGGGGGGACGGGCCCTCGGCAGGGCCCTCAACGGCAAACATGGGCAAACGGGGCAAGGGATTGGGATGCTGTCATGGGCCCCGGCAACCCCTGGCTGCGGCAGCCACCCGGGCGAGCGACGAAACGTGACACCCCTGGGGGGTAAGGCCAACTTGCAGGGGTAAGCTCTGTTGGAAAGCCACCCGACCCTCTGCCCAGCGATGGCCATCTCCCGCGGCGACAAAGTACGGATCAAGCGTCCCGAGTCCTACTGGTTCAACGAAGTAGGCACTGTGGCATCCGTTGACACCTCTGGGATTCGTTATCCCGTGGTTGTTCGCTTTGACAAGGTTAACTATAACGGTTATAGCGGCTCCGAAGGCGGCATCAATACCAACAACTTCGCCGAAAGCGAACTGGTCAAAGCCTGAGCCTCCCCTCGGGCCTGAACCTCAACCCCTGTGCCCGAGCTACCCGAAGTTGAAACCGTTCGTTTGGGTCTGGAGTCCAGAACCCAAGGGATGACCATCGCCAAAGTTGCTGTTCTGCGCCAACGGGCGATTGCCAGCCCCCAAGAGCCAACTCTTTTTGAGTTGGCTCTTGGGGGCTGCATCATTTATGGCTGGCAGCGAAGGGGTAAGTATTTGATTGCCAACCTTGGCAATGGCGACGGCTGCCAGGCGGGTCATTGGGGCGTCCATCTGCGCATGACAGGCCAGTTCCTCTGGATCGACGAGCCAACCGCCGTATGTGCCCATACCCGAGTTCGCTTCTGGAATCCAGCAGGAGATGAACTGCGTTTCATCGATACACGCAGCTTTGGCCAAATGTGGTGGGTTCCGCCCCACACCCCCCCGGAAACGGTGATCACGGGTCTGGCTCGCCTGGGCCCGGAACCTTTTGATCCGCAAGCAACGGCCGCGTATCTGCAAAAGCGGCTGCAGGGATCCAAAAGACCGATCAAAAATGCCCTGCTCGATCAGTCGCTGATCGCCGGCGTCGGCAACATCTATGCCGATGAATGCCTGTTTGCCGCCGGAATCCGACCCGATACCGCCAGTGGCTCCCTATCCCTAGCCCGTCTGGCCCAACTGCAACAGTGCCTTGTGGAGGTGCTCAGGGCCAGCATCGGCGCGGGAGGCACCACCTTCAGCGACTTCAGGGACCTCAAGGGCCTCAACGGCAATTACGGCAGCCAGGCCTGGGTCTATCGGCGCTCCGGCCAACCCTGCCGGCGCTGCGGCAATTCCATCCAACGGCAACGCCTGGGGGGACGCAGCAGCCACTGGTGCGCTTACTGTCAAACTTGAACGCACAGAATCAGCAACAACCAATGAACCGCAATTGGCGAGGCGCCTAAGCCGGTGGATGAACTCTTGCGAGCAAATCCTGTGATGGCACCCTTAACGGAGGCTCCAGATCCAAAGCAGGATCTAGCCCAAGGGCTCTGTGAGGTGATGGCGGCCATTGATCGGCGGGGCTGGTGTGATGGCACCGGCGGCAACTTCAGCTGTGTACTGCGGCCCCAACCCCTAGCCCTGTTGATGGCACCGAGTGGGGTGGAGAAGGGTGGTTTGAAGCCATGCGATCTGATCGTGGTCAACGATAAAGGCGAGGTAATCGAAGGGAAAGGGCGAGCCAGCGCCGAAACACTGCTGCATCTGGCGATCGTGGCCGAAAGGAAAGCCGGAGCAGTTCTGCACACCCACTCCCAGGCGGCGACGCTGCTCTCACGCCTAGCTGAATTCAAGGGTGAACCCTGGGGAGAGCAGCGATGGCAACTCCAGATCAAAGGGCTGGAAATGTTGAAAGGCCTGCAAGGAATCCGCAGTCATGAACAACAAATTACGATCCCCGTGCTTCCCAATGATCAGGATTTACAGCGGCTCAGCCAAATTGCCCTCAGTGTATTAACCGATGCGCCCTTTGGCATCTTGATCAGTGGCCATGGCCTTTACGCCTGGGGAGATGATTTGGCCATGGCAAATCGCCATCTTGAAATCCTGGAGTTTCTGCTGGAGCAGCATTGGCGAGAGCTCCAATTGAGGAGGATTTTCAGCGAAGGGGTGGCCAGAACATGATCACAATCTTAGGTCTCCAACATGTGTTGCTCGATATCGAAGGCACCACTTGCCCAGTTAGCTTTATCGGAGAGGTCCTATTCCCCTATGCAAAACAACAAATGCCAGAATTTCTGGTCGATCAGGCAGATGATCCAATTGTTCAAGACCTCTTCGATCAGGTCTTTGAGGTCTGGAATCAAGACAGCGATGCGGAGGCCGCAGCTCTGAGGCAAAAATATACTGGAAATGACTCCGAAGCCGCTGTTATCTACCTAGGGTGGCTGATCGAAAAAGATCGCAAGCTCACAGCACTCAAAGAGCTTCAGGGATTGATTTGGCACCAAGGCTATGATCAAGGCCTCCTGAAAGCCCCTCTTTATGCAGATGTACCAGAGGCGCTTGAGAGGTGGCACAAAGCGGGACTGAAACTATCCGTTTACTCCTCAGGCTCAATCAATTCCCAAAAGCTTCTGTATCAGCATAGCAACTACGGAGATTTAAGCCACCTTTTTTCCTATTGGTTTGATACCAATACCGGCAGCAAACAAATCAAACAAAGTTATTCAAAAATAGCCAATACTCTCAACGCCGATCCTGGACAAATAGTCTTTATAAGCGACCGCAAATCCGAGTTAAATGCCGCCGAAGAAGCCGGATTCAAGGTTCTCTTCAGCCAAAGACAAGGCAACCCCGAAACAGACAATGACAAATACATAGGTGTAAAAAACTACGCAGATCTCATTTTGCATCCCGACTAAGCTAAAGCTCACCAACCAAAATGGTTTGAGATGTCGCCGGGAGCCCCAAGCTGCCAAGGAATTGCC
>JBBASD010000163.1:0-5656 GCA_040399485.1 Cyanobium sp. | reverse complement strand
TGGCAACCGCAAACCAGCCAGCGTCTTTATGGCAACTGGCTTGGTCCAAGCCTGCCTGCCGGTTTGCCGCGCTTTGCCTGGGCCCGCCACCTGATTTTCACAGGCAGTCCACGCCAGGCCCTGCGGCTGATGGCCGAACTGCTGCATCAAGACCTCAGCCAGGGTTGGTTGGTGCAATCCATGGCCCATTGCGCCCTCGGTGACATTGCGGCGGCTGAACAGGCGGCCCAACAACAGTTGCGAGTGAATCCAGCGCTGGTGGGTAGCAAATTGTTTCTGGCCATGCTGGGGGCCCTGCGCGGCGAGGCTGAGCTGGCCACCAGGCTGGTGGAAGAGAGTGGCCTCCTGGAGCGGCCCTTTCAGGGCTCTTTGGCGATGGTGGCCTATGCCCTGGCCCAAGGCAGGCTGGCCAAGCGAGCCCACCAGCTGTTGGATGAAGCCCTGGCCCTGGTGAACCAGGATCCCGATGCGGCTGGGGCCCTCGGCTATTGGGGGTTGGCGGCTTTGGCCCTGGATCGGTCCTATGAAGCGATCGGCTTGCTAAAGCTCAGCGTGCGGCGCCGCTGTTATGCCGCCCCGGTGTTGATGGCCACACCCTTTCTGCACCCCCATCGGCAAACTCCGGCCGCCCAACTGTTTCGCGAGCGCATGGGCCAAGCCTTCGTGACCACCCCCAACTGAAGCCCCAACTTGGCGATTTGGGCCCGCTCTCGGCTCCGCTAACCGCAGCCGAGAGCGGGACTGAGGCAAACAACTCCCTTAAAAGGCTGCAATCGGCATGCGCCAACCGCTGCCGAAGGAGCGGGGGCTCACCTTCAAGCTGGGCGCCGCTTGGCGCCGTTTGAACTCCGCCCGCCGCAGCAGGGACCAGATCCGCTGCACCAGCGCCGCATCGGCCCCCTCCGCCACCAGTTGCTCAGGGCTAACCAGATCTTCCACCAGCCGCTTCAAGAGCGGATCCAGCACGGCGTAATCGGGCAGCGAATCACTGTCTTTCTGGTCGGGACGCAACTCGGCGCTGGGCGCTTTGCCGCGAATCGCCGCGCCAATCAATTCCCCCTCGGCCGGCAAACCCAAAGACCTGCGGCAGGGGCCGGCGGCCGCTGAATCAAGCCATTCGCAGAGGCCAAACACGGTGGTTTTGTAGAGGTCACCGATCACGGCCAGGCCGCCATTCATGTCGCCGTAGAGGGTGCAATAGCCCACCGCCAGCTCTGATTTGTTGCCGGTGGCCAATAGCAGGCGGCCTTGCTGGTTGGCCAGGGCCATCAGCAGCAGGCCCCGCAGGCGCGACTGCAGGTTTTCGGCGGCCAGTCCGGTGGGCGCCCCGCCCAGGGCCGGCTCCAGGGTTTGGTCGCAGGCCGCCATCAGGGGCGCAATCGGCAGGGTGCAGGTGCCTAGAGAAAGGCGTTGGGCCAGGGCCTGGGCGTCGTCAATCGAGCCCCGGGAGCTCCAGGGGGAGGGCAGCAGCAGGGCCGCCACCTGGTCGGCACCAAAGGCAGCGGCGGCCAGCACCGCCACCAGGGCCGAATCAATGCCGCCGCTGAGGCCCAGCACCGCTTTCTGGAAGCCGCATTTGCGGCCGTAGTCCGCCAGCCCCAGCACTAAAACCCTGAAGAGCTGCTCGCGGCGGTCCGCCTGCGGGGCTGCCTGCAGCGGCGGGCCCGGGCCCGGGGCCAGGGTTTGGGGCAGGGCCTGGGACCCCACCTGCCAGCAGGCCACGGCTTCGGCGGCGCAGGGCAGCTGCAATTCCACGCCCCCGGCGGCGTTAACCACAAAGCTGGCGCCATCAAAGACGAGTTCGTCGTTGCCACCGATCTGGTTGACATAGACCACCGGCACCGCCAGGCGGGCGGCAGCCCGGGCCGCCAGCCGGCGCCGCACGGCCCCTTTGCCCTGGCCAAAGGGCGAGGCGGAGAGATTGAGCAGCAGGTCGATTGCCGCCGCCCCCAGTTCGGCCACCGGATCGGCACCGGCCAGGCGCTGACCATGGAGATCGTCCTCCACCCAGAGGTCTTCGCAAATGGTCAGCCCCAGGCGCCAGGGGCGGCCGCCCCGCTCAAGCTGGAGCACGGCCGCTTCCTGGCCGGGCCGGAAATAGCGGCGCTCATCAAAGACGTCGTAACTGGGCAACAAGCGTTTGCGGCCCACCACCCGCCAGCTGCCTGGTTCGACAAGGGCGACGGCGTTGTAAAGGCTGGGCCAACCCGGCTCCAGGGTGGCTTCGGCGATCCCCACCAAAAGCCCCACTCCGGCGGGCATCGCCGCCGCCAGCCGCTCCAACACCTGCGTTTGCTTTGCGACCAGGGCCGCTTGCAGCAGCAGGTCCCGGGGCGGGTAGCCCCAGAGCGATAACTCGGAGCTGACCACCAGGTCGGCGCCAGCGGCGGCGGCTTGGCTGCAGGCGGCCAGCAGGCGATCGCCATTGCCCTCCAGGTCCCCCACCAGGGCATTGAGCTGGGCCAGGGCAAGGCGCATCAGGGGGAAGGGGGAGGCTGGGCCAGACCGTAGAGCCCGTGGCGACGGAGCAGGGGCCAGAGTTCGGCCGGGACCAGGGAAAGATCGGGTTGCCCGCCTGGGGTCTGCCCGCTTGGGGCCTGCCCCCCTGGGGCTTGCCGCACCAGCCGGCTGGCGCTGGCGGGAATTTGCAGGGGTAGCAGTTCGATTTTGGCGCCGGCCTGGCGGAGGCGCTCCAGGTCGGCTTGCTGCAGGGGCCAGCCCTGGCGGGGGGCGACCGCCAGGCGCACGTGGGCCAGCAGCTGATCGGCCTGGCGCCAATGGGGGATCTGGGGCAGGAGGTCACTGCCGATCACAAACACCCGCTCGTGGTCGGGCCAGCGCTGGGCCGCCCGCTCCAGGGTTTCGATGCTCCAGGGGCTGCTGAGCTGCTGCTCCAGGCTGAGGCGGGGGTTGGCGATGGCGGCCACCAGGGCCGCTAGCAGCTGCACCCGGATCTCTAACGGCGCTCCGTGCTGCTTGAGGGGGTTGTCACTGGCCCAGGTGGCGACCAGGGGATACAAGCTGAGCAGGCCCTCCAGCAGGGCGCGATGGCCGCAGGTGGGCGGGTCGGCGCTGGTGCCGAACAGGGCAATGGCGGCCATGGCTAGGGGGCGGGCCGGCGGCGGCGGCGGCGGCGCGGCGGGGTCCTTGTTTGGGCGGCGCGGGCAGGGGCCCATTCGCCCAACCATTGGCGGGTAGCAGGATCCTGGGCCGCCAGGCGGCGTAATAGGGCGCCGGGCCGGCCGGCGGCGTCGCTGCTGCGCAGCAGTTGTTCGGCGGCGAGGCGGCCGGTGCGACGGGTGGAGTGAACCGCCAGGGCCGCCTGGGCCAGGGCCACCGGGGCGGCGGGGGCCAGGCTGAGGCCACCGGTGAAGGGAGCGCTGAGGGTGAGTACCTGGCGCACACCACCCAAAAGCACCTGCAGGCCGACTTGCACACCCCCTAGCAGGGCGTTCTGGCCCGAGAGGCTGAGGGCCAGCTGGCGGGCGCCGCTGCGGGTCATCGGCAGGCCATAGAGATCGCAGAGCTGCATCACCAGCAGACTGTCGCAGGCCAGACCACCGGCCAAATCGAGCAGCATCAAGGGATTGGCGACCACACCGGTGGCCTTGAGGGCGGCGTAGCGGCCAATCAGGGTCTGGGCCTGGCGGTGGCCCTGGCGCAGGCGGCAGCGATGCAAAGAACGGCCGAAGCGATCGGCCGCCAGCAGGGCATTGAGGGCGAGCAGCAATTCACCATGGCGCTCCAGCAAGGAGACCAGGGCCTGCCGCAGGGGTTCGATGCGGGGAGGTTGGGGGCTGGAGCGCACCCGACCATCGGCCAGCAGCTTTGCCTGGCGGGGGGCGGCGGCGACGGCGATGGGATCGAGGTGCTGGGCTGCGGGGGGCAGGCGGCTGCGGATGCTGGCCAGCAGGGCTGGCAGCTCGGCTGCGGGCCAGGCATCGCTGCGGTTCAACACCAACAACAGCGGTTTACCGGCCCGCAAGAGGGGATCGAGGGCGTCGAGCTCGACCCGGGTCAGGTCGCTGTCGATGACGAGCAGGACAAGATCGGCGCCGAGGGCAACCCGGGCCGCCAGCCGTTCGCGGGCAGATGCGGCGATTTCATCAATGCCCGGGGTGTCGACCAGGTCAATGCCGTTGAGGCCGTCGATGGGCTGCTGCCAGGGGCGCTGCTCCTGGCGGCGGGTGCAGCCGTGGGCCACATCGGTGGCGAATTGCTCGTCGCCGAGCAGGGCATTGAGCAGGCTGGATTTACCCACCCCCACGCGGCCAAATACGGCCACCCGGGGGGTGCGCTGCTGCAGGCGCTGCAACTGGCGATCGAGGGCGCCGAGTTCCGGGCCCAGGGCGTCCTGTTCGCGGGGGCTGAGGGCGAGGTCGCGGCGCCACTGGCGCAGCAGTAACCAGGCCCGCTCGGGCGTTGGCGGCGGGCGATCGCGCGGGGGCGCTGAGGTCATCGCCAGGGGGGGTGCCAACGGGGGGCTTGACCCCATTAAATCCCGGCGGGCAAGTTTTGGGGCCTGGGCGACCGGCAGGATGGATCGAATTCTGCTGCCCCGAAGCCCCGTGATCGACCAGGCCGTCTTGCGCGATCGCCGCGACCGCTTCATGCATCGCCTGGGGGGCGCGGCGGCGGTGATTCCCGCGGCGCCGCTGGTGACGCACCACGCCGATGTCGAGCACGCTTTCCGCCAGAACAGTGACTTCTGGTATCTGACCGGCTTCGATGAACCGGGGGCGGTGGCGTTGTTTTTACCCCATAAAACCGAAAATCCCTTCGTGATGTTCGTGGCCCCCAAGGAGCCGAGCGCCGAGGTGTGGAATGGTTTCCGCTGGGGCTGCGAAGGGGCGGTCGAACAGTTCGGTGCCGATCTAGCCCATCCCATCGAAGAATTAGATCAAAAGCTGGCCGGCTACCTGGAAGGTGCCGAAGGAATTGCGTTTCGGGTGGGACGCCATCCCAAGGTGGAGCCCTTGGTGCTGGCGGCCTGGGCCCAGCAGCTGGATCGGGCGCCCCGCAGCGGCGGCGCGGCCCTGGGCTTGGTGGCCCCCTGCCCGCTGCTACACGAATTACGCCTGCGCAAGAGCCCCGAGGAACTGGAGCAGATGCGATTGGCGGCCCGCATTTCGGCCGAGGCCCACGAACTGGCCCGCCAGGTGGCCCGGCCCGGCCTCAATGAGCGCAAGGTGCAGGCGGTAATTGAGCAGCATTTTCTAGAGCAGGGCGCCCGGGGTCCGGCCTACGGCTCAATCGTGGCCGGCGGCGATAACGCCTGCGTTTTGCACTACACGTCTAACAACAGCGAACTAAAAGATGGCGATCTGCTACTGATCGACGCCGGCTGTTCGGTCAACGACTACTACAACGGCGACATCACCCGCACCTTCCCGATCAACGGCCGCTTCAGCGGCGAACAACGGGCCCTCTACGAGCTGGTGCTCGCCGCCCAGGAGGCGGCAGTGGCGGCCGTAGGCCCGGGTGCCACCGCCGAAGGGGTCCATGGCACCGCCGTCGGCGTGCTGGTGGAGGGCTTGCTGGAGCTGGGGCTACTTAAGGGTGAGCGGGATGGCTTGATCGAACAGGGTGCCTACCGCCACCTCTACATGCACCGCACCGGCCACTGGCTGGGGCTGGATGTACACGATGTGGGCGC
>JBBASD010000162.1:0-5720 GCA_040399485.1 Cyanobium sp. | reverse complement strand
GCGCACTTCCTTCACACGGAAGGGGTCACTGGTTCGAATCCAGTATCGCCCATCTTATTTTGGTCTCAAGGCTCAGGCCAACGGCCTCCGGTCATACTGATCGCAACATCCAGGTCACGGTTATGGAGTGGCTCCCTTGAGCGGCATTCCGGATCCCCAGCAAACGACCCCCACAAGCGAAGGGGTCCTGCCTCCGTCAGAACCGATCCCGGAACTGCAAAAGCTTGGCAGCACACTTGCGGCCGCAAGACACCAGCGGGGCATCGACCTCGAACTTTTGGCCGAGCGGTTGCGCATCGGAGCCTCCCAGCTCAAGGCCCTTGAAACCGGAGACCATACCCACTTGCCTGAAGGCGTCTTTGTCATCGCCCTGGCGCGAAGAGTGGCCAGTTCCCTTGATTTGAATATCGATGAAGCCGTACAGGCTCTTCGTGGCAGCCGCTTGATGGTGCGGGCCCAGCCCCGTCCCTCCCTGCCACCGGCTCCACCACGCCGCAACAAGCCCTCCGCCACCGGTCCCCTGCCTCCCCGGCGGGAGATGTCAGCTCCTGGCCAGTTCAATAGCAGCAGCCAGGGCCCAGCCCCCTGGCTCTGGGGCTTGCCCCTGGTCCTCGGCGCCCTGGGCCTTGCCGCAGTGTTTGGTTTCAACGCCTGGCAGCATCACTCCCGAGCTGCCCGCCCTGGCTCTGCCGCCGCCGATGACAACCAGACGGTCGCTCCCCCCAACCGCCCCGAGGTTCCCGTAGCTGCCAGCGCCGCCGCGCCCCCACCAGCAGCACCGTCAAAATTGCGATTGAAGTCCTCCGAGCCCAGTTGGATCCAGGTACGCCAGAACGATGGCAAGGTGATTTTTGAGGGCACCTTGACGGGCGAGCAAACCTTTCCCCTGGGCCAAGGGCTTGAGGTTCTGGCCGGTCGCCCCTATGCAGTGCTGGCCGCCGTCGGCGATGGACCCGCCCGTCCGCTTGGCCAAGTTGATGACCTGAGTTGGCACCGTTTCAGTCCGAAAAAACCGGCTTTGCCCAGTGTTTCCCCCACGGCATCCCCTGATACAGCACCAACTGCAACAACAACGGACTCGCCAAGCCAAACTCCTAAGCCGCAATCTTCGGCACCTGCAGCTGCAGCCCCGTGACCTCCAGCACCACAGGGGCACAGGCAAGCAGGCTCCAGCGTTCCAGGCTCAGGTCGGCAAAGGTGCCGTCTGCCCCAAGCCGGGGCTCCAGGGTTACAACCAAAGCACCAGAGCCCTCCTGACGGACGGTGAACCGCTCAATCACCGCCTCGGGACGACGATCCAGAGCAGCCGCCATACGCAAAAACAAAGCTAGAGATGTCACCGTCCGGCGCTCCTCACGGCCCTCAATCAATTGCCAGGATTCATGCCGCTTCTTCGGCAGACTGCGCCGGTGGTAGCGGGCAATGGCCGCCACCATCAAATGTTCAAGCTCTGAGTAACCAAGCAGTTCACCGTGCCGAATCAGGTACCAAGTGTGCTTGTGGTAGGCCCCCACATTCACGTACTTGCCGCAGTCGTGCAGCTGGGCCGCCGCCCAAAGCAACAGACGCCCCTTACCATCGTCATGGTGCAACCAACCGCGGGTCTGGTCGTAGAACGACAGGGCCTGGCCTGCCACCCGATCAGCCCGCTCCGGGTCCACTCCATAATTGTGGGCCAGATGCCGCACCGTGCGCTCGCGAATCGTGCTCTGAAAAGCAAAACGATCGCCGAGCAGATCATTGCGCAGCATCCAGTCCACGATCAGGCCCTCCCGCAGGGCCCGATCACAAACCACCAGTTCCTGGACCTCGAGCATTCGCATCGCGGTCTGGAGAATCAGGGCCCCAGGCACAATGATTTCGGCCCGTCGTTCGTTGATCGCCGTGAGTGCGCGCCGCTGCTCCGGCGTCATGCCCAGGAGTTTGGTGATCAACTGGTCGATCCGCTCGCGGCTGAGGCTGTAGCCCTGTAACTTTCGCGGGGGCTTGGAATCCTCCGCCGCCGCCAGGGAGGCCAGGGCCATCGCCGTACCGCTGGTAGCCACCAACAGGGGCTGCTCGCCGGGTCGCAGAGCCTGACGCACCTGGGCCACTGCAGGATCCAGGGAGCCTTGGATGTAGGCCTGCAGAAAACTGCGCCGGCCAGAAGGAAGGGGATCCTGCTGGCAAAACTCACGCTGCAGCCTTACGGCCCCGATGCGAGTACTTGTCAGGACCCGGGCATCACCGCCATCGGCCAGGATCAGCTCGGTGGACCCCCCGCCGATATCCAGAATCAGGTGGGGCTTGTCCCCAAAGGTCATGCCGGAAAGCACCCCCAGGTAGATCAGGCGAGCCTCCTCGGGACCGCTGACCAGGTCCACGGTCAGGCCAAGCTGATCGTGCAACGCCTGCACAAACTCCCGGCCATTGGGGGCCTCCCGCACGGCGCTGGTGGCTGCCGTGACGATCTGCTCCACCCCATGGCTCGCAGCCAGATCGCGGCAGTGGCGCAGAGTGAGAAAGGCCCGCTCGATGGCGGCTGCGCTGAGATCGCCATTGTTGGGATCCCTCTCTCCTAGACGGGTCGTGGACTTCTCCGCCACCACCACACTGAAACTGTGCAAGTCAGGATTGATGGCAGCGATCAGCAGATGGATCGAGTTGGTGCCAATGTCTATTGCCGCCACCCGCCGCTCGCCGCTGGCAGGGAAGGGCGACTCGGACCAGGGAGCCTGCGAGGAGGCCATCGGAATCGGCACCGTTTGGCGGCGTCACTTTGCCATCGAAGCGGTCAACATGACTCGAACTAGGGTTCCAGCAGCATCGCCAGGAGACCATCAGCCATGGCCAGGACGGCTCCAGGGCCATTGCAGAGAATCAGCGACGGTCTCGAACTGCTGCGCTGGAACCATCCCAGCGGCAGGTTGATCTTGCTGATTCCGGCTGGCTGGGCCCTCTGGCTCAACCCGGCATCACCGCCCTCGCTGCCCTTATTCGCCTTGATTGTTCTAGGTGGCTTGGCGGTAAGCGGTGCCGGCTGCGTCGCCAACGACCTCTGGGACCGCCACATCGATACCTTGGTGGAACGCACCCGCAACCGGCCCCTGGCCGACGGCAGGGTCGGGGTGCCAACCGCCGTCGCCCTGCTGGTCGCCTGCCTGGTGGTCGCCCTGCTGGTGGTTATGGCCCTGCCCACCCCGGGCCGGATTCTGGCCCTGCCCTTGGCCCTGGCAGCCCTGCCCCCCGTAATGCTTTACCCCTCCGCTAAGCGCTGGTTTCCCCTGCCCCAGCTGGTACTGGCCTGCTGCTGGGGCTTTGCGGTGTTGATTCCCTGGGCCACCGCCAGCGGCGAACTCGCCGGAGCGGCCTTGGCCCTCACCTGGTTCGCCACCCTTTGCTGGACATTCGGCTTTGACACCGTCTATGCGATGAGTGACCGGGATGACGACCGGCGCGTCGGGGTGCGGAGCAGCGCCCTCACCCTGGGTCGCCATGCGCCCCTGGTGGTCGCCTGTTGCTATGGCCTGACCGCCGGGGCCCTGGCCACTGCCGCCTGGTTGCGGGGCATCGCCATGCCCGAATTCTGGCTTCTCTGGATCGCGGCCACCTGGGGGATGCAACGGGAGGTGTCGATCCTGAGGCGCTCCGATCTGCCGCGGTCCGCCTATGGGGTGCATTTCAGCCATCAAGTCATGCTGGGGGCCCTACTGCTGCTGGCGCTGATCGTGCCGCAGTGATCCCCTCGCTTGCCGCTGACCATGGCTGCTCCCCTGAGCCACCCCAAACCGCTGCGGTCGGGAGACCGCGTACGCCTGGTGGCAGCCAGTTCGGCCCTTCAAGAGGCAGAAAGGCTGCAGCATGGCATGGAGGTACTGCGCAGTTGGGGACTGGAGGTGGAAGAACGACCCGAATTGGTGGGGCGTCGCTGGGGATACCTGGCCGGCGAAGACCATCATCGGGCCGCCGACCTCGATCCCGGTGACTCGTGCAGCCAGGCAGGGGCGGCATTGTTGGCCTGTGTCCGGGGCGGCTGGGGTTCGGCGCGGCTCCTCGAACAGGACCTGCCCGACCACAACGCCTGGTTGCTGGGATTTTCAGATGTCACCTCCCTGCTGTGGGAACGGCTGGCCCGGGGGCGAGGGGGGGCCATCCATGGCCCCCTGCTCACCACCCTTGCCGCCGAACCCGCCTGGAGCCGGGACCGCTTAAGGGCCCTCCTATTCGGTGAACCCCTCTTGGACCTAGAAGGGGAAGGCTGGCAAGGCGGTGTGGCTTCAGGTCCCCTGCTGGCCGCCAATCTCACCGTGGCCACCCACCTGTTGGGGACCCGTCATCTACCGGATCTGCGGGGCGCCATTCTGGTTCTCGAAGATGTGGCTGAAGCGCCCTACCGGCTGGAGCGGATGCTGACCCACTGGCGGCTCTGTGGTGCTTTACAACAATTGTCTGGAATCGGCTTCGGCAACTTCCGCGACTGCGTCGACCACGACCGCAGCGATCAACCGAGCCACCACTATTTCAGCGCCGAACAGGTGTTACATGAGCGCACCGCTGACCTGGGCATTCCTGTGGTGGCCCAACTCCCGATCGGGCATTTGCCTGGCAATGGGGCCCTTCCCCTGGGCAGCCTGGCCAGGCTGGACGGACGGACGGGCCGTCTCAGCTTGACCGATTCCTGAGGATATCCAAGCTTGGTAGCGGCGGCACGGTGCGGGCACTGCCATCACGGTTGCACTCATAGGTGGGAGAAAGAATCTCCACATCTGCCTCGGCAAAGACATCCTGAATCGACGCCAGCAAATCCGAAAGGGTTTCCCGATAAGTCATGACATCCCTGACGCTGGCATTGAGCTCATAACTGATATTGAAATCATTGAGGGAGATCTGCAGCACAAACGGTTGGGGATCGATCGCTATGCCTGGAACCGCCCAGGCGGCTTTCAACAGCAACGCATGCACCTGGCGCCAAGGAACGTCGTAGCCGATGGTGATCGTGGTCGCCAGAGCAACGGGTTTGGCAATTTCCCGACGCGAAAAACTGAAATTGACAATCGAAGCACTAATTACCGTAGCGTTGGGAATGCTGACCAATTCGTTACGTGGTGTCTGGATACGAGTCACCAGTAAATCACGATCTTGTACGACCCCAATCACATCATTGATTTCAACCCGATCGCCTTCACGGAAAGCACGGGTGTAGATCAGCATCAGCCCACTGATGACATTGGTGGCCACCGCACTGGAACCCAGGGCCGCCAAAATGCCAACGAACAGGCCCGCCCCCTGGAAGGCCTTGCTATCGGATCCGGGAATGTAGGGATAGGCGGAAACCAGTCCGGCCACCAGAATCGCCGCCGCCACCAAGCGGCCCGTGGGCCGGGCCCATTCCCTGTAAAAGCCTGGGAACTGCAACCGGCCGCGCTCAATCGCCGCAAACCAGGTGCGGCAAGCCCGCATCCCCATACGGGTAAACAGCAATATCAGGGCAATCGCCAGCAGATTTGGGATGGCTGCGACCACCCCTTCCAGCACCCTGTCCAAAACCAAACGGATATGGCCCCGCAGCCCCTCGGCGACTCCCTGGGTCGGCGGGAAAAAACCAAGCAACAGCGGAATCATCAGGTAGCTGGCCAGGAGCAAAACTCCCCAGTGCAGGACCCGCAGCAACAGGAGCACGGCGCCGCGCTCCTGTTCGCTGTCCAGCACTTGGCTGCCTGCCAGGCTCACCCCCCTCAGCC
>JBBASD010000161.1:0-5765 GCA_040399485.1 Cyanobium sp. | reverse complement strand
TTGTCCAGGTTCCGCCAGCTCGGGTCCCTTTCAGGTCCCCTCTGGCTCGTCGTCTTGCGACGACTTCCAAACCCTACAACATCGGTCGCTCGCGCTTCCGGGGGTTGTAAGACCGCACAATTGGGCTTACGCCTCAACCGAGCATTCCACCAACATAACACCCATACGCCCCATCACTACCCATGCCAAGGACCACTCTTGTATTTGGCACGTGGCCTGAGGCTCCGAAAACCGATCCGCATGCCTCTGTTTGCCTGCAGTAAGGGGGATCTCAGCAGCCAAGACAGGCAAAGACAAAGTCGTGTTCGAGCCCAATAAGTGGTGGTCGAGACCAAGAACCAGATCTATAATAGGTAAAAACCCCTAACTGCAGCTTTAAAAAACAACTATCATTGACTGTCATGATAGAGTGAATAAAATTTGCGGAACCAAAATGGGCAGGATTCTATTTTGAATCAGCCAAAGACTGGAGCATAGATTATACATTCACCTTTGATGGAGCTTGTTAAAACATGTCTTTGAATCATTTACCTGAATAACCTAATTCAGATCAGTTATAAATTTTAGCGCTCCAGGATCCAATAGCAATGACTATATCAGTATTTAACAAATATGGGCAGGATTACGGAATGAAAGCAGCCGACATGTTACTTAAATGTGATGCCAACGCAGCTTTCCTAGCCTTCTCAAAGCAGGTCCGCCATAAGCTTCAGAAGCGATATTCCATGGGTCCACTGCTATCCAGAGCCGGTTACTGATAATGGTAGCTGGCTGCTTCGAGAGCTGTAGGCTAGAAAGAAATGCATAGGGATTTGGCCAATCTGCTAAGGAGGCTTGTCACGCCTTTTAGCGGCAGGAGCTTAACTAAGACATCTCAGGGGTCGAGGGTATGTCTACTGGCCCGGCCAAAGGACCAGCACCTTCACCACAAAGAAAGACTACTTGATTATTATATGTATATTAATCAAGTAACTTATTCTGTCATTAAAATATATTTACCATGAATAAATCGATTTAAGGTTTAGCAAATAGCGCGAATTTGGTGATACTGAAATTTTGCCAGGCTTCGACATCCTTAGAACCCAATAAGCAGGCCTGGAGTAAATGGCAGTTGCTATTCTCGGCATCGTTGGCACCCACTGTCACCTGCCATGCTGCGACTATGAGTCGGGTCCAGCGAACTCTCGCTCCTATGCGATCGGCCCACCTCAGCGTAACGATGCTGCTGGTGCTCGTCGGGGCCCATCTTGCGGCCGGGCTGTTCTTGAGAGAACTTCCAGCTGGCGCTAGCCAAATCGCGGACCCGGGACTTCGGAATTTGATCCTGAGGGTGTTTCGGTTCTTCGATCTCTTGGTGCTTCGCGACCAGGGGCTGCGGCTGTTGGTCGCCATGGTGATTCTTGTGGTTCTGGTGTGGGCCTTACTGGGCCACCCCATCGGCAGGTTCCTTGATGCCATTGGCGCCCTGCTCTGCCTCCGCTGCCTACTGCAGTTCTTGCTGCTCAACCTGCTATTGCTGGGGCGGCTCAAGACTGGATGCCTGCTGCTGACTCAAGTCGTGCTCTTCGTGCCCGTGATCCTCACGGCGTTCAGTTGGCTCTACTGGCGGCTTGATCAGGGGGCCCGCTCCAGGGGACGAATCCACCTGCGCTTTTGCGAGGGCTTCAGTGAAGACAGCGCCCTCGATTACTTCTATGCATCCTGGATGTCCCTACTGAAATTTGAGCCTTCCGGGGCAACGCCCACCACGCCCCTGATGAAGGTGTTGGTCGTTGTGCAGGGTGTGGCGATGATGGATCTGGTGGTGCTCACCCTGTCAAGGGCCATCGGACTGGCAAGCGGCGGCAGCTGAGCCGAGCAGCGGCGGGTTGCTGTTGGGATGACGTGTTAGTGGCCAAATGATTTTGGATGGCTATCATGGGTCGCCCGCTGGGCCTCCCTTTACTCAAGCCCATGCTTCGGAACGTTTTGCTCAGGGTCACTACCATCATCCCCGCCCTGATGGTGCTGCCGGCGGTGGCTGCCGTACCCTCGCGGGGCCCGAAGGCTGCGGGAATCGCACCGATCACGCTGGCGGAAGTCACTTTGGCGGAAGCGAACGGTATCGCTCCCATCGCCCAGCAAACCTTGCCGCTGCCGGTTGAGTCCCAGTCAGTGCCAGAGAAACCTCAGCCAGAGGCGCCCCCGCAGGCGGCTGTCTCCCCCTGGGCGGGGACCCTGGAGATCTACGGCTTTGCCCCGCTGCGGGCCACCACCTCCGTAAGTCGCGGTGCCAACCAACGCGATCTGCCTGGCCTGTTAGGCAACCGCAATGGCGAGGGCAACCTGGGCCTGTCGGACGGCATTCCCGATGATATCGCCGAACGGCTGCCAGACCTAACCTTCCCTAATCCAGGCGAAAGACCGCTGGGAGATCTTTCAGGACAATCTCTACCCACGCAGATTGAGATTCCTGGCTTCACCGCCGTCACCGATGTGGGGCTCGGCACCATCCTGGAGCACCTGACCGACATCTTTTCTTTGCGCGGCAGCGTGGAGTACAAACGGATCGGCTTCCAGAGCGACCTGAGCTATGTGGGGCTGGCCGGGGAGACGGCAAAAAGCGTCACGCGCAGCCGCCGCTTCTTTCCTGATCTACCCGTGCCGACTCGCACGCTGAAGACGCAGCTATCCATCAGCCAGGGCATCTACGACTTCGCCCTCCGCTATCGCTTCGGTGAACGGGAACGGGCGATCGGGACCCCGGGGTCGGTGACCGTGATCCCCTATGCCGGAGTGCGGGTTGTGGATGTGGGCGTCGAGACCACCAACACCTTCCAAGGCCCACTGGGACTACGGACCCGCGACTTCAGCTTCGGAGAACCCATCACCCAGCCCCTGCTCGGTTTGCAGGGCCAGGTGTTCGTGGCACCCCGGTTGCGCCTGTTCGCCCGGGGCGACCTCGGTGGCTTCGGCGCCAATGGCGATGTCGACATGTCCGGCAATGCCCAGGTAGGCGTGGGCTATGCCATCGGCAATTCCACCCAGCTGGATCTCTCCTGGCGCTATCTCTATCTGGCCCGCGATAACGGCCAGACACCGAATGCCGCCTACACCATTGATCAAAATGGTATCGAGATTGGCGTAAAGTTCTTCTTTTGATCCTGGCTCAGCTGCCGATGCAAACCAACATCGTTAGCAACTAAAGGAGTACCCAGGCGATCTAGATTCCTGGCCTGCTGGGCATAATGGCCGCAGATGGCCCGTGACTTCCAAGTGGTGGTGTTCGGCATCTGCCATGGCTACCGGTGCGTCGATGGCATCGCTATGGTGGGAAAGATTCTCCAGAAGACAAGCTCTACTCCACACCACATGTGGTGTACAGACAACAGCCTCAGCCGCCAATCAAGATTGGCCGGACTCAAAGTGCGTCAGCCCAATAGAATGAATAGAATTCTGATGTTATAGGCAGCATGCTGCTGGGAGTCTACTGGTGCAGCCAAAAATCCCACTAACTGCCGCCCGACTTACCACAGCAGCGACCAACGCTACGGAAACTTGACGGCCTGGGATTCCGCTTCTGTTGCCTTACCAAGGACTAACTTTTATACAATAAAATTCTATATATCTTTACATTCCCCGTCAAGCGATACGTTGCCGCCCAAATCGACAGCAATTGGCGGGGCCCAAATAGGCAGTCACGCGCACAGGAATTACAAGAAACGTCCCAACACCCCCAAGATCTCCTGCAGCTCCAACCGCAACCCCGCTAAGAGCTCGCCACCCTTCAGGACCAGGACCGTTTACAGCCGTCAGGGCTCTAGCGGGACTGGGGCGTTGAGTTGCACTTGCCAGATCTCCACCGCCCGCTCTTCAGGGAACAGCAACCAGCCGAGCCGGACACCATTTGGCGATGTAATCAGCCATCTTCTGGCGCAGAGCCTTGGCGCGCCGCGGCCCCACATCCGAGGTGCTGACCAGCTCGACGACAAAATCTGGACAAAGGGAGGAACCACGCCGCGCCCCTGGCGTCAGGCCCGCCAACGCTCCCGGCGCACAATGGAGGCAGCGGGGCAAATCACGGAGCCTGCCTGCCGGCAAAACTGAAACCAGTGGAACTGTCAACCACCACTAAGTCCCCCTGGCGCTCAGCCCAGATCTGAAGCCTTGTCAGCAGATGGGTGTTGGGGCGGCTGGTGACGCCTCCTGTGGGGGGCATGGCGATCAGCCGGCCATCGGCCGCCGGTTCAAGCACAGCGTCGGGATTGGCCGCGCACACCAGGGCGAACTGCTCGGGAGAAGGCCCAAGATCCAAAGGAAGCTGCAGGGTTGGTAATGGGTCGGAGTCCGACGAGACGGGGCCGATGCCGCCAGCGCAGCGATTGTCTATCCGGCAGCGGTTGGGGCGAGCCACATCGGCACGATCCGGTCGCTATGAACCTTAAGGAGTGGTAGTTAACATTTTGCTTGAGTGCCCCTCCAGCACACCATATCTGGTGTGCGCTGCAGCCTAATCTTGGAGGCTTTCGCGTAAGAGTTGGCCCCTCCAGCACCTCAGCTGCGGCTGCTTCCGTAATGGAGTTGGGACATCAGGATATTGCCCAGTCGATAAACTGAAACTCGGCTTTGCGGGGGATCTCACCCAAACAGTGAACTGACTGGTGAGGGCATGAAGATGCTGAAGGGTGGCCTAGAGGCGCTGGCTGCCTGCCGCGCCCAGTTGCAGTTCGAACCAGGTGATTAACGATGGCGCAGCAAATCAGCCGAATCGCCGGAACGTGGCCCGGATTTTCCAAAAGATTCCCCCTACATCCGCCCAAATCAGAGATCGGCCCGTGGGGTGGTATCAAATGAAATTGTTGGCATTCCTTGGGCAACGGCAGAAAGGCAGAAGATGTCACCAGCCGTGTGGCACTGTTGGATCTCTTTTTGACTCAGGCCTACGGACGCCGATGTGATGTACAAGTTCGTTAGATCAGGACCGCCAAAGGTGACACAGGTTGGGCGTGGAATAGGAAGTTCAATCCTAGATCGTTCTCGACCGCTGGGATCAAAGCAAGCAACACACCAACCATCCCAGAGAGCTGACCACAGATTTCCATCGATGTCAATTGTCAAACCATCGGGTTCAACCCCTTCGGCGCTGAGGTCAATCAGAGTCCTGCGATTAACAATTGTGCCTGTATCAGCTAGATAATCATAAGCAAAGATTTTATGCTGAGCTGAATCGGTCAAATAAAAGGTTGACCCATCTGGGCTCCAGGCCAGACCATTGGCAATGGTCAAACCGGTTTCCATGATGTGCAGGGAACCATCTGGATCGTATCGATAGAGTGCCCCCTGACCACGACGATCACTGCAGGAGCCGATCCAGAAGCGGCCATGGGAATCACATTTGCCATCATTCAAGCGAGTACCCACAGGGTGGGGAAACTCAATTCGATGGATGATGTCTACTTCGCCACTTGGCAGATGCAACCAAGCCAATCGATCACTTAGGGCAATCAGCAAACGATCCATTCCCGCCAGGGCAATGGCACTCACCACATCCCCGGTATCAAAGTAGCAGTCCTTTCCAGTGACAGAATCAAACTGGTGAACGCGGTGATTGTAGACATCTACCCAAAACAGTTGCTGGCCTACTGCTTGCCAAACTGGACATTCACCGAGGCGGGCTCGGGCAGCAAGAACAATGCTAAGAGACGGAGTCATTCTATCTACCCTCAAGAGAGTGTTCACCTGCAAACTTGGAAACCCCTCCACAGGCGATTGCATCCAGCACCATC
>JBBASD010000160.1:1689-5768 GCA_040399485.1 Cyanobium sp. | reverse complement strand
TACTACTACCTCTATGCCGGCAACTGGGACTACTACTTCTCCGGCGCCTGGGCCCGCCAGCCGGATCAGCTGGCAACCCTGCTCAGCCCCGGGTTGTACCTGTTTGGCCAGGTCATCAACATCCCGCGGCTGGTGGTAGTGCCGCTGCTGCTTGGTCTGTTCAGCTGGCTGGGCTGGCTGGTCGGCAGGACGGTCGAGGCCTGGATGCGCCGCCGCGTGCGCCGTTCCGGGGCGGAGCCCGATCGCATCTTGATCCGCCACCGCGTTTTTCTGGCGGCCACCTTTTTGGTGTTCAACTTCTTCTTCCTGTTCGCCGGCAGACCACTGCTGCAACTGGCGCCGGCCTGGGTGCAATACCTGTTCGACATGGCGCTGGTCGCCACCAGCTCCCTCTGGCTGGTGCGCAACTGGCACCGCAGTCCGGCCCTCTATGGCCGCGAGAATCTGGCCGAGCGCTTCCGCCGCCAGCTCCAGAAGTTGGGGCTGGATGTGGGTCGCTTCCTGGAGGGCCGCAGCCTCGACGACCTCAACACCGATGAGGTGTACGTGTTGGCGCGCATCTTGCCTGGATTCGGCAGCGAGCAGCGCCATGAGGCCTACAAGGGGGTGGTGCGCGATGCCTTGGCCGAGGGTTATGTGAACATCTCCAGCAGCCTTGAGGTGCTGCGGCGCATGCGCCAGGAACTCGGCATTTCCGACGACGAACACCGCCAGCTGCTCGATGAACTCGGCGTGGAGGATCCGGCGCTGCTTGATCCCGACCAGCGCCGCAGCCTGGAGGATCAGGTGCGCCTCAGCGGCTACCGCCGCTCGCTGGAACGGCTGCTGCGCCTGCAGAGCCGGATCGGAGCCGACGGCGGCGCCGACAGAGGCGGCAGCGGCCAAGCTGGTGATGCGGCACTGCTCGATTCAATCGGCAGCCAGTATTCGATCAGCGCCCAGGAAGAAGCCCGCATCCTGGAGGCCGTGTCTCCCGCCGAAGCGGCCCATCACCGCGCCGAGATGCTGCTGCAGCGGCTCGAAGACCTGGAGCTCGCCGCCCGCAGCCTGCGGGAACCGCTGCTACGGCACCAGCCGGCCCCGGTCGCCCTGCTGGAGGACCGGCTGCGGCTGCGCCAGGAGTTGTGCCTCAGCGCCATCTTGGACTGCTTGGTCCAGCTCGAATCCGCGGCGGAGCGGCAAGAGCTGCTGGAGCGGCTGAGCAGCGCGGCACCAGCAGCGCTGCCGGAGTTGCTGGAGCAGGAGCGCTGGCGGACCAAGCTCCCCGCCGCGGTGATCGACCGCCTGCGGGCTGGCAACCGGGCCGGGGCCCAGTCCGGGGCCCAGCCCGGGCCCGAGCTGCCGGTCGCGACGACGCTGCAGCAGCTGGAGCGGCTGGCCCAGGACCCGGACCCGGTCGCGGCCACCGCCGCCGTGGTGCTCAGCACCAGCCTCGATTGGCAGCGGGGCCGCTCGTTAGCCGCTGCCCTGGCCGCCGCGGAACGGCCCGCCTGGGTGCGGACGACGGCCGCGCAACTCCTGGCCCTGCAGCCACCGCAGGCGCCTGCAGCAATGCCGCTCGCGGCGCTACCGGAGTTCGAGAAACGGGTGGTGCTCGCCACCAGCGATTTCTTTCACCGCACCTGGACGGACACGCTGGATCTACTGGCCGATCACGCCGAAATCCGCAGCTTTGCGGCGGGCGAGGCGATCACCGCAGCGGGCGACTCCTGCCGCGAGCTGCTGTTGCTAATTGAAGGGGAGGCCCGGGTGGAAGAGCGCAGCGGCGATCAGGTGCGCTTTCGTGCCCTGCGGGCCGGCCAAGTGCTCGACGAACTGGAGGTGCTCACCCACAGCAATTCCGAGAACACAATCGTGGCCGAAACGGCCGGCACCAGGGTGTTGGCCGTGCCGGTGGATTGCTTTGACGCCACCCTGGAGCGCGATCCCGACTTCGCCCGTCGGGTGCTGGCGCTGGAAACCCGTCAGTTGCAGCGCGTCACCCGCGAGCTGCCGGCCACCCCGCTGGTCTGAAGCCCCCCTCCAGCTCACCCCCCAGCGGCGCTTTCCCAGGCAAACCGGGGCAGCCGGTAGAGAGCTTCCCGCTGAGCCTCGCTCCAGATGTCCATCATGGTGGCCAGATCGGCATCGTCCGCCTCGATCTTGCGCTGCTGGGCGATGGCCAGACTGCCGGCGGGAATCAGCGCCAACTCGAAGGGTGGGCCCACACTGAGGTTGGAGCGCTGGGTGAGGACCTGGGAGATCAGGCAGAGCCGGGCCCCATCTTCGAGGGAAAGGTTGGTGTTGCCGATGGTGTCGAGCGGTGGTTTGCCGTATTTACTCTCGCCGATCTGCAGAAAGGGAGTTTCGGGCGTCGCCATGATGGCGTTGCCTTGGGGATAGATCAGATACAGGCCATGGGGCTCGCTGCCGATCTGACCACCGAGGATGAAGGAGGCCGAGCCGCTGGATCCCGATTGCTTCAGGGCCGCTTCGTTTTCCTTTTGAACAGCCTGACTGACGCGACCGATATAGGCCGCCGCTTCAAAGAGATAGTCGCAGTGCCGAAGATCCTTGCCCGCTCCCCTCTCCAGATCGGCAAGGCGGTCGAGATCCCGGCGGATCCAGCTGATCACCGCTTGGGTGGTGGCCAGGCTCCCCGCCGCCAGCAGCACGAACAGCCGATCTGGAGCCGGCTGAAACCGATGCATCTTACTGTAACTGGAGATGTAGTCGACTCCCGCACTGGTGCGGGAGTCAGAAGCCATCACCAGCCCCTTTTCCAACCAGTAGCCGATGCAATAGGTCATCCGTTGGCGAGCCTTGGGGCTGAATCAGTCTGAAGCTACCCCGGATCAGGCCTCGTCCAGGGCGGCCACGCCGGGCAGCACCTTGCCTTCCAGCAGCTCCAGGCTGGCGCCGCCACCGGTTGAAATGTGGCTCATCTTGTCGGCCACGCCTACTTTTTCCACCGCAGCCACGGAGTCGCCGCCGCCGATGATCGTGGTGGTGCCGGTGGCGGTCAGGCCGGCCAGGGTGTGGGCAATGGCATCGGTGCCGGCGGCGAATTTGTCAAATTCGAACACCCCCATCGGCCCGTTCCAGATCACCGTTTTGCAGTCGGCCAGGGCGGCCTCAAAGGCTTTGATCGAATCGGGACCGATGTCAAGGCCCATCCAGCCATCGGGGATGGCGTCGATCTTGGTGATCTGACTGTTGGCATCGGGGGCGAAATTGTCCGCCAGCACCACATCGGTGGGCAGCAGCAATTGCACCCCCTTGGCGGCCGCCTTGGCCTCCAGTTCACGGGCCAGTTCCAGCTTGTCCTCTTCCACCAGGCTCTTGCCGACGGCCAGGCCCCGGGCTTTGTAGAAGGTGAAGATCATGCCGCCGCCAATCAAGATCTTGTCGCATTTGTCGATCAGCGCTTCCAGCACGCCGATCTTGCTGCTCACCTTGGAGCCGCCCACGATCGCCGCCAGGGGCCGCTTGGGATCATCAATGGCCCCCTGCAGGTACTGGAGTTCCTTCTCCATCAGGTGGCCGGCCACGCTGGGCCGCAGGAACTTGGTCACCCCCTCGGTGGAGGCATGGGCGCGGTGGGCGGCGCCGAAGGCGTCGTTGACATAGATCTCAGCCAAGGAAGCCAGCTTCTCGGCGAAGGCCGGATCATTCTTTTCTTCCTCGGCGAAGAAACGCACGTTCTCCAGCAACACCACGCCGCCGTCGCCCAGGGCGGCCACCTTGGCCTCAGCGTCTGGACCGATGCAGCTATCGGTTTTGGCCACCGGGACGCCCAGCAGGTCACTGAGGCGGGCGGCCACGGCGGTCAGGCGCATGCCCTCGTTCACCTGCCCCTTGGGACGGCCGAAATGGGCGGCCAGCAGCACCCGGGCGCCGTTGTCCCTCAGGTAGCCGATGGTGGGCAGGGCGGCCCGGATGCGGGTGTCATCGGTGATGGCGCCGGCGTCATCGAGGGGCACGTTGAAATCCACCCGCACCAAGACGCGTTTGCCGCGCAGATCAACGGCGCTGAGGCTGGCCAGGGAACGCTTCGCCATGGATACGGGATAGGGAAAGGCGGGGGGAGATTAGCCCCC
>JBBASD010000160.1:0-1589 GCA_040399485.1 Cyanobium sp. | reverse complement strand
AAACCGGCTTTTGTGATCGGTGACGTGGCCGACGAGATCAATGCCGACGTGATTGTCATCGGCACCCATGGCATCACCTTGGAGGAGGATCAACACAGCACCGCCGCCCGGGTGATTCAGTTGGCTCCCTGTCCCGTTCTTGTGGTGCCTTGATGACGGCGAGCGCCAGCCCCACTCCCCGCCAGGGGGCCCCCGGGGGCGGGGCGCCAGCGATTCAGTGGTATCCGGGCCACATCGCCAAGGCCGAAAAGGCCCTCACCGCCAGCCTGGAGAAGGTCGATCTGGTCATTGAGGTGCGCGATGCCCGCATCCCCCTGGCCACCGCCCACCCCAGGCTGCAGCGCTGGATCAAGGCCAAGCAGCACCTGTTGGTTCTCAACCGCCGCGACATGGTCAGCGAGGCCGCCCGCAAGGACTGGGATCGCTGGTTCCGGGAGCGGGACCAGACCCCTTGGTGGTGTGATGCCCGCAGCGGCACCGGCGTCAGTCAGTTGCAGCAGGCGGCGATCCGCAGCGGCGAGGCCCTCAATGCCCGCCGCCTCGGTCGCGGCATGCTGCCCAGGCCTGTACGGGCCCTGATGCTCGGCTTCCCCAACGTGGGTAAATCGGCCTTGATCAACCGGTTGGTGCGCAAGAAGGTGGTGGAAAGTGCCCGCAAGGCCGGTGTCACCCGCAGCCTGCGCTGGGTGCGCTTGGGCCAGGACATCGACCTGCTCGATGCCCCCGGGGTGCTGCCGCCCCGGCTGGATGACCAGCAGGCCGCCCTGCGCCTGGCCCTGTGCGACGACATCGGCCAGGCCGCCTACGACACTGAGGCCGTGGCCCTGGCTTTTCTGCGGCTGTTGATCCAGCTGGAGCCCGAACCTGCCGCCGGGGTGGCCCCAGGGCTGCTGCAGGGGCGCTACGGGGTGGCGTCCAGCCCAGCGGTGCAGGAGTGGCTTAGTGCTGCCGCCTTGCGCCACACCAGCGGCGATACGCTGCGCATGGCCCAGCGGCTGCTGGATGATTTTCGCCGATCGCTTTTGGGGCCGATTTCTTTGGAACTGCCCTGAAACCGGTGCAGTTCAGGGGCTGGGTCGGGTACTGCGGATCACCTGGGCGAGGCGGTTGGCTCCTAGCTGGCTGGCCGCAAGGCTGAGATGGTCGGTGTCTCGATAAATCAACGTGCTGCCTTTGTAGGGGCCACACTGCTTGTCAGTGCAGTAAATATTCCGTAATTGAATATATTTGGCATGCTTATTGCTGCTCGCAATCTGCGTCATCATTCTGTCTAGTGGTTGTTGATCCAAATCTACTGCTTGGCGAGTCTTGGAACAGCCTTCGCTGGGGAAGGGGCGCCAGGGGCGTTTCTCACACAGCAAGGGATCGGCTCCTTCAATTTCTGGCACATCGTCGATCAGTAGGAGCATGGCTCCCTTGGAGGCAACCAAATCGGCGAGGTGTCGAAGTGATTCTTCTGTGTGGAGATAGGTTTTCTTTTCCTTCCAGCGATGTCCTATCATTACCGCATCACCGGGTCGCAAGTTATTAACAAGGAATTGATCAACAAAGGGAGCATAGTTTTCGCAATCAGTCATCCATTGCTTGGT
>JBBASD010000159.1:4098-5780 GCA_040399485.1 Cyanobium sp. | reverse complement strand
CGCACGTCGGTTTCGCCGGTGACTCGGTGGATCGTGCCGGTGCGGGCCGAAGCGCTGGGGGTGCCGTTCTGCATGGAGGTGGCCGCGTCGCTAGAGAGGACTAATCCGATCATGCCGAAGCGTCGAGGCTGATGCCATGCGCACCACAGTCACGATCGACGAGGATTGGTGCGCCAGAAGGCGCTCGACTGCGGGAAGCCCTTCAAGAATGTGGTGAATGAGACCCTGCGGACCGGTCTCCATCAACCCCTGAATCCACCTCGGGATCCATACCGCTGGTCCACCTTTTCGATCGGCGCCATCGCGACTGGTGTCGATCTCACCAAGGCAACTCTGCTTTAAGCCCAGCTTGATGACGACGCCCTGATCGAGAAGCTGCGCCAGGGCCGTTAATCCTGATCGTTACTAATCTATGCCTCTACGCCGCGCTTCGAGACTTGCCGCACCAGGCATGGGGGCGGCAATCGATGGAAACTACCATCAACGGCGATGAACCGATCGCTCTGCTCAAGAGTGTGGTGCAGGCTGGCGTGCGAAGCGATTGTCGGCCAACAGTTTGTGGGCCGGATCCTTGGCCTTGCCACCCCCCTGTCTCCCGGGTCCCTTCGCCATGGATGGCCCCCTGAGTTCAGCTAATCCTCAGAAAATAGTTGGGCTTTGGGACCTGGGGGTGGACCGCAGCCGTTACCCTCAGGGCTATGGCGATCGTGTCTTCCGGCCCCTCTCCCCTGCCCGGTGGTGATCGGGCCAAGCCTGCTGCGCCCCCAAGGCCGCAGCTGCTTGATCCGGCCGCTGGCGAGGCTGAACCCCCAGGTCGGGAAGACAGTCTGCGGCCACGGCGGCTGGCGGATTACATCGGTCAAAGCGAACTCAAGCAGGTGCTGGGCATCGCCGTCGCCGCGGCCCGGGGCCGCGGCGAAGCCCTTGATCATGTGCTTCTCTACGGCCCGCCCGGTTTGGGCAAGACCACCATGGCCCTGGTGCTGGCCGAGGAGTTGGGGGTGCGTTGCCGCATCACCAGTGCTCCCGCCCTGGAACGCCCCCGCGACATCGTCGGTCTGCTGGTGAACTTGCAGGCCCACGAAGTGCTGTTCATCGACGAGATCCATCGCCTCAACAGGGTCGCCGAAGAAATCCTCTACCCCGCGATGGAGGATTGCCGGCTCGACCTCACCGTCGGCAAAGGCACCACCGCCCGCACCCGCAGCCTGGAGTTGCCCCCCTTCACCCTAGTGGGGGCCACCACGAGGGCGGGTTCCCTGAGTTCACCCCTGCGTGACCGTTTCGGTTTGCTGCATCGCCTGGAGTTTTACGGGCTCGACGATCTGCGGGCCATCGTCGAACGGGCCGCCCGCCTGCTGTTGATGGATCTGGCCCCCGATGCGGCCCAAGAGGTGGCCCGTCGTTGCCGTGGCACGCCCCGGATCGCCAATCGCTTGCTCAGGCGTGTCAGGGATGTGGCGGCGGTGGGGGGCCACGACTTCATCTCCCGACAGCTGGTGGCCGAGGCCCTGCGGCTGCATCGGGTCGATTCAATGGGTCTGGATGCCTCTGACCACCGCCTCTTGCGACTGCTGCTTGATGGCCATGGCGGCGGACCCGTAGGACTGGAAACCCTGGCGGCTGGCCTGGGCGAGGACCCGGCGACCCTGGAGACGGTGGTGGAACCCTTTCTGCTGCAG
>JBBASD010000159.1:0-3998 GCA_040399485.1 Cyanobium sp. | reverse complement strand
CTCGGGCACTGGGATGCGGCGCGCCGCAATTTCGAGGCGGCGGCCGAAGCCAGGCCCGATTTCGCCATGGCCCGATCCAGCGCCGCCCTGGCCGCCTTCCAGCTCGGGCAGGTCGATCAAGCCGAACAGGAATTGCGGCGTTTGATCCGTCGCCATCCCCTCTTTGCCGATGCACGGGCCGGTCTGACCGCCGTGCTCTGGCAGCGAGGTGGCCGTGGTGAAGCCGAGAGCAATTGGGCCGCGGCCTTCGGGCTCGATCCCCGCTACCGCCAGGACGAATGGCTGCGGCAGATACGGCGCTGGCCCCCCGATGCCGTCGAGGCTCTGGTCCAGTTCCTGGCCCTGGGCCGATGATTGCAGCTATGACCCTCTCCCCAGCCTGCGATTCCCCAGCGGATCCCCTCCAGATCCCTCCTGCCGACTGGGTTGACCTGGGGCTGGAGCAGACCCTGGCGGCGCTGTTGCCCGAGTTGATCCAGCTGCGTCGTCACTTCCACCGCCATCCCGAACTCAGTGGCCACGAACAGCAAACGGCCGCCCTGGTGGCTGGCGAATTGCGCCGCTGGGGCTGGCAGGTGAGCGAAGCCGTCGGCCGCACGGGGGTGGTGGGCGAGCTGGGTCCGGCGGACGGGCCGCTGGTGGCCTTGCGGGTGGATATGGATGCCCTGCCGATCGAAGAGCGCACCGGGCTGCCCTGGGCCTCGACCCACCAGGGCCTGATGCATGCTTGCGGTCATGACATCCACACCACCGTGGGACTGGGAGTGGCCGCCCTGCTCGCTTCGGTGTCGGATCAGCTCAGGGCCAGGGTGCGATTGATCTTTCAACCGGCGGAGGAAACGGCCCAGGGGGCGGCCTGGATGCGGGCCGATGGCGCCATGGAAGGGGTGCAGGCCCTGTTTGGAGTGCACGTCTTTCCCAGCTTGCGGGTGGGCACCATCGGTGTACGAAGCGGCAGCCTCACGGCGGCGGCTGGGGAACTGGAAATTGAAGTGTTGGGGGAAAGCGGCCATGGGGCCAGGCCCCACCAGAGCACAGATGCCATCTGGATTGCGGCCCGGGTGGTCAGCGGTCTCCAAGAGGCGATCAGTCGTCGCTTGGATGCCCTCCATCCGGTGGTGGTCAGCTTTGGCCGCATCGAGGGGGGCAAGGCTTTCAATGTCATCGCCGACCATGTGCGGCTGCTGGGTACGGTCCGCTGCCTCGATCTCGAGCTCCATAGCCAACTGCCGATTTGGATTGAAGCCACGGTGCAGGCCCTTTGCCGCGGCCATGGTGGAGAGGCCAGGGTGCACTACCGCAGCATTTCACCCCCCGTTCACAACGATTCAAGGCTCACCGAGCTCGTGGCCCTGGCGGCCAGCGATCTGCTTGGGAGCCAGAAGGTGCAATGGCTTGAGCAGCCCTCCCTTGGCGCCGAGGATTTCGCCGAATTGCTGCGCGATTGTCGCGGCACCATGTTTCGCCTGGGGGTGGCGGGACCCGAGGGTTGTTCGCCGCTTCACAGCAATACTTTTCTGGCCGATGAAGGCGCCCTGGAGGTGGGCATCAGGGTGCTCAGCTTGAGCCTGCTGCGCTGGATGGGCCAGCAGGAACCGTGATGACTGGGCCTCCCCACCTCCATGATTCGCCAGCGTCGGCCACCCGTTGGCGGCAAGCCCTGCTGGCGCTCTCTTCGCCCCTTTTGATCGGGTTGGCTTTGGTCCACGGCCTGGCCGGGGACTGGGTTCAATCGCTCCCGGCCCTGACCATCGGCGTGGGCTTGCTGATGTACAGCTGGATTGCCCGCCGCCGCCGTCGCGGCGAACTGCTGCGGGCCCTGCGGCTGAAGCGAAACCCCTGAGAGGCCCCATGGATTCCTCCCCCGATCCGTCGTCCGATTCGGCGTTGCTGCAGGCAATCCGATCGGGTGATCCATCCCGTGCCATGCCGGCTCTGGCTTCCCTGCGGCAGTTGCCAGCGGCGGAGGCGATTCCGCTGCTGTTGATCGGTCTGCAGCAGACGGCTTTCGCCATCCGTTCTCTCTGCTGCGCCGGGCTCGGCTACAAACGCAGTGAGGAGGGGCGGCAGGCGCTGGTCAAGGTTCTCAGGGATGATCCCGATGCCAATGTGAGGGCAGAAGCGGCCAATGCGCTTGCCTATTACGGGGTGGTGGCTGCCTGGCCGTTGCTGCGCCAGACCTTTGCCGAAGATGGCCATTGGTTGGTCCGTTGCAGCATCCTGGCCGCCTTAGCTGAAGACCCCACCATGCAGCCGGCCTGGTTGCTGGATCTGGCCGAGTTGGCCCTTGCTGACAGCGATGGCACGGTGCGGGTCGGCGGTGCCGAGCTGCTGGGCCGGCTGCTTGGGCCACCTTCAGGTTCGGCAAGCGATGCCGGCGTGGGCGAGATGGCCCGAAAACGACTGCGTTCGCTGACCCAGGACCCTGATCACCTGGTGGTGGCTGCAGCCTTGGATGGGCTCCATGACCAACCGGGGGGTCCGGCCCATGGCCAGGGCTGATGAACCCAAGCCACTGACGCCCTTGCCGGAGCGCGGCCTTTTCTTGGCCATGAACGACAACCGGTTCTGCCTTGCTAGTTTGTTGGCACACTAGGGGTGCCCATAGCCAGTACCTGTTTCAGGATCTGCTGCTAGGGCTGAGATCACACCCTCCGAACCTGATCCGGGTCATGCCGGCGCAGGGAAGTGCGGAGAACTCATGCCAGGCCCCCTCCGCTCCTTGTCCCTGGAGCTTCCTTCGCCTTGTACATCATGCGCAGCGCCTGGATTGAGAAGCGTCGAGCGACAGGAAACCTTGGAGGCAATGTCACCCAGCTGCATTACGCCCGCCAGGGAGTGATCACCGAGGAGATGGCCCATGTGGCCCAGCGGGAGAATCTGCCGCCTTCCTTGGTGCTGGAGGAGGTGGCACGGGGACGAATGATTATTCCGGCAAATATTGAGCATCCCAATTTGGAGCCCATGGCGATTGGCATCGCCAGCCGTTGCAAGGTGAATGCCAATATCGGGGCCTCCCCGAACGCCAGCGATATTTCCGAAGAGCTTGAGAAGCTTGAATTAGCCATAAAGTATGGCGCCGATACGGTGATGGATCTATCTACGGGCGGGGTCAACCTTGACGAAGTCCGTACGGCAATTATTCGAGCATCATCGGTACCGATCGGCACGGTTCCTGTCTATCAGGCCCTTGAAAGTGTCCATGGCTCAATTGAAAGATTGAGCGAGGATGATTTTCTCCATATTATCGAGAAACATTGCCAGCAAGGTGTTGACTACCAGACCATTCATGCTGGATTGTTGATTGAGCATTTGCCCAAGGTCAAGGGCCGACTCACAGGCATCGTTAGTCGTGGTGGCGGCATCTTGGCCCAATGGATGCTGCATCACCACAAACAAAATCCGCTATATACGCGCTTTGATGACATCTGTGAAATCTTTAAGCGCTACGATTGCTCATTTTCCCTAGGCGATTCTCTGCGGCCTGGCTGTCTCCATGATGCCTCCGATGAGGCCCAGTTGGCAGAACTCAAAACCCTTGGCGAGTTGACCCGACGGGCTTGGCAGCACGACATCCAGGTGATGGTTGAGGGGCCTGGCCATGTACCCATGGACCAGATCGAGTTCAATGTCAAAAAACAAATGGAGGAGTGCTCAGAAGCTCCCTTCTATGTACTTGGTCCCCTTGTGACTGACATTGCCCCCGGTTATGACCACATCACCAGCGCCATAGGGGCTGCCATGGCGGGATGGTATGGCACGGCCATGCTTTGCTATGTCACACCGAAAGAGCATCTCGGCCTTCCTAACCCAGAGGATGTGCGTAATGGCTTGATTGCCTATAAAATCGCTGCCCATGCCGCCGACATTGCCCGCCATCGTCCCGGCAGCCGCGATCGCGATGACGAACTGAGTAGGGCTCGTTACGCCTTCGATTGGAATCGTCAGTTTGACCTATCTCTAGACCCGGAACGGGCAAGGGAATACCATGATGAAAC
>JBBASD010000158.1:0-5825 GCA_040399485.1 Cyanobium sp. | reverse complement strand
GGCATCTGGCCATCGCCTCGGGCACGGATCTGGCCCTGTTGCATGGCATCGCCCATCTGCTGTTGCAGGCCGGCAGCATCGATCGTTCCTTTGTGGCCACCGCCACCGAAGGATTCGATGATTTCGAGGCCCATGTGGCTGCCTGGACTCCGGCGCGCACTGCTGCATTGTGTGGCATTAGTGAAGAGGATCTGCGGGCCGTCGCCAGCCTCTGGGCCGGCTCCAGTGCCGTGCTCAGCCTCTGGTCGATGGGACTGAACCAGCGCGTTGAGGGCACGGCCACCGTGGGCGGCCTGATCAATCTGCACTTGCTCAGCGGCCAGATCGGCAAACCCGGCTGCGGTCCCTTCTCCCTGACAGGCCAGCCCAATGCCATGGGGGGCCGCGAGGCCGGGGGCCTGGCCCAGCTATTGCCTGGTTACCGCCTTGTGGCGGATGCCAGCCATCGCAGCGAGCTGGAGCAGGCCTGGGGCCTGGCACCGGGTTCCATCGACCCTGCCCCCGGTCTTTCCGTCTGGCAACAGATCGAGGCCATGGAGGCCGGTGCCCTGGACCTCTGGTGGGTGGCGGCCACCAATCCCCTGGTCAGCCTTCCCGATCTAAAGCGGGTACGGGCTGCGGTGAGCAATTGCCCCATGGTGGTGCTCAGTGAGGCCTACGCCGGCAGCGAGACCGCCGCCTACGCCCACCTGTTGTTGCCTGCGGCCCAGTGGAGTGAAAAGCAGGGCACGATGACCAATTCCGAACGGCGGGTCACCCTTGCCCCGGCCTTTCGCCAACCCCCCGGTGAGGCGCGGCCTGATTGGCAGGTGTTCGCCGAACTAGGCCGACGACTGGGCCATAGCGCCCAATTCCCCCCCAGTACGGCGGCGGATGTCTTTGCCGAATTTGTGGCTCTTACCGCCGGCCGCCTGTGTGATCTGTCCGGTTTAAGCCATGAGCTGTTGGCCCAGGTCGGTCCCCAGCAGTGGCCCTTTCCGGCCGGCAGCGAACCCACAACAACCTCGAAGCGGCTTTATGGCGACCACCGCTTTGCCACAGCCAGTGGACGGGCCCGTTTCCTTTGCGATCCACCGCTGGGACTGGGTGAGCCGCCCTGCGAAGCCTTCCCCCTGGTTCTGACGGTGGGCCGTTATCTGGGGCACTGGCACACCATGACCCGTACGGGCAAGGTGCCAAGGCTCAACGCCATGCATCCCGAACCCTTGCTTGAGGTCCATCCCGCCGATGCCAAACGGAGTGGCTTGGCCGATGGCGCCTGGGCCCAGGTCAGCTCTCGCCGCGGCACTGTCACCGCCAAGGTGCAGATCACGGACCGTATCCGTCCAGGCACTGTGTTTTTGCCGATGCACTGGGGAAGCAGCCAGGAGAACGCCTGTGAAGCCAATGCCTTAATGCACGCCTTGTTCTGTCCCCATTCACGCCAACCCGAGCTCAAGGCTGCGGCTGTTCGGCTTGAAGCCGCCGGCAACGTGCCCGGGGAGAAGGGGGCTTAGGTGTCGTCGTGAGCGTGACGGCGATAGAGGAAATCAAGGGCCTGATTGCGCAAAGCGCCATAGCGGTTGTCGGCCAGCATGGCGTCGTGGTTGCGGGGTCGATCAAAGGGCACGGTGAGGATTTCGCCAATCGTGGCGGCGGGACCATTGGTCATCATGACGATGCGATCGGCGAGGAACAGGGCCTCATCAATGTCATGGGTGATCATCAAAACAGTGGGTTTCTGTTCACGCCAGATCGCCAGTAGTTCTTCGTGGAGCTCTTCCTTGGTGATGGCATCGAGGGCGCCGAAGGGCTCATCGAGGACGAGGACGGCTGGATTAACCGCCAGGGCCCTGGCGATGGCTACCCGTTGCTTCATGCCTCCGGAGATTTGTCCCGGTTTCTTGTCGGCCGCTTCACTGAGGTGGACCATCTCGAGGTGATGGTCCACCACCCGTTGGCGGGTGGCGGCATCAAGCTCGGGCCGGGCAGCCCGCACGGCCAGATTGACGTTCTGCCAAACCGTTTTCCATGGCAGCAATGAATAGTTCTGAAACACCACCATGCGATCCGGACCCGGCCTCTCGATCGGTTGACCAGCCAGACTCACCCAGCCACTGCTGGGCTTAAGGAATCCCGAAACCATGTTGAGCAGGGTGCTTTTACCACAGCCGGAATGGCCGATGACGCAGAGAAATTCCCCCTGTCGCACCTGAAGATTGATATCACGCAGGGCTTCAAAGGGACCGCGGCGGGTGGCAAAGACCTGGCCCACCTCCCTGAATTCGAGAAAGGTGGGGTTGGTTGCGGGGATTACGGCGCTCATGGCGGTCAGGGGTCACTCAGCGGGATAGCAGGGCCGGTGCGGAGAGGCTGGGCAGGGGGATCTGGGCGACCGGTGGTTCCGGGGCACCCGGGAGGGCCTTCAGATAGGAGAGTGGATCGTCCTGGTCGAAGGGGATGTCATCGGCGAGGCGGAAGGGGTGACGATCGGGACGGAGGCTGGGGTAGCCGGCCAAGGCCAGGGCCCGATCGCACAGATCTGGGCGATAGATCTGGCTGAGCAGTTCAAGCCGATTACTGGGGAAGGGACACCACCCCCAGCGGCTGAATTGGCTCAGAATCCACGCCCCCTCCGCCCGATTCGGGATGTGGGCGCGGTCAAAGTGGTAGCGGTTGAACTGGATTAGGGCCTGGGGCCTTTCATCGTTGCCGTAATCGAACTGGCGCTGCAGAGCAATCTCGGCCCGGCGGCCTAGCCATTGATTTTGGCTGAGGATCTTGGTTAGCGCGGTTCGCTGGCCGCCATCGTCGCAACGTTCGGCAGCTTTCATCAGGCCGGCGCCTAGGGCATCAAGAGCCCCAGCATGGCCTTCGGCCCACCCTTCAGAACAGGTAAGTACCTTTTCGGGATGGCCACTCCAGATATCAAGATCGGTCGCCAGGACATAGCCTTGACGATCTTCAACGGTTTCGGCGACCCGATAGCGACCGGCTATGAAGCCATCGATCTGTTCGGTACGCAAGGCGCCCGCCATCGTCATTGGCGAGAGGGAGATGAAGTGCACCTGGCGTTCGGGGTCTATGCCACCGGTTGCCAACCAGTGGCGCAGCAACAACTCGGCCATCGATCCGAGCTCTGGCACCGCCAGGGTGAGTGGTTGGTCCCGGTTTAGAAGCAACTGGCGCAGATCGGCGCGACACCGAACACCCTTGGCCAGCAGGGAACGGGCCATGCAGAGGGCATTGCCGTTGCGGCTCACCGTCATCGGCGTGATAGCCGGCCATGGGGTCCGGCCCCCCAGTCCCAGGTTGAGGGCCAAGGGCGTGGTGGCCGAGGTGATGGCCACCTGCAGCTCGCCTTCGAGCAGCTTTGCTTCAAGACGATCCCAGCGGGCGAATGGGACGGGCATCACCTCGATGGTGGTCCTATCGAACAGGCCTTGGTCGAGGGCGAGGGCCAAGGGAGCGATGTCGAGACCTGGCAGGAAACCGATTCGAATCGTTTCTGCCAGCCTGGGCCCTTGACTGCGGGCGGGCTTTAGGGCGATGGCGCTGCCTTGACTCCTGTTGACGCTGGCGGCCGTGGCGACGCTGGAGCGATGTTGGCGCAGGCGCCGCTGCTGATGCAGAAAGCCGATAAGCTCCCCGCGCAGGTGGTAATAATCCGGGTGTTCGACCACCTCCAGTCGCTGGCGGGGTCTGGCAAAAGGCACGTTGAGAATCTGGCCGATCTCCGCTTCAGGGCCATTGGTCATCATCACCACCCTGTCGGAGAGCAACAGCGCCTCATCCACATCATGGGTAACCATGACGGTGGTGACGCCAGCCTCTTGGCAGATCTGCATCAGTTGTTGTTGCAGATTGCCTCGGGTGAGAGCATCGAGGGCCCCAAAGGGTTCGTCCAGCAGCAGCAAACGGGGGCGGATCGAAAGGGCCCTGGCGATTGCCACCCTTTGTTTCATCCCGCCCGAAAGTTCCGCCGGCACCTTGTCCGCTGCGTGGCTGAGACCGACCATCGCGATGCTGCGATCAATTGTGTGTTTTCGCTCCGCCAATGAACTGGTGGCCATGACACTATTGACGGCAAGGGCCACGTTCTGGCGAACGGTTTGCCAAGGCAGCAATGAATAGTTCTGGAATACCACCATGCGATCGGGACCTGGCTCAAGGACCTCTCGGCCGTCGATCAAAATGCCGCCGCTGCTTGCCTGGGTGAGGCCCGCTATGAGATTGAGCAGGGTGCTCTTGCCACAACCGGAGTGACCAATAAGAGAAACAAATTCCCCTTCTCTTATTTCAAGATCAATGTCCTTGAGGGCTGTATAAAAACCACCCTCTTTAAGAGGAAAAATTTTGGTAACATCATCAATTGTTAGGAATCGAGACATCTCAATGTCCTCCCTGGGCAATTTGACTTCCAGTCCAGGCAACTAATCGGTCAAGGGCTAGGCCCACAAGTCCAACATAAAGAATAGCTAGGATTATTTGGCTAGAGCTGCTATCGCCTCCAGCGTTATAGGCATCCCAAATGAAGTAGCCAATGCCCCCATCGGCCTTGAGCATTTCGGCGGCGACGATAGCTAGCCAGGCCAAACCTACCGCAATGCGTAAGCCAGTGAACACATATGGTACGGTAGCGGGAATTACAATGTTACGTATATACTCTCCCTTACGCAATCTCAAAACTCGAGATACATTAGTATAGTCCTCTGGAATTTCTCGAATCCCCACAGCTGTATTTATAATAATTGGCCAGATAGCCGTAATAAAAATTACAAATATTGCAGAAGTATTGGCATTCTGAAATACCATCAATGAAATCGGAAACCAGGCTAGTGGCGGTACAGTCCGCAGCACCTGAATCACCGGGTCGAAGCCTTTACCAATAAAGCGGTTTAAGCCAAGCAATCCGCCGATGGCTATGCCTGCGATCGCGGCCAAACCATATCCCAAGGCAACTCTTTGAAGAGAGATCAGGATTTGCCAGCCCAGTCCTTTACTAGTACCGCCGTTGTCGAAAAACGGTTGGTTGATATAAGGATCCCAAGTATCTTTAATCACATTGATGGGTCCCGGTAGCCGCCCTGTGCCAAGGATCAGGGAAAGGGCCTGCCAGATAAATAGAAAGCCGCCGATGCAAATCAGATAAGGCAGCGCACCGCGCAGAACCGGATTTTGAAGGCGGCTCCGGGTCGATTGCGACAAGGATGTCGCAGAATCGGAGTGGGACATCTTGTTTAATGGGTAGGTCAAAGAACCTCAGACGTCATGGCAGACCGACTGGGGTTGGGGCGGTAACAGGCTGGATGGATTTCAGGCCAGGGCTTTGATCCGCAATGCATCGAGATAGGCTTTGGGATTCTCAGGGTCAAACACGACGCCGTCAAAAAAGGTTTCCTTGCCTCGGGAATCACTGGCTGGAATGGCCTGTTCTTGTCCCAGAGCTTTTGCAGCCGTTTTCCATAGATCGCTGCGATTGACTTTGTTCACTAGAGCCGCCGTATCCGTATTGGCGGGTAGATAGCCCCAGCGTATGTCTTCGGTGATAAACCAGGTGTCATGACTTTTGAAGGGAAAAGAGGCATTATCCGACCAGAAAAGCATTTTGTAAGGGCTATCTTTGATATTGCGACCGTCTCCATGATTCACATTACCTGCAAGGCGAGGCTTGATGTCTTCGACCTTGGCCTTAATGTATTTATCCTGTGCAAGAATATCACACATTTCGTCAAGATTGGCAGGATTTTCACACCATATTTGGGCTTCTTGCACGGCCTTGAGCAAGGCCACAGACGCGTTGGGATTCTTGTCTACCCAGTCAGCCCGCATCGTAAATGATTTTT
>JBBASD010000157.1:0-5836 GCA_040399485.1 Cyanobium sp. | reverse complement strand
CAAAAAGTCCACATCATCGGCGAAAACGATGATGCCCTCACGGCCGAAACCGGTGGCTATGCAGGCGAACAGGAGGCACTAGTGCTCCAGGCGAGCCTGGCCAGGCCCGCCAAGCCCCGCAGCAACGCTGCTGCCGCGATCAAGCCAACGGTCGCCGTTCGCAAGCGCAAAAAAGAAACCACCCGCCAACGTCAGCGTCGCCGCGCCATGGAGCTGCGAGCGGCCCGGGAAGCTAAGTCCCAGCGTCCCGAGATGCTGGTCGTGCCGGAGGGCAACCTCACGGTGCAGGAACTGGCGGACCTTTTGGGAGTCGAAAGCTCCGAGATCATCAAGTCCTTGTTCTTCAAGGGCATCATCGCCACTGTGACCCAGACCCTCGATCTGCCCACGATCGAGACCGTTTCGGACGAATTCGGCGTTCCTGTCCTCGAAGACGATGTCGAATCCGCGGCCAAGAAAACCGTGGAAATGATCGAGGCCAGCGACCTGGCCCATCTGATCCGGCGTCCGCCGGTTGTCACAGTGATGGGTCACGTCGACCACGGCAAGACCAGCCTGCTGGATGCCATCCGCAAGACCCGGGTGGCGGCCGGTGAAGCCGGTGGGATTACCCAGCACATCGGTGCCTACCAAGTTGAGGTGTCCCAAGGCGGCGAGGAACACCGCATCACCTTCCTAGATACCCCGGGACACGAGGCCTTTACCGCCATGCGGGCCCGTGGCACCAAGGTCACCGACATCGCCGTACTGGTCGTTGCCGCCGACGATGGTGTGCGGCCCCAGACCTTGGAAGCCATCAGCCACGCCAGGGCCGCCGAGGTCCCGATCGTGGTGGCCATCAACAAGATCGATAAGGAGGGGGCCTCCCCTGATCGGGTCAAACAGGAACTCTCCGGCCACGACCTCGTAGCGGAGGATTGGGGTGGCAACACCGTGATGGTGCCCGTGAGCGCCATCAAGGGCGAGAACATCGACAAATTGCTGGAAATGATCCTGTTGGTCTCCGATGTCGAAGACCTTCAGGCCAATCCCGACCGCCTGGCACGCGGCACCGTGATTGAGGCCCACTTGGATAAGGCCAAGGGCCCCGTAGCCACCTTGCTGATCCAAAACGGCACCCTTCGCGCTGGCGATGTTTTGGCGGCAGGTCCTGTGCTCGGCAAGGTGCGAGCCATGGTGGATGACACCGGCAAGCGGGTCAAACAGGCCGGTCCCTCCAGTGCCGTCGAAGCGCTTGGCTTCAGCGAGGTGCCCACCGCCGGCGACGAGTTTGAGGTTTATCTCGACGAGAAGTCGGCCCGGGCCGTTGTGGGGGACAGGGCCAATGAAGCCCGCGCCACCCGACTGGCCCAGCAGATGGCCTCCCGCCGGGTCTCCCTGGCCTCCATGTCCAGCCAGGTCAGCGAGGGCGAACTCAAGGAGCTCAACCTGATCTTGAAAGCCGACGTGCAGGGGAGTGTGGAAGCCATTCTGGGCGCCCTCGAGCAATTGCCCCAGGAGGAGGTCCAAGTCCGGGTTCTGCTCTCGGCCCCTGGCGAGATCACCGAAACCGATGTCGACCTGGCCGCTGCCTCCGGCGCCGTCATTGTTGGATTCAATACCTCTATGGCCTCCGGTGCCAAACGGGCTGCCGATCTGACTGGCGTTGATGTGCGGGACTACGACGTCATCTACAAACTGCTGGAAGACATCCAGCTCGCCATGGAAGGTCTGCTGGAACCCGAGTTGGTGGAGGAGACCCTGGGCGAGGCCGAAGTTCGGGCGGTGTTCAGCATCGGCAAAAGTGCCGTGGCTGGTTGCTATGTCACCAGCGGCAAGCTGCAGCGCAATTGCAAGGTGCGCATCCGACGGGGCAAGGAGCTGGTCTACGAGGGCGACCTCGATTCCTTGCGTCGCAACAAGGATGATGTCAAGGAGGTGGCCACCGGCTTTGAATGCGGCATCGGCTGCGACCGTTTCTCGTCCTGGCAGGACGGTGATCGGGTCGAGGCCTACCGCCTGGTCACCCAACGCCGTACCTTGGCTGGCTAAGGCGCGTGAACCCGCGCGCTGAACCAATGTTGTGGCTGCAACTGGTCTCCCTTGGGGTGCTGCCCCTGGAGGCCCTGTTGCTGCTGCTGCTGCTCGCAGGCCAGGACCCCGGACCCTGGCCTGGCCTTGAGAGGCTGTTGTGCTGGATGCTCGGCGCCCTGGCGCCTGCCTTGCTGCTGTGGCGGCGTCCTGCCGATGTCTGGTCACTGCTGTTGCTGCAGACCCCCTTGCGGGGACGCCGGCCCGTCCAACAGCGCCTCAGTCGTCTCCAGGAGGGGTTGGCACTTCGCCTCGGCTTGGCGTTTGGCACGCTGCTCCTGTTGCCCATGCTGTGGTGGATCGACAACCACGCGGCCCTGGCCCATGCTTATTCACCCCTGTCGGCAAGCCCCCGACTGGTGGCCCTGCTGCTTTCAGCCGCAGTTCTGGCCGTGATGCTGTGGCAATGGCAACAACTGCTTCAGGCCCTCTGGTTGCTCAGCCGGCCCACAGATAGCTTGCCGATGGTGCCGGCCATGACCAGCGAAGCCATGGCCGCACAACGTCTCAGCCTGGGTCTGCCGCTGCTGCTTTTCGCCCCTTTTCAAACTGAAGCTTCATGGATCCCCGGGGGGGACATCACCGAGCTCCCGATTGCGATCCCACCAGAGCAGCCCGCCGCAAACGAGAACGGCGAGGCTCTGGATCAAGAGATCGGTTGAGGCCACCTCGGAGCCCGCAGAGAGCCTCAACGCCATCGTTGCCAGCCCAAGACCGGCCGAGGCCAACAGGGCAAACCAGAGGGCCCTGCGGAGGCCTCTCCATGGGGTGCGGGCCTCGAGCAGGAGGCGGCGACGTAACTCAGGATCCAGATCAGGACGGGTTGGCAAAGCCACGGCAACGGAGGGAGGGAGCGAATGCTAATTTCTTTAAGTTGCCGGTGTAGCTCAGTGGTAGAGCAACTGATTCGTAATCAGTAGGTCGCAGGTTCAAATCCAGTCACCGGCTTTTTTCCCGCTTTTTCGCACTTTAAAGCCCAAACTACTCAAGAGGCATTAGCTTTTCACAGCGCCGTGCAAACCAAGAGCTAGTAATGCGGCCAATAAATGGCAGCGAGATGAACATCATGCAAGAATAGATGGCCAAAAAGATTTTTTCAAACTCAGCCAACTCCGCGCAAAGCCTAATTCTTGGCCATGAGATTAGCAAATTTAGGCAAAGCAACAGGCGAAGACTTGGCAACTTTTCATCATAGCCGGATTAACGAATTGGTCATTGTCAATCACTTCGACCAAGGTCCGGCTACAGGGGTCTTTCGTCTGGCGTCTGGGGGCGGCTTGACCTGCTCCCCAGGCAAGCCTTCTTCGTGTTCGCGGGCCAGAGCGCAGTTGCGCCAGCTCTGAGCGGTGCCGCCAGGTGATTGCGGCTGCGCTCAAGGGCATCCTGGTTCCGTGCTCTCCTGCGGGGAGGCAGGAACGCCTGGCGCGATGCGGCTGGGTGGGCGCCTTGGAACGCACGCCGGCTGAGCCCGGGGGCAGCATGCAGTCCACGAGTCCAGCTGCTGCGAGACACTGGTGCCAATGTATTTCAGGCCTGCCTTGGCTTTCTTTTTGTGCCAGCTGCGTCGGCGCTGCAGCCAGTGGCTCTCGCAGCCCTTGTGTTCGCCTGCAGTAGCCGCCGCCCTAGGCAGTGTTCTGGTGTTGACCCCGGGAGCAGCCAGGGCCATCGATGTTTTGCAGATCCGCCTGCCGGTGCTCCAAGAAGATTTTTCGGTTCGGATCGCCGAGTTGGTCACCCCCGATGCCCTTTGGGCGGGAAATAGCGATCTGGCGGAGCTGAACAGGGCCACCAATGGCGTCTATGCACTGCGGCTGCAGGAGTTGTTGAACCAACCCCTGCCGATGCAGGACCATCTCGACGCCCCGATGGCCCGCCAGGTCGAGCTGATCTTGAAACGGTTGATTGATGTCGATGGCAACGAAGCCAAAGTGTTGGACTCCGAGCCAGTCCAGGCGGGCCTGCGCAAACTTATGGCCGAAGGCCGCCAAGCAACGCTGCTGACCCTGCTGCAGGCCATCCCTGGCCACAAAGTCTCGATCCGCCTGGACCGTGCCGCCATTTTCCTCAGGCAAATAAATCAGAACGACGAAAAAATCACCGCGCTGCTGAAAACGCTTCCCCGCCTGCCGGCGGCACCCTCGGAGGCTTTGGGGCGAGGCCCTTTCGCCATCACGACCCAGGTGGTGAAGCTGCCTCCTGTTAACGGGAAGGAATCGCTGGAGGTCACCCTTGTGCGGCCGGTAGGCCCGCCCAGCCTGCCCGCCGTCGTCATCTCCCATGGACTATGGGATTCACCCCCCAGTTTTCTCGGTTGGGCGCAACATCTCGCCAGCCATGGAGCGCCGGTATTGCTGCCGCGCCATCCCGGCAGTGACATCAGCCAACAAGCCCAGATGCTGGCCGGCAATGCGCCGCCACCCGATCCGCGCGAATTCCTGCGCCGCCCCAGGGATGTCAAGGCGGTGCTGGACGCCCTGGAAAACGGTCAGATTCCCGGGGCAGAAGGCCTCCCGGCCCGGGGCCTCACCTTCATCGGCCATTCCTGGGGTGGCACCACCGCCCTCCAGCTGGCCGGCGCCCGCAGCCTCCAAGCCACTCTCTGGCAGGCCTGTAAGAACAGCAACAATCCCGAACGCAATCTGAGCTGGGTGCTGCAGTGCACCTTCCTGCCCGCAGCAACGGACGCTTCGCTGGCAGATCCCCGCATCGTGCGTGTCGTCGCCGTGAGTCCCCCCCAAGCCTTGGTCTTTGCCGTTGGCCTGGTGGATCTGCAGAAACCGGTGTTATTGATTTCTGGCAGCAGTGACATCGTGGTGCCCGTCCAACCGGAGGCCCTTGATCCCTTTCATCTCTATCCCTTGGGCCGCAGCCAGCTTGTGTTGGTTGAGGGTGGCACCCACTTCAACCTTCCAGCCCCTGCCAGCAGCGATGGCGGGCCCCTCCGCGCCCTGCTGCTGCACTGGGCCCAAGGCAAAAGCTTGAAAGCCGACGCAGCGGTGGCTGATCCGGCAGGTCGGTCCCTGCTTTTGGTTCCTCGCAAGGGGCCGGTGCCTGCCAATCGCTAATCCCAGACCAATGGCCAGCCAAGCTCAAGAAACCATCTTGGTTTTGGGCGGAGGCCTGCTGGGGCTGGCCATTGCCCATGGGCTGGCTCGCAGTGGAGAGTTGGTTCACGTGTTGAGTCGCCGCCGCAGCGAGGCTGCGGGCTTTGTCGCAGCCGGCATGCTGGCCCCCCACGCGGAGGGGCTGCAAGGTCCTTTGTTGGCCCTGGGCCAACGCAGCCTGGGGCTGATCCCCGCCTGGGTTGCGACCATTGAGGCGGACAGCGGTCTGGGCTGTGGTCTGCACCCCTGCGGCATCGTCGTGCCCTTCACCACCAACACCGAACGGGATTGCTACGCCACAGCGCCCTGGGGCTTGCCCTTGGATCGCTCGGGGCTGGAGCAGGAGGTGCCTGGCATTGGCCCCCCCTGGCAGGCAGGCCTGCTCTTTGCCCAGGACGGCCAGATCGACAACCGCCGCAAACTGATGCGCGCCCTGGAGGCCGCCTGTGTCGCGCGGGGTGTGACCTTTGAGGAAGGCAGCGAAGTGCTGGAACTGCTCACGGAGTCCGAGGGGCCAGTGGGGTCGGCAGGGCAGGTCAGGAGGCGACTGGCTGGGGTGCGTCTCAGGCGTGCCGACGACCAAGAACACGATCTTCCCTGCCAGCGGGCCGTACTGGCCTGCGGAGCCTGGAGCGCTCGCCTGCTGCCCCAACTGCCCTTGT
>JBBASD010000156.1:0-5847 GCA_040399485.1 Cyanobium sp. | reverse complement strand
GGGAACCGGTGGCGAGGAGCTGGCTGGCACGGTGACGACCTGGGGTGGGATCACCGGCAGGTCTCGCCAAGCGATATCTATTTTGGCATTGGACTGGCCCCAAACGCTGACAGTTTGAGCTGCTGACAGCTTGAGCTATTGGATCGACCGTCATTTTATAGACGTAGCGTGCGCCATTTCGGGTAACGTTTTTTAATATATTTCCATTTGGGTCAAAGCTAACAACTCCGAAGGCTAGGCGATTATCGATAAAACTATAGGCCCAGGTCCGAACACCACCATATAGAATGACCGGGCAGTTGGGGCTTGGCTGCCCAGTGCCAGGCCCCAAAGTGCAGGTTACCTTCAGGCCAGCTGGAACGGGCGGTGTGGAGTTAGCGGGCACGCTGAGGATCTGGGGGACGCTTTGCGCCTCCACCTGGGATGCCGCGCCCAAAACGAGACCAAGCGCGCCGATGCCGATAAGGAGAGCTTTGCATGGGCGTGGAGGATAAGCATGCAAAGCAGTACTGGAAATCGCGTCAAGCGGAGCGGATTCAGAAAAAGTCATTGGTTTGTTTGGCATGTTTCATGCGGGGGGTTGGTCGCATGAATCAAATGATGGTTTATCGAGCCCGGAAAGACCATCTATCGCGTGACAAAGGGCTGTTTAGTCCCTTACGCTTATTTGTCAACCAGATGACCCATGACCATTATGGCTTCGCTATGGTGAGCGTGGCGAGAAAAGGAGCGCGTAGATACAAATAATTCGAATCTAGGTGCCGCCTTAGGATTGTTTGGTGATTGCCTACCAATTTCCTTTGCAAATGTTGTGCACCTGCCAGCTGATGCTGAAGGCGGTGAGCCCACGATTTGCCAGCCATAATCCAGTCAGTCGCCCCCATGAGTGCCGCGAAATTCCCCACCCTCCCCGGCTGGCAGCCTGCTGCCCTTAATGGCGGCTGGATCTATCGCGACCGGATCGAGCGCGCCGCTGAGGGCCAGCTTGTCACTGACTTTTACGCTGCCCGTTATCCCCACAGCGGCCGAGATACTTGGCAGCGGCGCCTGGAAGGCGGCGAAATCTGGCGCCATGATTTGCCGCTGCATGCTGATGCCGTCCTGACCCGGGGCGATCGGCTGGCCTGGCATCGCCCCCCCTGGCTGGAGGCGGCCGTCCCGGCCACCTGGGAGTGTCTTTTCGATGACGGCGACCTGCTGGCCCTCGACAAGCCGAGCGGCTTGCCAGTCATGCCCGCCGGCGGCTTCCTTGAGCACACCCTGCTGCGCCTGCTTGAACGGCAGCATGCCAGCGACCCCGCCGGTGTGCCACGGCCCGTGCATCGTCTGGGGCGGTTCACCAGCGGCCTGCTGCTCTGCGCCCGCCGGCCGGCCAGCCGGGCCTGGCTGAGCGCCCTGCTGCGGGAGAGCACGGCCTTCGCTGCCAACACCCATGGGAGCCCAGGCGCCGCACCCGGTGCTCAAATAAGAGTCGGCCGCAAGATCTACCGGGCCTTGCTCGCGCCAGGCGCCCTGGGCCTCCGAGTTGGCGCAGGCCTGGCTATCACCACCCCCATCGCCCGCCAACCTCACCCGCGCCTGGGGTCCATCTGGGCCGCCGGCTGCCGCAGCGATCCCGCCGCCCTTGCCGCCCACAGCCAACTCACCCTGCTCGAAAGGCGCCGCGATTCCGACCTGGTGGAAGTGGCGATCAGCAGTGGCCGCCCCCACCAGATCCGCATCCATTGCGCGGCGGTAGGTGCCCCCCTGCTGGGCGATCCGCTTTACGTGCCCGGTGGTGCAGCCCTCAGCGAAGCCCTGCCCGGCGACCGTGGCTACTGGCTCCATGCCAAGAGTGTGGAACTACCGCGCCCGGATGGGCCCGCCTTGATTTTGACCACACCCGCTGCCTCGCGCCTATGGTGGGCCCTCGAAACTTGAGGAAGGGAAAGCATGACGCAACTGCAAAAGCGTCGCTTGCACCTACCCCACCACTCCGAAAATTTGCTTTATATCCTGGCCCTGGCCCTTTCGCCCATCGGTAACTACCTGCTGCATATGCTGATGTTGGGTCAATACCAAACGACGCTGGGTGGGAAACAGGTTTGGCTGCATGGGGCCATCGATATTAGTTATGCCCTCTTCATCGGTGGCGCCATTCCGGCCCTGCTCATCCTGCTGTTGCGTACCAAAATCCACCGCAGTGCCGATGTGCGGTGGCTGCTGGGGGGATTCGGCATCATCTGCATCCTGGATCTACTGTTGAACGTCGTCATTATCAACCTAGCGATCTTAGACAACAAGTCGCAGTCGTATCTCTTACTAATCCAGGCTTTTGTTTTGTACCTATCCACGAATTTGATATTCTTTTTTTGGTACTGGTTTATCGACTATCCAGAGCAATTGCGCCACCTCAGCGATCCCACCGATTTACCCGATATCCTGTTTCCGGAGCAAAGCGGTGATCTTGTCGCCCGCTGGAAACCCCATCCGATCGACTATCTTTTTTTCACCATACTTTGCAGCAACACCCTCGGACCTCCCGAAGGCCATTTGATATTTGGTCGCCGCACGAAATTGCTGCAGATCGGCCACACTATCACCACCTTGCTGGTGTTTCTGGTGCTGGTGGCAAGGGCCATCAACACCCTGCCCGCCCAGGCAATAACACCCTGAGCCGAACCACCAAAGCCGCGATTAACTCAAGCGGGAGGATTAGACGACGCCCCCATGCCCAAACCAGCGCACCAGGGCCGAGACATCCTCGCCGCCATGACCCCGGGCGATTAGGGCCTCCTCCAGGGCAGCCACCCGCTCGCTTACCGGCAACTCCAGGCCCACCTCTGCCGCCGCCGCCAGGGCGATGGCCAGGTCCTTGCGGTGCAGCTCGAGCTTGAAGCCAAGCGGAAATTGGCCGGCCAGCATGGCGCCGGCCCGATGCCGCAAGGCCCAGGAGCCCGCCGCACCGCCATCCAGGGCCCTGCAAACGTCCGCCATCGGCAACCCCAACCGAACCCCCAGGGCCATGGCCTCAGCCACCGCGGCATAGCTGCCGGCCACCAGCACCTGATTCACCGCCTTGACCCGCTGGCCGGACCCCACCGGCCCGAAGTGGTGGATGGCGCCTCCCACCATCTCCAACAACGGCCGGGCCCGCTCCAGATCCAGGGGGTCCCCGCCGACCAGCACCACCAAAGCGCCGGCGCGGGCCCCCTCGGTGCCGCCCGTCACCGGCGCATCGAGATAGGCCAGGCCATGCCCGGCCAGGGCCTTGGCAAGGGCTGCGCTGCTGGCAGGGGCGATGGTCGAAAAATCAAGCACCAGGGTGCCCGGGGCGGCCCCGGCCACCACCCCCTGGGGCCCCAGCAACACCTCTCGCACCGCATCGTCATCCCGCAGGCACAGGCAGACCAGCGAAGCGGATGATGCGGCCGCTGCCGGATGGGCGGCCCGGCTGGCCCCCAGGGCTTCCAGGGGCAGTTCCCGATCGCGGCTGCGGTTGTGCACCGTCAGGGGTATGCCGGCGGCCAGCAGGTTGGCGGCCATGGGGGCGCCGAGGGCGCCGAGACCCAGAAAAGCCACCCTGGGCCAGCCAGAATCGGGAACAGCCATGGGCCCAAGATCGCAATGGCGGCTAGGGTGCCATGGATGGAAATGGCGGCCAATGGTGCCAGGCATGTCTCGCCTCGACCGCAGGGACAACCCCGCACCCCAGTCGCAGCTTCGACCCCAGGCCTGCCACCGCCCCCTGCTGCCGGCGGCCTGCGCCCTGGCCAGCGCGACGCTGCTCTACGGCTGCGGCCCCCGTCCCCCCTGGCCGGTGCAATGGCTGGCCGAAAGCCCCCTGCCCCGTCAGCCGGAGGCCGCCCTGCGCCAATGCGAGGCGCGCTTGGGTTTAGCACCCGAACGGCTCGCCCCCGCCGATGCCACCAACTTCGGCGAACGCCAGGGCTTCGACGTCTACGGCCGAGCGGTGCCAAACCGGCCCCAGTTGATCGTGCTGCACGAAACCGTGATCGGGGCCGCAGACACCCTGCGCAAATTCGCCACGCCCCACCCCAATGATGACGACCAGGCCAGTTACCACGTGCTGGTAGACATCGGCGGCCAGCGCCTGCGGGTGGTGAACGACGATAAACGTGCCTATGGCGCCGGCATGGCGGCATGGGGGGACATGACTGTGCGCATCCGGCCGACATCGGTGGGTTCGATCAACAACCTGGCCCTGCACCTCAGCCTCGAATCTCCGGCCGATGGCCGCGGCGACACGGCCAGCCACAGCGGCTACAGCGACGCCCAATACCGCAGCGCCGCGGCCCAGGTGCTGCTCTGGCAGGCCCGCTACGGCATCCCCCTCAGCCGGGTCACCAGCCACGCCGCTGTCGACCGCAGCCGCAGCCGCTATGACCCCCGCAACTTTCGCTGGGCACGCTTCGACGCGGCCTGGCAAAAGGCGGCCAAGGTCTGCGGATTTGAGGTCTATGACACGGGCCGGGCGACGCTTTGAAGCCTGCAGCCGATGCGGCGGACGGCAAGCTCGCGGTGCTGCGCCGGGAGTTCGAGCACCAAGCCGCCTTCACCCAGGTGTTCGTGGTGCTCACCGTGGGCGCCACCTTGATCGCCACCTTCGGATTGCTGGCCAATAGTGCCGGCGTGGTGATTGGCGCCATGGTGGTGGCCCCCTGGATCCTGCCCCTGCAAGCCATGGCCTTCGAGATCTTGCAGGGGCGGCTGCCGATGTTCCTGCGAGCGCTGCGCACCCTGCTGCTGGGGGTCGGGCTCTGCGTGGTGCTCTCGGCGGGGGTGGGGCTGCTGGTGGCCTACCCCAGCTTCGGCAGTGAGGTGATCAACCGCACCAGCCCCAACCTGCTGGACCTGGGCGTGGCGCTGGTGGCAGGTGCGGTGGCCATGTACGCCAAGCTGCGCAGGGAGGCGATCTCGGCCCTAGCGGGCCTCGCCATCGCCGTGGCCCTGGTGCCGCCAATGTGCGTGGTGGGGCTGCTGCTGGCCGCAGCCCAGTGGCAGCAGGCCTACGGGGCGTTGCTGCTGTTCGCCACCAACCTGCTGGGGATCATGGTGGGGGCCATGGCGGCCCTGGGGATCCTGGAGGGGGGGGCCTACCGCTACCGGCTGCTTCACAGCCGACTGGGCCTCACCAGCATGGCGCTCACTGCCCTGCTGGTAATCCCTTTGGGCAGCAGCTTCTTCCGCCTTCTGGAGCGCTCCCGCAGGGAGGTGGCGGCCCAACGGCTGGAGACCCTGATCGAGCAAAAACTACGCGCCAACACGATCACTCTCGGCAGCGATCCGGCCATCGATCTGATCGGCATTTCCATCGACTGGCTCAAGAATCCCCCGCTGATCCGGGCGCGGGTGCGCGTCACCGATGCGAACCTGCCCACCCCCTTGCAGGTGGCGGCGGTGCAGGAGTTCATCAATCGCAACCAGGCGCCGCGGCGCTTCCGGCTGGTGGTGCAACGCACCGCGGTAGATCTGATCGGCCCGAGCACCGCCCCTAATCCGCCCTCCCTGGAGGTGCTGCCCCCACCGACGCTGGCGCCGTTGCCCGTGGTGGTCCCGAAGGCGAATTGAGGGTGATCACGTATCAAGATAATCCATGCGTGTGTCTTGCCCAAGGGTCTATGTCCTATTTGCCGCTTTCAAAGGGAAACACGGCGAAAGGGTTGTCGCCGAAAGCGCCGATAGATATCGAAGTCGCTTTCTAAAGAGAGGATCTCGGCAACATCCAGCCGCTCCGAAAGCGTCACCAGGGTGAGATCGGCAAAATCACCGGGCAGATCGGCGGAGCGCTGGTTGAGTTCAGCGATGCGGGCGTAATCCTCCGGAAGCAGGTTGATCGCCTCGATG
>JBBASD010000155.1:0-5900 GCA_040399485.1 Cyanobium sp. | reverse complement strand
TTGGACGAAGGCCAAGCTGTGGAAAAAACGAGGCGCCTGCGGCGCCAACAGCCAAAGGGTAAAGAAGTAAAGGGTTTAAGGGTAAAGAATTAGTCCTGGGGGAGGCAACAGACGCGGAAACCGATGAGGCCGTAGCGGCCGACCGGGCGGACGAGGCGGGAGGCCGAGCGGCAGTTCGCGGGGCCTTCGTCCCACGACCCGCCGCGCAGCAGCCTGACTGTTCCTCCGCCTGCCGTCCAGGCACTGCCATCCGCCGGTGCCCCCCGATAAGAATCGTGCCAAAGATCCAGACACCATTCCCACACGTTTCCATGCATATCTTGCAACCCCCAGGCATTGGCCGCAAAACTCCCCACCTGCGTAGTATGCCGCCGATATTGACCTTTAGGACCAGATCCGTAAGTATTATTTCCATTATAGTTAGCCATATCAGGCGTCAGCGTGTCTCCAAAAGCAAAGGGGGTCGTGGTGCCCGCTCGGCAGGCATATTCCCACTGGGCTTCACTCGGCAGGGTGTAAGCAAACTTGGTGCGCTTACTCAGGCGACGGCAAAATTCGATCGCCTCCTCCCAACTCACCTGCTTCACAGGCCAGTTCGCTCCTTTGAATTTGGCTGGTTCTGGATTCAGCTCCAGTTTCAGCTGGGGCCAGTTGGCCACTTCTCGCCATTGCGCCTGGGTGACTGGTGTTTGGCCAAGAAAAAAGCTCTGCAGTTGAACCCGATGCTGGGGGCCTTCATCACTTGCATGTTCAGCTTCGGTGGCTGGTGAACCCATCTGAAATGAGCCGGCAGGGATCTGCACCATGGTGATCGTTAGACCCTTGACCAGCTCTTGCTCATAGCCAGAAACCGTGATCCGCTCTGTTTTCTGCTGCCATTCATTCCCCACCCGCACCAGCGCGCCCCGATCGGCGGAAATCTGGATCAATGCAGGTCCTGGTAGGGCTGCGCTTTCGGTTTGGGCGCTTGGCAATGGCCCTGGAGAGGCTGCCGGCTCAACCTTGAGCCGCAGATCCTCTTTCTCCTTGGCCAATCTTCGAACTTCTGCCCGCCACCGTTGCGCTTCAACGGCGTGGGCGTCGCTTTGCGCTTTCAACAGTTCGAAGCGGTCGTTCTCCACTCTCTGGTGATTGTGATTTTGCTTAAGGGCCGCTTGCTGTTTCGCTTTGTCAATCGTCTCTAGTATCGTCTCTGATATTATAGCCAAAGTTCTATCCTGTTCCACAGCCGTCATGTCAGCCAGGGTGCGCTCTGGCGAAAAAACAGCTTGATATTGCTCAATCTGAGGAAACAACTTCAAACTAATTGGTCGCAGTGGCACCCAAAGAATTGCCAGACCTTGATTTTGAGCTGCCTCTAAAAGCGAGGGCATCTCCTTGCGATCGATAAAATCAGAAGCCACAAAGTCTGGACTTACCAATAACAAAGCCACGGCCGCCCTGGCCAATGCCTGCTCAATCTCCACCAACCATTTATCACCAGGCTTGATGCGTGAATCATCCCATCGTTCTAGATTATAATTACGTTCCAGAGGCTTGAGATGGGTTCTTAATTGCTCTAACCATTTTAAATCCCTATGGCTATAGCTGATAAACAACTCCCTGCGTACCATCAAGGTCGGCTGTTGTCCCTCTGGATTGCTCTCGCTTCCAGTCACAGGTCAGGCTAGGTACTTGCAACTAGAGGATAGGGCAGAGCACGGGCCGAAAGTCCAGCTCCCGCCACGACCACAAAAAGACCGCCGGCTCCCAGGGTTACACCAAGGGGCAGCGGTCCGGGGATGTACGGATCGGCGAACCGATCTCAGGAACGGGTCTGGACCCTTCGGGTGCTCCCGCTGGAATCCCTTCCAACGGCTCTGACGATGAAGGGTGCTGGGGGGAAACGACAGAGGCGGAAACCGACGTTGTTGTTGCGGTTGTCCAGGTGCCTGCTGTTCCGGTAGGCCGATCGGCAGTTCCTGGGATTGTTGTTCCAAGAGCCGCCGCGCAGCAGCTGGGCGACCCGCCCCAGTTCACGATAACTTGGGCGCGAACGACAGCCCTTTGAAGAGGCGGCGCCGAAGCCTGTGGGTGTGGCCATGGGCCAAATGGGCATTCCAGCTCTGGAGAGACGCCCTGGCCTGTTCAAGCGTGAGGCGGCCAGCAGTAACGCCACGCACATGGGATCTCAGACGTCGGCGGCCACGGAGCAGGCTGTGGTTGCGCACACGGATTACACCGGTTATCACATGAAAGCCCACAAAACTGGCCCCATCCCGGGTGCGCCGGTGCTGGGTTTTTACGGGATGTAAACGCAACCGCAAGGCTGCCAATTCCTGCTCAATTCTTAGCCTGGCACGCTGGAGGGGTTCAAGATGATCTGCGAATAAAGCAGCGTCGTCCACATATCGAAGATAGTTGCAAATACCACCTAAGGAGCTGACGGTGTGATCAAAGCTATTGAGGTGTAAATTGGCTAGGTATTGGCTGGTGAGGTTGCCGATCGGCAGGCCCCGCGGCCGCTCCAGGGGGGTGAGCAAAGAATCCCCAGGAAAGCAATCAATGGCGGGCCCATTCTCCGCCCCGTTGGCAATGATCAGCTCAAGCAGCCACAGAGTGCCAGGGCAAATGATCAACTCTCTGAGTTGGGCCATCAAAATCTGGTGATCGATGCTGGGGAAGTAAAGACGAATATCAATTTGCAAAACCCAAGGATGGGCCTTACAAGCACGGGCAAAATGCCGCAGGGCCCGGTGGCTGCCGTAACCCACGCGGTTTGCATAGCTGGTGGCAAGAAAACGGCGCTCCAGCGGTGGACCAATCACGGCGCAAAGGGCATGGTGCACCACCCGGTCGCGGTAGGGAGCAGCTGAGATGATGCGGGGTTTGGGATCGCGAATGTGAAAGCGCCGGTAGGCTCCGGGCGCATAGGTGAATGCCAGCAGCTGCTGCTGAAGCTGGAAGATATTGGCCTCCAGTTGGGCATTAAAGGCCAGCACATCACTGCGGTAGCGCTTGCCTTTCTGGGCCCTGCGGGCCGCCGCCAAGAGGTTGGAGAAGGATGTGATGTGCGGGAACAGATTCCGCAGGAGTGCCAAGGCCATGGGGTGCCGCAACAGGGGGGCTCAACCAGTGGCTTCCATGCCGGTTTCGTGCCGGCGTCGTTGGCCGATCCAGCCGGTGAGCTGGCGGCCGACACCATCCAACAAACGGGAGGCGTGCTCATAACGCCGCTCATCAATCAGATGGAAATCGTGCAAGAGGCGGGTCTGAATCTGGAGTAGATCGAGATTGGCGGCCAGGGATTCCAGCCGGGGCAACTTAACGCTGCTGTAACGGGCCGTAACCAGCCCTTCCAGCAAATCGTAGAGCCCGCTCACCAAGCGATCGCCGAGGCCAAAGCGATGGTCCCTGGGCAGCCGATTCAGCAGGGGAACGAACCAGCGAATCAGATCCGTGGTGGCCTGGATGATCGGCAACTCGCCACGGCTTGGGGTTGGCATCGTCTGGGGGCAACTAAAGCCTGATCATCAGACGAACGGAACCCTGTGGAAAAAACGAGGCGCCTGCGGCGCCAACAGCCAAGGGAGAAAGACCTGAGGGCCAAGGGCTTGAGGACTTAAGGGTTCAAGAAACTAGTCCTGGGGGGAAACGACAGAGGCGGAAACCGACGAGGCCGTTGCGGGCGTCCAGGCGCCCGCCGATCCGGCAGGCCGACCGGCAGTGCCTGGGATAGTTGCTCCAAGAGCCGCCGCGCAGCAGCCTAAAGCTTGATTCACCTCCATCAACCCAGGCACTGCCATCGCTGGGGGCACCTCGATAATCATCATGCCAATGGTCCAAACACCATTCCCATACGTTTCCGTGCATGTCTTGTAACCCCCAGGCATTAGCCGCAAAACTCCCCACCTCCGTAGTCTCCTGCCGAAATTGACCGTTAGGGCCAGATTCATAGGTATAGTTTCCATTATAGTTAGACAAATCAGGTGTCAATGTGTCTCCGAAAGCAAAGGGCGATGTAGTGCTCGCTCGGCAGGCATATTCCCACTGGGCTTCACTCGGCAAGGTGTAAAACAATTTGGTCCGCCGGCTTAAACGACGACAAAATTCCATCGCCTGCTGCCAACTCACCTGCTCCACAGGCCTGTTCGCTCCTTTAAAAAAAGCTGGATTTGGATTCAGCATCATTTCCACTCGGGGCCAGCTCGCCACTTCTTGCCATTGAGCCTGGGTAACTGGTGTTTGGCCAAGAAAAAAGCTCTGCAGTTGTACTCGATGCTGAGGGCCTTCATCAGTTTCACGTTCAGCTTCAGTGGCTGGAGAACCCATCTGGAATGAGCCAGCGGGGATCTGCACCATGGTAATCGCTATACACTCGGCCAGCTCTAGCTCATAGCCAGAAACCGTGATCCGCTCTGTTTTCTGCTGCCATTCATTTCCCACCCGCACCAGCGCGCCCCGATCGGCGGAAATCTGGATCAATGCAGGTCCGCGATTGACTTCCTCCTCGCGAATCCTGCGTTCTTCCTCCTCTTTGGCACGCTGCAATTCGGTCAGGCGATCGATCTCGGGCTGCAGAGCACTGATATCACCATCTTCAAGTTTCAAAGCTAGCTGCCGATCCTTCAACTCTTTTTGTATCTGCACAGCAGAGAGATTACTTCCAACCGATAGATATCTTTTCACAGTGTCCAGGTAACGGTTGCGATTTTCCTTCCGCAACAGAAATGGTTTTTTCGCCTCATTAAAGGCTTCATCAGCTTCTACTTCGCCAATACCCCTATCTTCGCGAAATTCCCTAAGGATATCTTGGTGGGCGATGCTGAGTTCTAAATCTGGCGATTGACTTAAAAACTCTTGGCATTTCTCCCTATAACATTGCAACCTCTCATTTTTCTCTCGTACTTGTCTATTCTTTATTATAACGCTAGCTTTTTTATCGATGGCTCGTGCAATACTGTTGTAGACTGGGGCCCTTTTATCTTCATCCCATTTATCTATATACTGCGCTCGCTTATCGCTAGGATCAATGGGTAGAGCTTGAAATCTCGCCAATTCATCTACTCGCTCCCACTCGCATTCTTTCAGCAGGATGGGAATAATCTCAGCAGAGCCACCCTGGCGTCGCGCATAACCGACAGCCAATTCATTATCCTTGATATATCTTGACGTAATAAAGCCGATACTGACCAAAAAGAGAATAATATCGGCTTCCCTAAGTTTTTCTTCTATCGTTTCGTTCCATTCGTCACCAGCCTTGATCTCGTCATCCGCCCAGACATTCACTCTATCTCCAAATTGCTCTAAGTATTTTTTGATGTTATCACAAAAATGTTTATCGTCGTGCGAATAGGAAATAAAAACTTTAACCATGGCTGGTAAATCTGTCTCAGTAAGCATAACCAAAACCGAGCCAGGCTCCAGGCCCTAGACCCTTGCCACGAAGACAATCAGCCTGACCTGCATCGCCCCGGCCGAAAAAGTACATGCCTTTCCCTTGAATGCAAGCCACTATATCGGCACCCGGTGCAGGCATTGGCGCCCCCTGCCGAAGGGAACCAATGCGTTAGTACACCAGTGCCAAGTGGTGACAGGTGGTGGCACTGGATAGCTGGGATCTGCGCCCCTTTGTTCACCCCCCATCCCGACCCCGTTGCCAAGCGACCACTGGTACTCCGAGGTGTTCCGGGCTTTGCCCGATCTGGTGTGTCGGCTCCTGCCCGGGCTGGCCGCCGCCGAGCCAAGCCCCATGGACACCGAAACGGCCTACAGCTTCCGGGCGGTGGCCCTCAAAAAGGTGGCCCACCATCCCGATGGCGTGCTCTGGCCACGCCAGCACCCCGGCGGCAGCGAAGCGTTGCCGGTCGTGATCCTGGAGGTGCAGATGCACTCCGATCGACGCTTCCACCGCCGCCTTG
>JBBASD010000154.1:0-5964 GCA_040399485.1 Cyanobium sp. | reverse complement strand
TTGAATCAAGGAACATTGCGGCCAGATTTCGCAAACCCAGCCACCCCTGGTATTGGTGCACGGCCTTTTGGATACCCCCGAGGTGTTCCAAAAGCTGCGGCAGGAAATCGGCGATCGCAGGCTGGATCTGCTGATCCCCCACTTGTCCCTGCGGCTTGGCCGGACACCGATTGAGGAGGCTGCCGCCGAACTGGCCGCCCACATTGACGCGGCCTACCCGGGCCAGGCACCTCTCGATCTACTGGGCTTTTCGATTGGCGGTGTGATTGCCCGCACCTGGATCCAGCGCCTGGGCGGGCACCGGCGCACCCGGCGCTTTATCAGCCTGGGGAGCCCCCAGCAGGGAACCATCACCGCCCAGCCCTGGCCGGGGCAGATCTTCAAAGGGCTCGCCGACCTCAAATGGGACAGTGCCCTGCTGCGAGAGCTCAACAGCAATAGCGAGCTTCTGGAGTCGGTCGATTGCCACAGCTTTTACTCGGCCCTGGATCTGGCGGTGCTGCCCGGTTGGCGTGCCGTGCTGCCGATCGGGCCCCAAACGGAACTGCCGGTGGCCACCCATCCCCAGCTGCTGCGAGATGCCGCCGCTATCAAGCCCCTGGCCGCCGAACTGCTGCGCCCCTGAAGCCCCTGGCCTCGGGCCCAGAAAAGCAGCCTGGCCTCAAGGGCCCAAAAACGTGGCGCCAAGCAACAACTCACAGCTCAGCCCCGGATCTTCGCAGTGGCGCGCCACCACCAGCCGGTGGATGCCCGCTTCGATCTGGAAGCCATCTTGCTCGATGTCAAAAAAAGCGAGGCGATGCAGGGGAATCGTCAGCGTGATGCGTTGGGTAGAACCGGTGGCCAGGGGGACCCAGGCAAAGCCCACCAAAACGCGAGCCGGCCGCTGCACCGCCTGGCCCGGGGGCTCCAGATAGATCTGCAGCACCTCCGCCGCCGCCATGGCGCCGCTGTTGGCGACGGTGACGGCCAGGGCAATGGCCGGCTCACCGTCATCTGAGCTGGTGTCTGAACTGGTGTCTGAAGCGGCTATCAGGGTCGCGCTCAGCTCCGTGGTCTCGAACTGGCTGTAGGAAAGTCCGTAGCCAAACGGAAACGCCGCCGCCTGGCGATCGCGCCCCAACCGCCGGTAGCCATGCCAAAGGTCGTAGACGATGCGTCGGGCCCGGGGTTCAAAGGGCGGCAGCTGGTCGGCGGAGCTGGGCAGGGAAAAGGGCAGGCGGCCGCTGGGGGATACCCGGCCCAGCAGCACATCGGCCAGGGCGTGGCCCCCTTCCTGGCCTGGATACCAGAGCAGCAGCAAGCCCGGCACCGCGTCGTGCCACTCCCGCGTCAACAGGCCGCCGCCCCCCATCAGCACCACCACGGTGCGGGGATTGGCGGCGGCCACTTGCCGAATCAAGGCCACCTGGTCGGCGGGTAGGCGCAGATCGGTGCGATCGCCGGCGGCAAAATCGCCCCCCTGGCGCGCCGAGGCCTGGCTGGTGATGCGGGCGACCAGCTGGGCCACCGGTTTCCAGAACGGCGGCAGGCGGCGGGGCCCCAGCGTTTGCAGCAACCACTGGGGGGGCGGCATCAGCTCCAAGATCGGCCCGATGTCTCCCGGGTGGATGTGCTCGCCTTCGAGGCGCCAATCGAGGCCGACCACCACCACGGCCGCCTGGGAGCGGGCGGCCAGGGCCGCTGACGCCAGCGGATCCTCGCCATTGTGGTAGTCAATGCGCAGCTGGGGATCGGCCTGCCGGAGGCCCTCCAGGGGGGTCACCACGCTCTCGGCTGACGGCCGGGTGTCGGAGGAGCCGCGATCGCCCAGGTTCGGCAGCGCCGCCAGATGGCCGATCAGCGCCAAGGACGTCAGATCGCGGAAGGGCAACACGGGCTGCTGAACAGCGGGCTGCGGAGCAGCGGACTGCTGGTCGGGCAGCAGCTCGTGGCGCGGCAGCTCGTTGCGCAACAGCACGATCGACTGGGTCGCCGCCTCCCGGGCCAGGGCGCGGTGGGCCGGGCAGGAGCGCAGCGTCGCCGGGTAGGTGCCAGTGGGGACGGCCAGCTGGGCCTGCAGCAATCGCAACACCGCATCATCTAGCCGCCCCTGCGGCAACCGGCCCGCCGCCAGCGCCTCCGTCAGGCAGCCCGCAAACACCATCTGAAACGGCATTTCCAGGTCTTGGCCGGCCAGAACCGCCGCCACGCCATCGTGAATGCCAAAGATGAAATCGCTGACCACAAAACCCTTGAATCCCCAGCGCCGCTTCAGAATCGAATTCAGCAGTTCGGCATGTTCCCCGCACCAGGAGCCATTGACCCGGTTGTAGGCGCTCATCACCGATCCGGCGCCGGCCTCGACGCAATCACGAAAGTGGGGCAGGTAGAGCTCATGCAGCACCCGCTTATCCACCTGCACATCCACCAGGAAGCGGCAGCTGTCGATCGAATTGAGGGCGAAGTGTTTGACGCAGGCGATGGCGTGGCGCTCCAGGCCCCGGGTGCAGGCGGCCCCCATAGCACCCACATGCACCGGGTCCTCGCCGTAGGTCTCCTGGGCCCGGCCCCAGCCGGGATGGCGCAGCAGGTTGACGCAGACCGCCGCCACCCAGTTGGCCCCAAACGAACGGGCCTCCAGGGCGATCGCCTCACCGATGCGTTGCTCCAGCTCCGGATTCCAGCTGGCGCCCCGGGCGATCGGCACCGGAAAGGTGGTGGCTCCTCCCTTAAGCACCACGCCCCGCGGCCCATCGACAAATTGCAATCCCGCCAACCCCAAGCGGGGCAGCTGGCCCGCCGACCAGGGGTGGCTGTGGGAGGCATCCCCGAGGGCGATGTCGGCCATCCCCGACCAGAAGGGCGTGTCGCCATCAAGCAGGGCCAGCTTTTCTTCAGTGCTGAGCTGGGCCAACAGCACCAGGGCCCGGGCCGTGATGGCGGCAGGGATGTCTCTCATCCCTTCAACGTAAGGTCGACTCAGCCAGTCTTCTGGGGCGTGGCCATCGCCCTCAATCAGTCCTTCGTCATGGCGACGGAATTGCCCCAACGGGGCAAGGCCAGGCATCAAGGGCTGCCCGGAGTGCGAGGCATGGGGGCTGGCATTCGCGGCACCAGCCCAGCAAAAACCCCCGGGCCGGGCCCAGGGGTCAGGGTGGTTACGAGGATGAACCACGGTTTGAAGCGGCTGACCAGGGGACCTGGGGCCTAGGGATCCAGGTGTGGGGCAATGGACTCGCAGGGCACCTTGATCGGTGCAGTTGGAGTGCCGTCGGCTGTAGCGAACGGCTCGCCCCTGGTTGGGTGGAGAATCTTGGAGCAGGTGCCCGAAGTCAGTTGGCTTCGGGTTGCTGGCGGGGTGGCGTGTCGTCCAACGTGGGCGCCTCCTGGGTTTGTGAATACAGATTCGCCCTGGCGGCCTTCGAAATCAATCGGCTTTTAGACGCATTGCTTTTGCTGGGGCAGGGGGCTGAGAGTGGTTTGTTTGGGGCTGGACCCTGCACCACCCGCCCGCGTCCTCCCACTGCACGGCGTCAGCGGCATGACAGCAAGCATTTAGCTGAACAACAGTTAACTGTATGCGATTCAATTAGTAACTGTATGCGATCCGACAAATACTTGGCGAGCAAGTATCAACGCATAAACCTAAGAGGTGTCATTCTTTACTCGGGCGACGGAACACGTTGCTAATTCCTCAACAATCTCTTCGCAAAACCGAGCTATGTCTGCCTTATCCAGTTTTGAAGTGCTTGCGGAATCCCTCCTGCCAAAGGATGTGACACCGCTCACCAATGTTCCATTCGTGCTTCAGGCCTACTTCGTACAGGTGTCATACCTGAGTTCACCAGGGGGGGAACCCATTCGGTTTGATCTCACCTTTGAGGAAACTACAAACTTCAACCAAGGTGTAGGACAAAGTGGATTATTGGCGCAATTCCTTGATGAAAAAGGTCTAGCAAGTAACTATGCCGGATTTTTCACCGCTGGCAAGCCAAACGGCTTTCTGTCTCAGCAGATTGGCCCAGGACAGACCAAGATTTACAGCATCACAGTGCTCCCTCCCAGCGGCGCCCCCAGGGCAGCAGCACCGATCCCCCAAGCCGGCACCGGCTGGCGCGGCATCGCCAGCCTGAAAATCGCCAGCCTGGGTCCCCCCCCGATCGACAAACTGCTTATCGCCACCCCGACCCAAAGGCAGATCTACTTCAGTGCAGATATGCAGACAATCACAGACTCTGTCGTCTATTCCGTTCCCACCGTCTCCGGCAAAACGGTTATCTGAGACTGCACCTGCGGCGTTGATTGCCTGGCCAGCATCGCCCGGACTGCCGCGGCGACTGTCCAGCTTTCCCGAAGCGGAACAGCGGCCATGCCCACTGGCACCATCCACCTGCTGCCTGCACGCCGATGCCAGGTTCAGCCCTCCCACGTCTCACACCATGACCGACGCTCCCCTGCCACCTCCCACTCCAAACGACTGGGAAGAGGTGACGGATGACATAGATGGCTGCCGCATCTTTCAACGGGGCCGTCATCAAGACGGCACCTTCATCCGGGTCTATGTGCCTAAGCAAGCCGAAGACCCTGCCCAGCCCCTGCGGGCAATTCTCTACCTGCATGGCTTCGCCCTCTGTCTTCCGTCCTTCTACGACGCCCACATGCGGCAGTTGGCCGGGCAAGGATGGATTGTGTTCTATCCCGATTTCCAGCGCAGCACATACAAGGAAGAGCCACTCTCAAGCGCCGGACAACCACGCGGTGCCGCCCGATCCGCCCCGTCCCCGGTGGCGCCCACCGCCTGGGGACCCACAACCTTCAAGCTGCTGCGGCGCAACCGGGAGGAGCCCCTGCGGTTGGACGATCTTCCCGATGAGCTGACAGCGGTGCCGCGCGGAAAGCAGCTCCCCCTGCAGGTCAACCTGCCAGAGTTACGAGTGCGCGATCTGCGCCGGGTGCTGCTCCCCTGGCTGCTGATTCGCTTGGTGATGACGGTGATCGGCTGGTTTCGTCGCAACTACGCCCGCAACCTTGGCGAGTTGATCGGCACGGTGCTGTTGAGCCTGGCTTACGCGCCGAAGGATTGGCTTCATAATGCGGTTTCGCTGGCGGAGAGCGCCTGGAACGACTTGGCCAGCGACCCCAGCTACGCCCACTGGGCAAGCAGCCCAGTGGCTGTCTATGGCTTCGGCCATTCCCTCGGCGGGCTGCTCAGCCTCAGCCTGCCGTCCTTGGAATCCACAACGACGGCAAGCCGCTTTGCGCCTCGGGTGATCGTCGCCGCCGATCCCGCCACCAGCACGGAGATGGGCATCCCGGGCTTCGTCATCAACCTGCTCAAGCTGTTCAACGCGCCATTCACCGCCGAACCTCTACGTATTCAAGACACCGGCCCACGCATCGACAAACCCGTGGCCATCCTGCACGGGCTTGATGACACCATCGTGCGACCGCAACTCTGGGCGGAGCAGGGGGGTGGAGGGGCTTTTGCTTCGATTAACGGCCCGTCGAAGGCGCTTTATTTCGCCAGCTCCAACCCCAATCGCGATCTGGTGGCCTTCCACAACCAGGCCGTCACCTCCACCAAGACCTACGACGACGACCTGTTCAAGTCGTTTGGCGGCGTAAAGCATGGCCCGAACGCCTACAACACCGAGTGGATCTGGCCCGCTCTCGGCGCCCTGTTCACAGAGGAGGTGGCGCCGCCGGATCTATTGGAGCATTTGCCCTGTAAGCCACCCTTTGCCGTCAGCGCTGAACCGCCGCCGCCCCTCCGTCAGCTGTGGGCTTGGCTGCTGGCCTTGGCCTTGGCCGTGGTTGTGGTGGCGGTTGTGGTGGTGTGGCGGAAGGGGGCTGGTGGCTGAACTGAAGGGCCCGAATTGGAGATATCGTGGTTTATTACGAGTCAGTCGGTGAAATCGCGGCAAAGAATCCTTCCAGGCTGGCTCCAGTCCCGCCTGCCGACATCTCGGCCCATGGCCGCCC
>JBBASD010000153.1:0-5988 GCA_040399485.1 Cyanobium sp. | reverse complement strand
GCCAGAACGTTCTTGATGCCCGCCAGTTCAAGAACCGTGCGGATTGAACCGCCGGCAATCACACCCGTACCCGGCGCAGCCGGACGAATCAGGACACTCGCAGCGCCATCACGCCCTCGGCTTTCGGTAGGCACAGAGCTGGTACGCGTGAGGGGCACCTTAACCAAGTGCTTCTTACCATCGGCGACACCCTTGCGGACGGCACCAATTACGTCGCCGGCCTTACCGACCCCAACGCCCACCTGACCACGTTCATTGCCAACGACAACGATGGCCCGGAAGCTCATCTTTTTGCCGCCCTTAACGGTTTTGGAAACGCGTCTGATCTGAACGACCCGCTCTTGCCATTCGGAATCGCGCTCTTGACCGCCACGGCGGTCACCGCCTCGGCGTTGGCCACGACGATCGCCCCCGCCGCCTTTGCCCTCACCGCGGCCCTGGCCCCGGCGTTCCTGGCCCTCGGCACTAGGCACATCTGCGGCGGCAGGGATGTCGCCGGACTGAATTTGTTCGTTGGTTTCGGTCATGGTGAGCGGAGGAATCAGAACTGAAGGCCCGCTTCCCGGGCGGCATCGGCGAGGGCCTTGACCCTGCCGTGGTACAGGTTGCCGCCGCGATCGAAGACCACCTGCTGAATGCCCTTGGCGAGGGCACGCTTGGCAACAAGCTGGCCCACAGCCACGGAGGCTTCACAAGTAGCACCGACGACGAGGGTAGTACGCAGATCCTTGTCGAGGCTCGATGCCGAGCAAAGGGTGCTCTGGGCATCGTCGTCGATGACCTGGGCGTAAATGTGGTTGTTGGATCGGAACACAGCAAGCCTGGGACGCTCGGATGTGCCGGAGAGATGGCGACGCAGACGGCGATGGCGCTTCTGGGTCTGCAGTTTTCGGGAGAGAGTGGACATGGGGATTCAGGGTATGAATGCTGGAGCCGAGCTCATTTCTTGCCGGTCTTACCCGCCTTGCGAAGGATTCGCTCGCCTTCGTATTTGATGCCCTTGCCCTTGTAGGGCTCCGGCGGACGGATGGCGCGAACCTTGGCCGCCTCGTTGCCAACAAGTTCCTTGTCCGCTCCGGAGACCAGAACAGTGGTGTTGTTCTCGACAGCAAAGGTAATGCCCTCAGGTGGCACCATCTCCACGGGGTGGCTGTAGCCAGCACTGACCACCAACTTTCTACCCTGAACCTGGGCGCGATAACCCACGCCAATAATTTCAAGCTTGCGAATGTAACCTTGGCTGACACCCTCGACCATGTTGGCAACAAGGGTGCGACTGAGGCCGTGCCGCTCGCGGGAGCGACGGCTGGTATTGACAGGATTGACCTGGACAGTGGAACCCTCTTGAACAACGACGACGCCATCTGGAAGGGTGCGTCGCAGTTCGCCCTTGGGGCCCTTGACAGTGACGGCTAGACCGTCAATACCAACGGACACCTTGTCGGGAATTGGAATGGGGGCTTTGCCGATACGAGACATGAAACTGTTCTCCCTAGATCAAAAGACGTAGCAAAGCACTTCGCCGCCGACACCCTGCTTACGGGCATCACGGTCACTCATCACCCCCCTCGATGTGGAGATGATTGCAACCCCAAGGCCACCAAGAACCTTGGGCAGCTGGCGTGTACTTTTGTAAATGCGCAGACCAGGCTTGCTCACCCGCTGCATGCGGCGAATGGTGGGCTGGCGATGTTTACCGCTGTACTTGAGTTCAAGCACTAGTTCTTTGCGCACACCCTCCCCTTCTTCAGAAATGTTGGCAATAAAGCCTTCCTGCTGGAGCACCTGGGCGATGCTGCGGCAGAGTCTGGAAGAAGGAACGCGGGTGTTCTCGTGGCGCTTCTCACTCGCATTGCGGATGCGGGTGAGCATGTCAGAAATCGGGTCGTGGTTTGCCATGGTCGTGTCCGGAAGAGGGCTCAGTTGCTGCGGAACGGCATCCCCATTTCGCGGAGGAGGGCCCGGCCCTCATCGTCGTTACGGGCGCTGGTCACAATCGTTACATCCATGCCCCGGATGGCGTCGATCTGGTCAAAAGAAATCTCTGGGAAGATGATCTGCTCGCGAATCCCCAGAGTGTAGTTACCTCGGCCATCAAAACTCTTTGGATTTACACCCCGAAAGTCACGAATACGGGGCAAAGCGAGGTGAATCAGACGCTCCAGGAAGGCGTACATCCGTTCTCCCCGTAGAGTAACGGTGACACCAATGGGCATGCCCTGGCGAATCTTGAAACCGGCGATGGCCTTTTTGGCGCGGGTCACCACAACCTTCTGACCTGTAATGGTGGCCAGTTCAGTGATGGAGGCTTCCAAAGATTTGGCATTCTGAGCCGCTTCACCCAGACCCCGATTGACGGTGACCTTGAGCACCTTGGGGACCTCGTGAACGTTGGAGAGATCGAGATCCTTGAGCAACTTGGGCTGGATCGTCTCCCGGTAGCGCTGTTTCAGTGACATAAGGGGAAAGAATTGCGCTTCTGGACGTGGTCAGAAGGCGGACAGGCAAAGGAAGGGCAGGAGAGTTGGTTTAGGGAAGGAAACCGCATGGGGCTGTGGGGCCGGTTTCAATCCAAAAGTTCGCCCGTCTTCTTGAGACGGCGTTTTTTTGTGCCGTCCTTTTCCACAACAATTTCGACGCGGCTAGCGACGTTTTTTGTCGTGGAATAAATCATAACGTTGGAGGCATGAAGTGACGCTTCCTCGGTAAGGATGCGGCCTGACTCACCTTCCTGAGTAGGCTTAACGTGGCGCGTGCGAAGGTTGACACCTTGCACAATCAAGCGATTTTCATAGGGTAAGGTACGCAAAACCTCACCGGTCTTTCCCTTGTCCTTGCCGGTGATGACCTGGACGGTGTCACCTTTTTTGATGCGCATCTTGATGCGCACTGTCGCTTTGGCCCTGGGAGTGGTGGCAGCCATCTCAGATCACCTCCGGGGCAAGCGACACAATCTTTGTGAAGTTGCGCTCACGCAGTTCACGGGCCACAGGTCCGAAAACCCGAGTGCCCTTGGGATTGTTGTCGTTCGCGAGGATGACCGCCGCGTTGTCGTCAAAACGAATCGAGTTTCCGGTGTCGCGACGCAGGGTGGCTCGGGTACGGACCACTACCGCCTTGACAACATCGGATTTCTTCACACCCATATTGGGCATGGCATCTTTGACTGCGGCCACAATGACGTCACCAACGTGGGCGTAACGACGGTTAGTACCCAGCACGCGAATGCACTGAATCCGTTTGGCGCCGCTGTTATCAGCAACGTTGAGGAAGGTTTCCTGTTGAATCATCGGGAGGTCCTCCTCAAGAAGCGGTGGTGGAGATTACCTCAGCCACCATCCAGCGCTTTGTGCGACTGAGGGGCCTGGTTTCAGTGATGCGGACCCGATCACCGACGCGGCAATTGTTGTCTTCGTCGTGGGCCTTGTAACGGGTGGTGCGGCTGACCGTTTTCAGATAGATGGGATGGGGGAAGCGGTTTTCCACCGCTACAACCACCGTTTTGTCCATCTTGTCGCTGACGACGGTGCCGACCCTTTCCTTAAGTGCCATGGGAATGGAGGGGTTCAAGAGACGGTGGAGCGCTGACGCTCCTGCTGCACCGTGAGCAGGTGAGCCAGCTTGATGCGGGCCTCCTTGAAGCGGTGCGGATGTTCCAGACGGCGGGTAGCCCGCTGGAAGCGGAGATCAAAGAGTTGACGACGGACGCCGTCAATACCTTCGGTGATCTGGATATCTGTGAGGTTGCGCACCTCGGCAATCGTGGGGAGGGCCATGGTCAGGACTCCAGGGCGAGGGCAGGGGAAGCGGACAGATCAGCTGCGGTGATGACCGCAACATCGTCGTTTTCCTCGTCAACTAGTTCGACCGGCTGGTCAGCAAGAGCGAGGAACTTGGTCTTGATAGGCAGTTTGTACTGCGCTAGGCGCATGGCCTCTTTGGCGATGGCTTCGGTGATTTCAGGACCACCCATCTCAAAAAGAATTCGACCTGGTTTAATCACCGCCACCCAGAATTCCGGGTTGCCCTTACCGGAACCCATGCGGGTTTCGGCGGCGCGCATGGTGACAGGCTTGTCTGGAAAGATCCGAATCCAGATCTTGCCGCCCCGCTTGACATAACGGGTCATGGCTCGCCGGCTGGCTTCAATTTGGCGGGAAGTGATCCAGCCACATTCCTGGGCCTGGAGAGCAAATTCGCCAAAGGCGATGGTGTTACCGCGGGTCGCGATACCGCGCATGCGGCCTCGCTGTTGTTTGCGGAATTTGACGCGACGTGGACTCAGCATGGTTCAGCTTCCCTCACTCCTCGTTGGAGCGATCTTCAAATTGTTGGGGCCGGCGACTAGCTCGGCGCTTGGGGGCTCCGCCGACGGGCAGCTGTTCTTGCTGACCGGGAAGGACCTCTCCTTTAAACACCCACACCTTGATGCCAAGAACGCCATAGGTGGTGGTGGCAACCTTGGTGGCGTAATCGATGTCAGCCCGAAGAGTGTGCAAGGGAACTCGACCTTCGCGAGTCCATTCGGTCCGGGCTATTTCGGCGCCATTGAGACGGCCGCCCACCTGGATTTTGAGACCTAGCACTCCAGCGCGCTGGGCACGCTGCACAGCCATGCGCATGACACGGCGGAAGGCAACACGTTTCTCGAGCTGCTGGGCGATGTACTCGGCCAGCAAGTAGGCATCGGCGTCAACCCGTTCAACCTCAACCACATTGATCCGCACCTGGCGGGACGCATCCTTGAGGGTGGCCTGAATACCAGTGCGCAATTCTTCGATGCCACTGCCTTGGCGTCCAACCAAGACACCTGGACGTGCGGTCTTGAGTTCAACCTCAAGCTGATCGGCCTTGCGGGCAATCAATACGTCGCTGATGCCAGCAGCGGCATATTTTTTGTGGATGAACTTGCGAATACGGTCATCCTCCTGAAGGAGGGTGGGATAGGTGCTGCTTGGGGCGTACCAGCGGGAGCGGTGTTCCTGGGTGATCCCCAGGCGCAGGCCGGTTGGATGGATTTTGTGTCCCATCGGTCGGTGTCCTCGGGGGTCAGGCGGAAGGAGACGCCACAGCAATGCTGATGTGGCAAGTCTGTTTCTTGATGGCGTAGGCACGGCCCTGGGCGCGTGGACGGAAGCGCTTCAGGGAAGGCCCCATGTCGGCAATGGCCTGGCTGATTATCAAGGTAGAAGGATCAAGACCGAGGTTGTGCTCGGCATTGGCTACCGCAGAACGCAGAACCTTGGTGATTGGTCCTGTGGAGCGATAAGGCATGAACTCAAGCATGATCAGAGCATCGCGGTAGGTGCGTCCTCTGATCTGGTCGAGCACGCGCCGGACCTTGGAAACGGAACCGCGTATGTAGCGGCCGTGGGCTTGGGCAGTTGTGGTGTTGGCCATTTGATCAACGTCCTCCCTTCTTGTCCTTGGTGTGACCGCGGAAGGTGCGGGTCGGGGCGAATTCGCCCAATTTATGGCCCACCATCTGTTCGGTCACGTAGACGGGAACGTGGGCCTTACCGTTGTGAACGGCAATTGTGTGACCGATCATCATTGGCAGGATGGTAGAGGCCCGTGACCAGGTTTTGATCACGGATTTGTCGTCGTCGCTGTTTTGCTTCTCGAGCTTGCGAAGCAGGCTGTCGGCAACAAATGGTCCTTTTTTTAGTGAGCGTCCCATGGTGGATCAGGCGTACAACGAAGCGGAGTAATTCATCAAGCGTCCCGTCCACCGCGGCTCCGCTTGGAGGTGCGGCGACGTTTGCGGAGTACAAAGCGGTTGCTTGGTTTGTTCCGCTTACGGGTCTTGAGACCAAGGGCCGGTTTGCCCCAGGGGGTCACAGGACCAGAACGTCCGATGGGAGCGCGACCTTCGCCACCGCCATGGGGGTGATCGCAAGGGTTCATGACGCTGCCTCGCACTTCGGGGCGACGGCCAAGCCAGCGCTTGCGGCCAGCCTTACCGAGGCTGGTGTTGCGTTGTTCGGC
>JBBASD010000152.1:0-6031 GCA_040399485.1 Cyanobium sp. | reverse complement strand
AATAATTTCTATAATTTCGTCAACGCCACCATCCGCTCCAGTAACACCAAAGTCCTAGCCAGCCCCACCCTAATTCTCAGCGAAAATGCTGAAGAACTACGCAAGGGCGAAGACACCCTGGCCCTCAACATCGCCAATCTCTCCAGCGGCGGCTCTGGCAGCAACACCAATAGCACCACTACCACCGATAACAACGCCACCATTGGCCGCACCAAGGCCAATGAGTCCTTTGTCACCGTCGGTGAGCAGGTGATCACCAATTACACCGTGACCACGGGCACCAACGGCAATGGCAATTCTTGCCAGCCCGAATTTGGCATCGCTGGCCTCACCTTTGGCGCCCGCGTCTCCAAGATTGATGACAACGGTTTCGTTACTTTCTCGATGTCGCCGGCGATCACCGCCGCCCTGCGCCAGCAGCCAGTGGCAGGTTGCGGCCTCGTCGACATCCTGGCGGTGCGCCGCCTCGACACCGGCAGTGCCCGGGTGCGCGATGGCCAAACATTGATCATGACCGGGGTGATTTCCGATGCCGACCGCCAAGAAGTATCTAAATGGCCGATCCTCGGCGATGTGCCGATCATCGGCCAGTTCTTCCGCAGCAGCAACAACAACCGCGCCAAGCGCGAGCTGGTGATTCTGGTGACGCCGCGCATCATCAATGACAGCGAGGGCGGCAATTTCGGTTACGGCTATCAGCCTGGCACCAACGACACCCGTCGCCTCCTGGCCGATCCCAACGCTCCGCTACTACCACGCAATTAATCTCATTCTAATATTATTATCAAGGCTAACGCAATCAAAAAGCTATCGCAATCAAAAGGTGATTACAACCCTGATAGGGTTCGCATCGCCAGGGGTGCCAGCATTTGCACTGCCCCCAGCCCCGCTTTCAGCAGCTGGCTGCCAAGGCCGTTGCCGCCGGGCGTTTTTTTGGCTGGAGTCTCCAGTTGGTTGGCGGCCGCAGTCATCTGGGCGGCCGCCGCCCCGTCGCCGGCCTGTTGATAGAGCCCGGCCGCCCAACGCAGGTCCTTTGCTGCCATCTCGATGTTGCCCTGTTCGGTGCGGCAGATGCCCCGCGCCACCCAGGTGATAGCCGCCTCCGGTTGCTGACGGAGCGCATCACCAAACAGCACCTCGGCCTCCTGGAAGCGGCCGGCTTCAGCCGCGGCCACCCCGGCGTTATGCAGCGCCGTGTAGCCCAGGCTGCCCGGGGCCACCCCCCGCGCCTGCTGCCAATGGGTTTGTTCCAGGGCGCCGGCATCCAGCTGGGCGCCGCTCAGGTCGCTCTGGCGCAGATCGGTGCCCTCCAGCCGGGCGCCGCGTAGATCCGCCCCCCGCAACGAGGCCCCCACCAGGCTGGTGAAACTCAAATCCGCCCCCTGCAGTTGGGCGCCATCAAGCAGGGCGCCACTGAGGTTGGCCCGTTTCAAGATCGCCGCTTGCAGGTCGGCATCACGCAGTTCCGCATGCACCAGATCGGCATCCTGCAGCCGGCAACCCGGACAACGGCGCTGCTCCAACAGTTTGATCAGATCTTCGTTGTTGGCTGCCCTGGCCGGTGCGCTTGCCGCCAGCGCCAGCGCCAGCACCAGCAGCCCTAGGGCCAAGGGGCCTGGCGGGCGGTGATTGGCGGTGCGCGTTGAATCGGAGTCCCTGTCGGCGTCCATGGCACGAGCCCCTGCGGTTGCCTTTGTTGTACTGCCGGTCCAGGCGCCCTGGCCAGACATTGGATCAGGACGGCGACCGGCGCAGTTGCTGCCGCAGGCTCTGGCCGCAGCGCACCAGGCGGACGATCATCTGCCGCCGGGAGCCTTGATGCCGGCCATAGCGCAACTGTTGCAGCAGGCCGACAAAATCCTCCAGCTCGGGACCCAGCAGGGGCCGGGCTTGCCGCAGGCGCCGGCCGAACTGGCCCAGGGTTTCACCTGGCTGGGGCATCAGGCCGCTGCGGGCGCAGCTGCGCAGCAGTTGGTTCAGTTCCTGCTGCAGCCGGTCCCCCTCGCCCCGGCGCCGCAGCCAGCCGTAGGCCGCCACCCCCAGCGCCAGGGTCAAGGCCACAGCCACGAGCAGCAGGGCCCCCGCCCAGTCGCGGTAGGGCCCCAATAGGCGTTGCAGTAACAGTTCCTGGCTGCGTTGATCGAAGCCCAACCACCATTGCCCCCAGGCCATATCCAGGCCCCACCACTGGCGGGCAATCCAGTCCAAGGGACCCGCCCGGTCGGCGGCGGCGGCGGCTGGAGCGGAGGGGGATGACGGGTCGCCCAACGTCGGTCCCCCCAGCACCCAGAGGGTCGGATCCAGGGTGCGCCATCCCTCCCCCTCGATCCAGACCTCGCTCCAGGCGTGGGCATCGCTTTGGCGCAGGTCGAGGAAGGGCGATCCCCCCAGGGGCACCACCCAGGTACCGCCGCGATAGCCGCTCACCACCCGCGCCGGCACCCCCGCCGCCCGCATCAGGGCCGAGAGGGCGCTGGCGTAATGGCCGCAGAAGCCCTGCCGCCGCTCGAACAACAGCGCATCGAGGGGGGCGGTCTGGGGCAACAGGGGGTTGTTGAGGCTGTAGCGGAAACCCTGTTGCCGGAACCAGGCCTCGGCGAGGGCCACCGCCTTGGCGCCACTGGCCGTCTTGGCGCCGCTGGCCGCCTTGGCGTCGCTAGCTGCCTGGCGGCGCCAGCCTGCCGCCAGGGTTTCCAGCCGGGGGTTGGTGCCGGCGGTCATCTGCAGGTCCTGGGCGGTGGGGGCCTGGCGCCGCCAGGCCGCCGGAGTGGTTTCGGCGGCGAGGCTGTAGAGCTTGCGAACCCCCACGGCTCCGACATACCGCAACTGACCTTGGCCATCAAGTTTGAGCTGGCGATCCAGGGGCAGTCCCTTGCCGCTCCAGGGCACCTCGGCAAAGTTGTTGGGTTCACTCAGCCAGACCTGGCTGGCCCCCGGGGGTTGGGGGCGGCCAAGGTTGGGATCGGTGCCGGCCCCGGCTTTGCCGGCCCCGGCCATGCCGGCTCCGGTCATGCCGGCCCCGGTCATGCCGGCGTTGAGGCTGCGCCAGCTCTGGCCATCGAACTGGCCGTGCACGAGTACCCGCCAAAGCCGTTGCGAGGCCGGTGGCGGGCCGCCGCCAGGGAAGGCCACCCGGGCGGCGGGGCTGCGGTCCTGGGTCAAGTTGGCGATAGTCCCCGGCTCCAGGGTGGTGCTGAGTCCGGTGGTGGCGGCGGCGCCAAACTGACCTAAGCCGCCAAGGTTGGTGAAGGGCCCCAGGCGGGGAAACAACAGAAACAACACCAAGGCCATCGGTAGGGCCGCCAGCACCAGTTGGCCACTGCGGCGCAGCAGGGTGCCGAGGTTGCTGACACCCCCCAGTTCCAGTTGCAGCAGGCCCGCCAGGGCCACGAGAACGGCTAGTCCTTGAAGCAGGCTGGACCCCAGTTCCCCCTGCTGGGCCCCGAGCAGGCCGGCGGTCAGCAGTTGCAGCAGGCACACCAGCCGGTGCTCGCGGGGTTGTTTTGCCTCCCGTAGTTTCAGCGCCGTCAGCAGCAGCAGGCTGAGGCTCAGCCCGCCCAGTAGGCTGAAGGGGGCCACCCCCCAGGCCGCTGTGGTCAACAGGCCCATGGCCAACCAGGGCAACCAGCCGCCCGCCACTTTGAGCGGGCCAACTTTCACCGGCCCAGCCGGTGTCTGTCCAGCATTCATTGGCACAGCGCCAGGGCCTCCAGGCAACGATCGCGGTGGCTGCTGCCCCGATCCGGGGCGATCTGCAGGCCTGTCAGCGCCAAGCCATAGCTCTGGCCCTGGCGGTGCAGTTGGCAGAGGCGATCACAAAGATGTTCCAGGGCCTGCTCCTGGGGCACGGCCGGGTCAGGTGCCAACAGGGATGGTTCCAAGCGCGGGTCTTGAAATCGTTTGGTCTGGGCCCCCCGCCCCTGGGCCAGCAGCTTCCAGGCCATGCGGCTGCTGCTGTCACCGCGGCGGTGGGGGCGCAGGTCCAGCCACTCCTCAGTGCCATCGCCCGCCAGGGTCCCGGCTGCCGCAGTGCGCTCGCGCCAATCGGCCATGGGCACCTGGCGCACCGGGCCGGGATTCTGGGCGGGATAAATAAGCTGCTGGGCGGGCAGCTGCCAGCGACTCCAGCAGACGAACAGCCCCAGGGGGGCGGTGGTCTGCAATCTCAGCTTGCCGGGCCGCTGCCAGCCGCGCTGTTGGGGGGTCCAGGCCAGTGGTAGCTGGTGCTCTCCCGGTCCGAGGCTGCCCACGGCATGGAACGCACCAGGCCCAAGGCGCCATTCCAGGCCCTCACAGGCGGATTTGACCCGCACAATCAGCGGATAGGCAGCGGTTTCCCCCGCGAAGGCCGGCTCTGGCTGGGCGCAGCGCACTTCGAGGCCCTCCAGTTGGCCATGGGTCAGATGCAGGCTTAAGAGCTGCAAGGCGAACATCACAAAGCTGAGCAGTAGGGGTCCGTTGGTCTGGGTTTGGATGCCCACCAGTTGCAACATCAGGGCCCCCCCAAGCCAGAGCCAGCCGAAACCGGTGGGGACGATGTAGAGGTTGCGCAAGCCGAGCCTCAACACCTCCCCCTGCTGCGCCGCCGGCAGCCAGCGCGACAGGTGCTGCTCAAACCGGTGGGGGATGGTCCGCTGGGGTGGCGCTGCAGATTTCATTGGCGTCAGCGCAGGCCGCCCGCCGCGCCCAGCAGTCGGCTGCTCAGGGTTGCCTCGCCCCGGATCTGGCCGCCATCGAGGCGGTGTTCGCAGACGGGGGTTAACACCGCCTGCACATCCTCCGGCAGCACGTGGTCCCGCCCGGCGATCAGGCTCCAGGCCCGTGCCGCCGCCAGTAACGCCAATCCAGCCCTAGGCGAGAGGGGCAGGCCAGGCCGGCCGCTGTCCCTGCTGCGGGCCAACAGATCGAGCACATAATCGAGCAGGGCTGGGCTGGTGTGCACCGTCTGGACCTGTTGTTGCAGGGCCTGCAGGTGGGCCGGGCTGAGCTCGCTGTCCAACTGGGCCGCCTTGAGCGCTTGCCCCTGGAGCAGGGCCCGCTCCGCTTCCCGGGCCGGAAAGCCCAGGTTCAAGCGCATCAAGAAGCGATCGAGCTGGGATTCGGGCAGGGGGGCGGTGCCGCCCTGGTCGAGGCCGTTCTGGGTGGCGATCACCAGGAAGGGCTCGGGCAACGGGTGGCTGATGCCATCAACGCTGACCCTGCCGTTGGCCATGGCCTCCAACAGGGCGCTTTGGGTGCGGGGGCTGGCCCGGTTGATTTCATCGGCCAGCAGCACCTGGCTGAACAGGGGACCGGGGTGAAAGTCGAAGCGGCTGCGCTGGCTGTCAAACACATTCAGCCCGGTTAGATCCGCCGGCAACAAATCACTGGTGAAGCTCACCCGACGAAATTCGAGGCCAAACCCACGGGCCAGGGCTTCTGCCAGGCTGGTTTTGCCGGTGCCGGGCAAATCCTCCAACAGCAGATGGCCCCGGGCCAGCAAACAGGCCAGGGCCAGTTTCACCTGGTGCTCCTTGCCCAGCAAAACCTGCCCGATCGCCGCAATCAGCGGTTGAACAGGGGAATCGATGGCACTCATCCACCTGTTTTAGTTGCATTTGGCTTGGCGCTGTGCTGCCCCCCTGCCTGGCAACTGATTGAATCACAGATCTTGCGAGGCCAGGGGCGTGAACCAGCGAATCGCCCCCCACGATGGCAATCCCCATGGGGGCAATCCCCACGGGGGCAACCGGCTGGCCGTGGCCCGGCGCCTTGGTTGCCGGCCCGATCAGTTATTGGAAGCCAGTGCCTCGCTGGTGCCCTTCGGTCCGCCCGCCAGCGTGCGCCGCAGTCTGCGGCGGGCCCTGGCGGGTGCAGCGATCAGGGATTATCCCGATCGGGATCAGCAGGCGCTGCGCCAGGCGATCGCCGAGCGCCATGGCCTGGAGGCGGCGATGGTGCTGCCCGGCAATGGCGCCGCTGAACTATTCACCTGGGCCGGCCGCGATGCGGCCCAGGCCGGCGTCAGCCTGCTGCCGGTGCCGGGTTTCGC
>JBBASD010000151.1:0-6077 GCA_040399485.1 Cyanobium sp. | reverse complement strand
GGTTTGCCTGCGGCAGGGACGGCCCTGCTGCAACGCTGGCAGGTGCCCCTCGTCGGTTTGATTCAGTGGGGTGGCCCCTGGAATCCGGACGCCCGCCGCCGGGATGGACTGCCCTGGTTGGGTTGTCTGGCCGGCCAGCCTGCGCAGCAGAATGATCCCTCGGGGTTGGCGTTGACTGAAGTTGATGACGAAGCGGTAGGTCTGCTGCTGCGCTGGCGTTGGGCCCAGCTTGATCGGCTGAGGGTGATGACCTGAGGCCAGGGCTTTGGGCACCGAAGGCCTATGGGGACGACCCCTGGGAGCCTGGTGCCGGCCAGAGTTTTTGAGAGGGTTTGGCATCAAGCTGGCGCAAATCGCCGAATTCTTTTTGGGCGGGTAGGAGGGGCAGAGTGGCGAATTGAATCGGTTGGCTGGTTTCGAGGCCTGCGGCAAACAGGCTGAGTGTTTCTTCGGGAGTCAGATTCGTCTCGACCTGGGGCCGCAAGGTACTGATCAAGGCGGGCAGGTTGGCTAGCTGATCGGCAAGGGCCCACTGTTCGCGCAAACTTGCTTCCACCAGTTTGTGGTTGCTGCGCCGACCCGATTCCCCGAGATCCTTGTCGCGGAAACGCAGCATCTGTTCCACCTGTTTGCCATTGAGACGTTGCAGACCCGTCTGCAGATCGATCTTGTAGTTCTGAGCCTTGTCTTGATATTTCATCGTTCGGGTGGGGCTGATTTCCAGACCACCAACTCCGTCGACGATCTGGCGCAAGGCCGCCCGTGGCAGCACCACAAACCGGTCGGGCTCGGCTCGATCCATGCCAAGCACATCCCGCACGCCATCAGCGGTCAGGGCCACGCCTCCGCGGCGATAAAGCTCGGCAAGCCGGCTGGGTTCCTTCTCACCAGGAACCATCACCGCCAATTCCACCGGCAGGTTGAGCACTTGTAGGGGGCCCTTGGGGTTGACTCGCACCAGCAGTAGGGCGTCGGCATTGGCGGGGCCTTTGGGGGCTGCCGCCGTTTCACCACTGCCGATGTGCTCGGCATCGGTGCCGATCACCAGCACGGTGACCGATCGCTTCGGCAGGGCCGCCAGGGTGGCCGGCGTGACATCAATTTTGAGCCCTACGGAATGGTCTTTCAGGGGCCAGACGGTGCCCAGCAGGGATCCTCCCACCAGCACCCCTGCCAGGGCGAGGCTTGCCAGCCCCAAAGTGCGCGGCGAAGGCCGGGGCAGGGAGGCCAAGCGCTCAAGCCAGCTTGGAGAAGGCTCCTGGGCTTGCCGGGACGCCTTGGCCGACGGTCGAACCGGTCGCGAGCGGGCGGGAGGTCGGGGATCCCGGCGGGGTGGCATGGGCGACGGCGGAGAAGTATGGATATTCCAGTCTCCCCCACCGGCCACGGTCCCCCACAACCCCGCCCAGGCCCCTCGCTCGATAGGTTTAACCCCATTGTTTGTGATGCGCCCTTGACCAGCGCCCCTGCCGCTTCCGAATCGGCCAACCCACCCCCCGAGCGGCTGGCGCCCCATCAACGGGCACGACCCATGGCCAAGGGCAGTGCCCGCCCCGCCAAGGATCTTTGCAGCGATTGCGGGCTCTGCGATACCCGCTGGGTGGCCTATGTGCGTCAGGCCTGTGCTTTTCTGGAGCAGCGCTTCGAAGCCATGGAAATCGCGGCCCACGGCCGCAGCCGGGATCTGGACCAGGAGGACGAGCTGTACTTCGGTGTACAGCAAAGGATGTTGTCCGCCCGCCTGCGTCAGCCGATTGACGGAGCCCAATGGACCGGCATCGTCTCCCGGATCGGCGTTCGTGCCCTTGAAACCGGCTTGGTGGATGCTGTGCTTTGTGTTGGTCAAAGCCCCGAGGATCGTTTCACTCCCGTTCCCCGCCTGGCCCGCACGCCCCAGGAGGTACTGGAGGCCCGGGTCAACAAGCCCACCCTTTCCCCCAATCTGGAGGTGCTGGAGCAGTTGCCGGCCAGCGGCATCAAGCGCCTGTTGGCTATCGGAGTGGGTTGCCAGGTTCAAGCCCTGAGGGCGGTGCAGGCCACCCTGCCCCTAGATCAGCTCTACGTGCTGGGCCTTCCCTGTGTGGACAACGTAAGCCGTGAGGGTCTGCAGACCTTTCTGGAGAGTGCAAGCCGCTCACCGACCACGGTGATCCACTATGAATTTATGCAGGATTTCCGCATCCATTTCCGTCACAGTGATGGCAGTACGGAAACGGTGCCATTTTTCGGGCTGGATACGCCGCGGCTCAAGGATGTTTTCGCCCCCAGTTGCCTGAGTTGCTTCGATTACACCAACGCCGGAGCCGATCTGGTCGTCGGCTACATGGGGGCTGGTTTCGGCAATCAATGGATCACCGTGCGCAATGCCATCGGTCAGCAGCTGCTCGATCTGGTGGAGAATGAGTTGGAAATCGGACCGGTTTTCAGTAGCGGTGACCGTCGGCAGGCGGTTCAACAGGGAATCAGTGCCTACGACAAGGCCCTGCGCCTGCCGATGGCTTTGGCGGAGCTGGTGGGCTTTTTTGTCAAACGCTTCGGCCCCAAGGGCCTCGAATACGGCCGCTTCTCGATTGATTCCCATTTCACCCGCAACGCCCTGTGGTTGCGGCGCAATCACCCAACCATGGCGGAGCGCCACATCCCTGCCTTCGCCAAACGCATCATTTCCGCCTACCGGCTGCCTGAGTCGTGAGCGGCCTTGTCCTGCCTCGCCAATCTGGGGTTTTGCTACACCCCACATCCCTGCCGTCGGCAGACGGTTGCGGCACCCTGGGGGCCGCAGCGCGGGAATGGGTCGCATTGCTGGGCCGCGAGGGTGTGGGGGTCTGGCAGCTGCTGCCCGTGGCACCACCTGATGGCACGGGTTCTCCCTACAGCTCCCCCAGTGGTTCGGCGCTGAATTCCTGGCTGCTTGATGCCGATGATCTGGTGGAAGGGGGCTTTTTGACAGTGCGTCAACGGCAGGACTTACCCCCAGGTGCCAGCAGCGATCGACTCGACCCGCTGCAGGCCTCGAAACGCGCCGAAGCCCTCGGTGTCGCCTTGGCGCAGGCTTGGCCGGCCCAAAGCCCCGAACGGCAGGCGGAATTCCGCCGCTGGTGCCGCAGCCAAGCACCATGGCTGCAGGACCACGGCCTGTTCATGGCCCTCCGCCGCCGTTATGGCGGTCAACCCTGGTGGCAGTGGCCGCCTGCCCTGGCCAAACGCCGCTGGCGAGCCCTGGGCCAGGCGCGCCAGGAGCTAGCCCCGATTCTGTTGCAGGAATCCCTACTGCAATGGCACCTGCAGCTCCAGTGGCAGCGGCTCAAACTTTGGGCCCAGGGGCAGGGAGTCCGCCTGGTCGGTGATCTGCCGTTCTATGTGGCTCACGACAGTGTAGATGTCTGGTGCCATCCGGCCCTGTTTGAACTGGAGCCGGATGGCACGCTGAGCGCCCAAAGTGGGGTCCCGCCGGATTACTTCTCATCCACCGGCCAGCTCTGGGGAACCCCGGTCTACCGCTGGCGGCGCCATGCGATGGAAGGCTTCCGCTGGTGGCTGCAGCGGCTGCAGCGCCAGTTGGAGTTGTTCGATCTGCTGCGCCTCGACCACTTCCGCGCCCTGGAGTCCTACTGGAGCGTGCCGGGGGGCGATCCCACCGCCGAGAACGGCCATTGGGTTCCTTCGCCGGGGACCTGGCTGTTGCGGTTGCTGCACTGGCGATGCCGCCGCCGCCATCTGCTGCAGAGCGATGGCCGATTGCCCTTGATCGCCGAAGACCTGGGCGTGATCACCAAGGAGGTGGAAGATCTGCGGGATCGGTTCAAATTGCCAGGGATGAAGATCCTGCAATTTGCCTTTGATGGCAACAGTGAGAATGGCTATCTGCCTGCCAATTACAAGGGGGATCGCTGGGTGGTGTACACCGGAACCCATGACAACGCCACCACCAATGGCTGGTGGCAGGGGCTGGAGGAACACCAGCGGCGCCAAGTGGGCGAGTTGTTGGGCGCTTTAGTGGTCGCCCCCGGCTGGCAACTGGCGGAGCTGGCCCTGGCGTCAAGTGCCGAGTTGGTGGTGGTTCCCTTGCAGGACCTGATGGGGCTCGACGACGGGGCCCGCTTCAACACCCCAGGCACGGCAAGCGGCAACTGGAGCTGGCGTCTGCAGGAGCCGATTGCTGCCCTGGAGGGCCATCTGCATGGTTATGGCGCCATGGCTGCCCGCTACGGCCGCTCCGGGGGAGCTGGAGCTGGTTCTTCCAAGACGGGCGGAGCTAACTGATCGGGCACTTCGCCGCGCGGCTTCGATGCCTTGCCCACTCCCGAACGGGGACCCTGGGGGGAGGTTGCCGGTGGATAGCGATACCGGCCCGCTTCAGTGGGGTCAGGGGAGAGGGCCCGGCCATTCCAACGCACGGCCAGCGCCGCTACGGCGGGATTGAGATTCAGCTCAAAAGGAGGCAGGACCGGCAGGGTGATCTCGCCCTCGGCACCTTCCAAACTGGTCCGGCGCCCCTCGCTGTCCTTCAGTTGCAGCCTGGTAGGCCCATTGAGGCGAACCGAGAGCCATCCCAGGCTGAGGTCGACGCCGGCATGTTGGGTCTCCTGGCGCCACTGGCGCAGGGCCCTGCCGCTGGAGGCGCTGCGCAGCGGCAGCACGTCCTGGTAAGCCCCCGCCAACAACCCCAGGTTGATTTCTGGACTGGTTGGGGTTGCCAGGGGCGGGAGGGGGCCAGTGGTTTGCAAGCCATGCTCGACCAGCCGCCGTTGGCTGAGGTTGAGCCCGTAGAGCAGGAGCAATCCCAACAGGCCATAAAGCAAGGTGCCCTGCCAGCTGGTAAAAACCTCGATCGAGCCGGGAGTAAACCGTTGCCGCAACTTTTCGCGGCGGGCTGCCGCCGCGTTGCGGGCGGCGGCAGGCAGGGCAGCCCGCAGGCTGCCCGGGCTGAGCTGGAGCCGCTCCTCAAGCAGGGGCAGCATCGTGCGCAGGTAGGCGGGCTCGGGTAGCCGATCGCGCCAGCCCCTTTCCAGCGCCTCGAGCACAGCGGTGCTGATACGGGTTTGCTGCGCGAGGTCCCGGAGCCCCAATCCCTGGGCTTCGCGGGCTTCCCGTAGCTGCTGACCGGTGCTCAGCAGGGGATCCTTGGGCGGCTCGGTAAGGCCGCCGTCAGGGGTGCGCCGCCCCAGGGACCAAGCCCGGGTCAAGCCAGCGAGCAAAGAGGGAAGGGACGGCGGTGTCAGGAGTTGGGCAGCAAGCTGGCCCATTCTCCGCCTTGCAGTTCACCTTCTTGCACAATTCGCCAGCTGCCTTCCGCCAAGGAGCCCAGGCGCACCGGCCCGATGGCCACCCGCCGCAGATCCAGCACCGGATGGCCCAGCAGGGCAGCGGTGCGGCGGATCTGACGGTTGCGCCCCTCAGCCATGGTCAATTCCAGTCGGGTGCTGCCCGAGGCCTGGCCTAAAAGCTTGATGGCCACAGGTTGGCTGGAGATTCCGTCAAGGGGAACACCGCGACGCCAACGTTCGAGGGTGGCCGGGCTGGGCTGGCCATGCACCTGCACCTGGTAAGTCTTGCGGTGGCCGTAACGCGGATGGGTGAGGCGCAGGGTGAGGGCGCCATCGTTGCTCAACAGCAGGGCACCCCGGCTGTCGCCATCAAGGCGCCCCACCGGATGGAGTCCGGCGCCGCGGGCCAGCTGGGGAGGGAGAAGGTCGAGCACGGTGGACCGGCCCCGGGGATCGTGGCAGGTGCACAAGACCCCCATGGGCTTGTTCAGGAGCAGGGTGAGGGGCCCTGGGGGCCTTGGCAGAGGAATGCCATCGACGCTGATGCTGTCGGTGTCAGGGTCGGCCTGGTCCCCCAATGCCGCAATACGGCCATTGACCCGCACCAGACCGGCCCCCAACCAAGCCTCGGCCCGTCGCCTGGAGCCCAGTCCGGCGGCGGCGATGAGCTTTTGCAGCCGTTGAGCCCCCATGCATCCATTGTCACTGCCGCGGCAATCCGCCCTTCCAGGGCGGAACGGTTCCGCCAAAGAGTGGTATTTTTTCGAAACAAAGGTGTTTCGAAACCCAGGCTCCATGCCTTCGATTCTT
>JBBASD010000150.1:2760-6139 GCA_040399485.1 Cyanobium sp. | reverse complement strand
CTTCCCGATCTTTGTCAACAGCTGGGATTGCCCCTGGTGGCCACCTTCCATCCGGCCTTCGATGCAGGACTGCGCAACCTCACCGCCGGCACCCAGCAACTCACCTATCAGCTATACGCACCCTCCCTGGCCCGCTTTGATCGGGTCATCGTGTTCTCGGCGCTGCAGGCCGACCTGCTCGAACGGCTCGGGGTACGACGCGATCGACTGGCCATCATTCCCAACGGCGTGGACACGGATCTGTGGACCCCCTCGCCCCACTTCGATTCGCCGAACCTGGCGGAACTGCGCCACCAGTTTGAGGGGCGACGGGTCTTTCTCTACATGGGTCGTCTTTCCACGGAAAAAAACGTCGAGGCCCTGCTGCGGGCCTGGCGGCTGGTACGTCCCGAGGGGTGTGTTCTGCTGATCGTCGGCGATGGCCCTTTACGGGGGCTACTCCAATCCCAGGCCGAAAACGATGTGATCTGGTGGGGTTACGAAGCCAGCCTGCCCCGGCGGGTCGCCCTGCTGCAGCTAGCCGAAGTCTTCTTGCTGCCCTCCCTGGTGGAGGGGCTCTCCTTGGCCCTGCTGGAGGCCATGGCCACCGGTACCGCCTGCGTCGCCACCGATGCCGGTGCCGACGGCGAAGTGCTGCAGGGGGGTGCCGGCATCGTGATCAGCACCCAGGGAGTCACCACCCAACTGCGCACCCTGTTGCCCGTCTTGCGGGACCAACCGGTGCTGACCGCCGAACTGGGGCTACGGGCCCGGGCCCGGGTTCAGGAGCGTTATACATTAGAGAGCAACATCGACGCCCTGGAAAAGCTTTACGCCGAGCTGACGCTCGAAACCATTGCTGTCTGAAGCCTTTTGGTGCAGCTCTTGCCGCAGCTGAATCAATACCGCTCCGGCACCGGAGCCCGCCAGGTGAGTGCCACTCCGTCGGAGCGGAGTGAGTCCGCCCGCTGCTCCAGGCTGCGGCGATCGACACGCCACAGACGATAAAGCCCGGCCCGCCCCAACTCCTGCACCTTCAGACCTTGCCAATGGGGAGCTGAGGCCGTGGCCTGGTCGATGACCACCAGAACGCTGGGCTGCTGGTCTGGGGTGGTGGGAATTTGGCCCCGACGACGCTCGTAACGGAGACGATCCGCCAGGTTGACGATCCCCCGGGGCTTGACTCCCTCGTAGATAACCAGCCGGCGGCTGTAGTAATGCAACGAGGGCTTGAGAATACCCACCATCGCCAGCGGTTCAGCCGGGGGGCTTTGGCGCAGGACGGCCGTCGCCATCTGTCGCACCGGCAGGCCCCTCAACCGATCGCCCAGGCTCCAGGCAGGAACCAGCACTAGGGGCACAAACAACACCAGGGGGGCCTGCAGGGCCAGCAGTCGCCAAGAGGGGTGCAGCTGCTGCTGGCTCTGCGACCGGCCCGTGATCAGGCCAAGGACGGCTGCCAGTACCCACAGGAAGGCTGCCAAGGGCAACAGACCCGACTGCAGCAATTCGGGGGCCAGGGTGGGTAACTCCGGATCCCGAATCAGGGGCAGCCAGCGGGGCGCGGCCAGGAACCCAACTCCCAAAAACAAAGTCATGCCCAAGGTCAGTCCCCAGGCCCAGCGCAGCGCCCGGTCCGGTTGGGCAGCGGCCACCAGGGCGATCAGCAGGGCCGCCGCTGGGGTCGCCGGCAACCAGTAGCTCGGCAGCTTGGTGGCGGCGATGCTGAAGAACAGCAGGATGGCCAGCAGCCAGCAGGTGGCAAAACGGGCCAGGGAGGTGGGCGGCGACGGCTGTAACACGGCCCTCCCTGACCATCGCCCTGACCAGGGCAGGGAGCCCAAAGTGCGGCCCAGGCCCAGCAGCAACAGCGGTGTCGCCGGCAGACTCGCCACCACCAGCACCGGTGCGAAAAACCACCAGGGTTGGAGATGGTTGTTCACCACCCCGGCAAAACGCTGGAAGTTGTGATAACCGAAGAAACTGCGCCAATAGGGCTCCCCCTCATGCACCAGCGCCAGGGCGTACCAAGGCAGCGCCACCAAGGTGGTCAGCGCCAGGCCCCGCAGAGGTCGGAGGCTGCGCAGAACCCCCCCCGGATCGGCCTGGAACCAGGCAAAGGCCAGCCAGGTCAGCACCGCCAGCACAACTGCCACCGGTCCTTTGGTCAGGACCGCCAGCCCCAGCAACAACCAGGACCACCACCAGTGCCGACCCGCCGAGGCATAACTGCGCCAGCCAAATAACAGGGCCAGGGTCAAGTTGGCTGCGAAGAGGGAATCACTGACGGCCGTACGACCCCACAACAGGGCAAGGGGTGAAAGGGCAAAGGCCAGGGCGGCCCCGAGGGCAACGGCCGGACCGGTAGGCGCGTTCGCTGGGGTTGCCGCCAATGCTGGTTGGGGCCAGCGCAGCAGGGTGTCACAGAGGGCCAGCATGACCAGCACCGCCCCGAGGGCGGAGGGGAAGCGGGCCGCCCAGGTGCCCAGCGGATTCCAGGCCATCTGGACCGGCAGGCCATAAATCAGCCCCATCAGCCAGTACACCAAGGGTGGTTTGTCGTAACGGGGCAATCCATTGACCCGGGGAATCAGCCAATCCCCTGTTTCGGCCATGGCCCGCGCCGCTGCGGCGAACAGGGGAGGGGTTTCATCCACCAAACCGGTGGCGCCCAACTGCCAAAAGAAAATCAGCACTCCAAGCCCAAGGGTCAGCAGCAGCCAGGGGCCGGGGCGGAGGGGATAGACCTTCAAGACATCTCCTCTGATGAGACGTTGGACCAGCGTCCTTGCCATAGGGCCTGGCGCTGGTGAATCAAGAGCACGGACAGGAGCGCCAACAGGGCCCCAAGCCACTGCAACGGCCGCAGGCTTTCTTCCAGAAACAGAAGTCCACTCAACAAGGCGAACACTGGCGTCAAGAAAGTAAGGGCCGTGAAGCCGGTGAGATCACCCTGGCTGGCAAACCAGAAAAATAGGCCGTAGGCCAGGGCACTGCCCAGCAGCGATGCATAGGCCATCAGCCCCCATTGGCTGGCCGTCCATTGGGGCCAGAACGCCAGGGCCTTGGCGGCATTGGTGCCGCCATCGCTGGCTGGGGCCTGGGCCATCCAAGCCGCTCCCAACACCAGAGGCAGGCCGCCCAGCAGCATGTGCCAGCCCGTCACAACCAAGGCATCGCTGTGCTTTGTGGCGAAGCGGCAGAGCACCGTACCCACCGCCATGGCCGCCGCCGCCCCCAGCATCCAAAGCTCTCCGTGGCTCCAGGCCTGGAGATCGCTGACCCGGGGACCCTCCAGCCACAAATGCCGCAACAGGTCGGCGGGCAACCCCAGGCAGAGAATGCCCAGCACACCGAGCAACAGGCCAACCCAACCCACCGGGTTGATGGCCTCACCAAA
>JBBASD010000150.1:0-2660 GCA_040399485.1 Cyanobium sp. | reverse complement strand
GCCAACAACGGTGTCATCGCCGCCATCGCCGTTCCCCAGAGGGCAAAGGGCAGCAACATCAGAAGCCAACGAATGGCTGGCGTCATCGGAACCTGGGGGGGTTGGTGAACAGCGCGGAGCCCTCCTGGCCGTCGCAACCGGGCCACCTTTTTAGGATCCTGCGACCGCACGTGATGCTGATGCTCTGGCCCTGGCGCCGCAAGACCCGCAAAACCCTGGCGCGCATCGCCATCGAGGGTCCCATCAGTGGCGGCACCCGCACCCGGGTGCTCAAGGCCCTTGAGGAGGTGGGCAAACGGGAATGCCCGGCCCTGCTGCTGCGTATCGACAGCCCTGGCGGCACCGTGGGCGACAGCCAGGAGATCCACGCGGCCATCAGGCGCCTGCGCCAAAAAGGTTGCCGTGTGGTGGCCGATTTCGGCAACATCTCAGCCTCCGGGGGGGTTTACGTGGGGGTGGCCGCCGAACGCATCGTGGCCAATCCCGGCACAATTACTGGCTCGATCGGGGTGATTTTGCGGGGCAATGACCTCTCGCGGCTGCTCGAACGGGTCGGCATCCGCTTCGATACGGTCAAAAGCGGCATCTACAAAGACATCCTTTCCCCTGACCGGGCCCTCAGCGAGGACGAACGGCAACTGCTGCAACAGCTAATCGACGCCAGCTACGACCAGTTCGTGGCCGCCGTCGCCGAGGGCCGGGGTCTTACCGAGGCGACCGTGCGCAGTTTTGCCGATGGGCGGGTGTTTACGGGCTCCCAGGCCCTGGCCCTGGGTCTGGTCGACGAGCTTGGCGATGAGGAACGGGCCCGCCGCCTGGCGGCGGAACTGGCGGGGCTGGATCCGGAGAAAACACGCACGGTTGAATTTGGCAAATCCAGCAAACGACTAATGGGCCTGCTGCCTGGCCGCGCTTTTCTGGCCACGCTGGTGGAGGCCGTCACCCTCGACCTCGCCTGGTCCGGCCAACCCCTGTGGCTCTATCGCCCCTGACCATGGTCATGAATCCTGCCCTCGAGCTGCGGGCCCTGCGCGGGGCCACCACCGCCAGCGCCAATACGAGCGAAGCCATCTCCGAGGCGGTCAGCGAACTTATCGAGACCCTCGTGCGGGATAACGCCCTGGAAGGTTCCCGCCTGCTGTCGGTGACCTTCTCGGTGACGGCCGATCTCAATGCCTGTTTCCCTGCAGCCATCGCGCGACGGCGCCGTGATTGGGATACCGTCGCCCTGCTGGACTGCCAGCAGATGGCCGTGGCCGGCGATCTGCCCCGCTGCATCCGCCTGCTGGCCCATGCCTGGATGGAAGCATCACGGGCATTGGTCCATCCCTACCTGCGCGAGGCCTCCCGCCTGCGGCCGGATCGGGCCCGGCAGACGTCCTGCGGCGAATCGGCGATTGCCGATCCAACCAGCTGCCCTGCCGACCACTAGAACCGTCCGGGACCAGGGGCCCTGTTGAGAATCAAAGTCCCAGCCACCAATTGCATGTCTGCCATGTCCCGTTTCGCCAGCATCCTGCGGCCCTGGCTGCTGGGGATCAGCGGAGCGGCCTTGACCACGACCGCCGGCTTGGGCACCAATGCACTGCCAGTCCAGGCCCAGGCTACCCCTGGCTTGATGGAATTTCGCTGGGAGAACAATAAAGACTATCGAAAACTCTATTTTTTTCAGAGTGAAACAGCCCGGCTGAAACGAGCGGAGTATTACTTGCTTTTACGGCCAAAAGATCGCAAAACGGCAATTCTAAAGTTAACAATTACAATTCCGCCTACTTTTAATACTAGTATAGAGCCAAAACGACTCAAATTTTGCAAGATGGCTGAGGGGGGCATGCTTAAACGCACCCGTTGTGAAAAAACCATACCCGCCACCATTGAAGTGGCCGCCAATGGACGCTCCATTGACATCTTTCCCGACACACCCGTTTCCGAAAAGGACACCATTGGCCTCTTCATGAACGTGTTTAACCCTGATACCGCTGCCATGTCGCAGTTCAATGCCCTTGCCCAGGCCCCAGGCCAGTTGCCGATTTCCAGCTATTTGGGCAGCTGGCTGATTCAAATCGACCCCTAGGTCATCCATCTCAAGCTCATCGGGCCTAGCTAAGAACCTTGAACCTTGGGTCCAGCGACCGCTTGACTGATATGATAGCTGGCTGAATATTCAAGAACATGACCAAACGCACCTTGGAAGGAACGAGCCGCAAGCGCAAGCGGGTTTCCGGCTTCCGGGTTCGCATGCGCACCCACACCGGTCGCCGCGTCGTGCGGGCGCGCCGCCGTCGCGGTCGGGCACGGCTGGCGGTCTGAGGTCCGCAGGTGGTTCTGCCCCAAAGGCATCGGCTCCGGGGCTCACGCGTATTTAATCGCCTTTACCGGCAGTCCCAGCGCTTCCATGGCACCTCAATGTTGCTGCGTGTGATGGCGGCCAATCCAGCCCTGTTGCCATCTCCCGAGTGCCACAGGCCATCAGCCTGGCGTGGCGCCGTTGTAGTGAGTGGCAAGGTCAGCAAAAGGGCCGTGGTGCGCAATCGCCTCCGCCGTCTGCTGCACCGCCATCTGCTTAGCCTTGAACCGACCCCACTGCAGCCCAGCTGGGTGGTTATCAGCCTCAAACCAGGCAGTGCCGAGTTGGATCCGGCCCAGCTGCTGGGAGAATG
>JBBASD010000149.1:0-6173 GCA_040399485.1 Cyanobium sp. | reverse complement strand
GCGGCGGCGACGCGATCGACAGCGGGTGTGGGCTTTGGGGTGGTCAAGGCGGCCACGCCCATAGAGAGGGGGGGATGGCGACACCCTGCGGGGGGCGATGGCCCCCAGCGGCTAACGCTCCGCAGAGCCTGCATTGATGCCCCCGAGACGGCCCCAGGCCCCGTATTTGGCCGCTTCCCGTGAGCACCTGCAGGAGCTGGCCCCATTCAGTTTGATGGTGTTGCTCCGCTCTCAGAGCATCTACAAGTACGGCCGTACCATGGCCGAGGCTTGGGGTTCCGCCGATTTTCTGGACAGGACTCAGGGCCCTGTGCGGCTGATGGGCTATGGAAACGAGGTCATGTGCATGAATGACAACTATCTGCAGCATATTCTTTTCATGCATGCCGCACAACTTATTCATGGTAGCTTTTCTAAGTAAATTAAAATCAGGATTCAATTATCATGAAAAAATGGACTCTCTTTGGGGCTGTATTTGGCATTGTCGGGAGGGCGAGCAGCGCGCTGACTATTGTTACTGCTATTCTCTTGGGTGGAGGGCAAGTAAAGGCAGTTGATCTAATCGGAAACTTCCGTCTGTTTGGAGAAGTCAATCGATTTGGGGGATTAGGATGGGGAGACCTTGCATTAAACTTTGGCGTTAATACAGCTCCAGTCCAAATAGGTAGTTTAGGATATGTCCCTGGTGGTATTCCATTCTCTACGGGTGTACTTAGTTCTGTTGCGCTGCCGCGCAATGGCTTTGTTGTTGTTGATGAGCAATTTTCATTGCCTTTTTCGTTAAATCTAGATCAGCCTTCATCCCTTTACATGGGAATTGGCGACAATGGTAACAATTTTTACAACAGTGGAAACGTTCAAGTTATCTTTGATTTTTCCGATAATCAATATTATGGTGGTTCGATCATTGAATTTGCCCGTGATCAAGGTTTTAGGCTGACTTCGGTTACATTGTCTGATGGTACATCGCTATTAGATGTGGGACTTGAATTTAAGTTCATACTTGAGAATACAATCTTGACTGCTGCGGCATCAGCATATGACAACCAAGGAGCAGGTCTTACGATTGACACCAAAACGCCTCAATCCAATAGCTGTGGCAGAGCATTTGTTATTTTGTCTGGAGCGTCTGCGTCATCCAAGCTCAAAGATGGCTTTGATTTTTGTGGTTCTGGTGTTACTACTGACTCATTGATAGATCTGGATGCTTTGGCAGAGCCTAATCTGTTTGTGTTTGACCTAGCGTATGCTACAGTTTCTGGATCTAATAATATAATTTTAACCAGGAGTGGCTCGATCCCCCCGGAAGTCCCCGGAGTCCCCGGCCCACTTTCCTGGCTCGGCGCTGGTGTTGCATTTGGCTATAGCCGCAGACTGCGTGGACGTATCAAGATTAACAAGTTGCCTGAAATTCCCATCGGTTGAGCTTGCTTGCTAGAGGGAGGCTCAGCACACCTGCCACCAAGTTCCCTATCAGGCGGTCGACACAGCGCCTGGAGGGACTACCTGAGGTGCGGGGGGTGATTGTGGGGCAATGGCAGTGCGGGAGAGCCCTATGGAGCACTCCACATCCCACAGCACCGCCATGCCCGATCCGTCATGACTCCGTTTTGGCCTCGTCTGGCCAAGCCAGCGGCCCCGCTGCGGAGGCGGCCCAGCAGCTGGTGCGCAGCATGCGTGATCAGGCGCTGCTGCTGGATGGCCTGCATTTGATTGTGGTGGGCACCACCGATTCCGTTCGCACCGTGTGGTTCAGAGCCACACCCAGGTGCGTTCGGTGTTCAGTGATCCGGTGGTGCTCGATCCCCTTGAGCCAAATGAGGTTCACCAGCTGGTCCAGGCGCCCGTGCAGTCGGCGCCACCCTGTGGCAACGGTTGACAGCCTGGGCCGCTCCGGACCCCCAGTCGCTGCAGTATCTGCTGTCAGGGGCGACGCGGCTGGCCCTGGGTTGAATCCAACTCTCTGGCCGATCAGCTCCTGGGGTGCCCAACACCACAGCCGGTTTCTTCTGCAAAGATCCATTAGAATCATCCCTGGGGAGAAGAGCTGTGCATGCCGTCAGCGTCAGCGGACTGAAGCACAATCCGTCGGAGGCCCTGCGTCAGGCCCGGAGCGGCCCGGTGGTGGTGCTGAACCGCAATAACCCGGGTGCCGTCTTGATCGGACTGGAGGAGGGCGGGCTGCTGCAGGCCCCGGGCGTTCGCGCCGCCCTGGCCACGGCGCTGTTCCGCGACGCTGAACTCTCCCTCGTGCGTGCCGCCCATGTCGCCGAGCTGGATGTGGCGGGCTTTATCGCCGATCTCGACACATTGGAGCAGTGGCTGCAATCTTCATCGCCGACGCCAGTCCGCTGATCGCCCTGGCCCGCGTCAACTTCCTAAGAAACACAAACGGGGGCATGGGATCTGGAGGACTCTGCTTGTAGCCACAAGCTGGTAACCCATGGCTTTTGTTCGGCGTTGATGCCCCTGGAGTTGCCTCTCACGGGTGGCTTGTTGATAAGAGCTTGCACTTTGATCTTGAAAGGACATGCCATATTGCAATGTCTTATAGTAGAGAATAGCAATCATTCGTGCAGTAGCAATCAATGCTTTGCTTTTACCAATCCTTGCTGCCAATCGTCGCTGGAATGCGCCAAGCGCCGTATTGGTTCGACTGAGAGGCACCGCTGCCATCCAGAAGGCGCTGCCAGCACGAGTAGCGCCTTGGCGAGCCACGTTTCCTTTCGAGGTCATGCCTCCAAAGTTGTCATCGGCCATGGCTTGATGCCACAAGCTCTATATTGTCAGAGGAATTGAGGCTTGGCAGTGTGTTTCGGCAGCGAGGGCGTACAGAGCTGATCTGGTTCGTTTCCTGACGCAGGGGGCACCACGGCCTTCTGGTATCGCTACTTCATGCCCCTTGCCTGCCGCGTAAGGCAGCATTTGAAGGATTATGATCCTCCATTATGGGCAAAGTTCGTGTATTCTTGGCAATAGGCTTTCAGTTCCGAGGTAACACGTATGACGTTCCTTCGCGTCGTCACCTGGAATCTAAACGAGGGTAGGCAATGGTGCCCAGATAATGCTCAAAACAATAGCTGTATGTTAAGTGCCCTCGATGCCATTGCGGGTGCACTTGCATCTCTTAGGCCAGATCTTGTTCTCTTGAATGAAATTGTGGTCTGGAATTCGCTAACTTGGGGTGGCTTAGATCAAGTGTCATACATCAGCAATGCGATTGGCCTCCATCACATTCAAAAGGCTCGAACTGCCACACTGGCTCTGAAGGGGGAGAAAAATGTGGTCGTTTTGTCGCGCTTCCCGCTCAGGTTTGAACGACGGATTCAGCACAGTGCATACTGGGATGGCGGTGGTTACTCCACACTTCATGTGTCTTTCGTGGTTAATGGAATTCGGCACCATGTCTTTAGTACGCGAATTACAGCCTACGATGCAGCCGAAAATGCTCGCAGCCACGATGAGCTAGTCGCCGCTGTCAGGGCTCTGCCTATTAATGAGCCAGTACTATTAGGTGGAGACTTTAACACAGGTTTCGAACGTTGGGATGCACAAGGACAGCCTACACGTAATCATGTGCCAGTCGCGTATTCACGTTTTTGCGCAAATAGTGGACTATCGCATGTGCTTGGAGGAGTTGGCTGGTCCAATCCAAGCCCAGACGACCATTTGTTTTTCCGTGGGCAATTCAGTGTTCTGCGCTCTGATCGCACTATGCCTCATCCAGGCCCAACTGATCACGACTGGGTTACCGTCGATCTTCTTCCCTTAAATTGGCAGCAGCCAAACCGTAATATTTCGGGCCTCGCCGTTGCTGTGCCTAAAACAGACGAGCTACTAGTTGTACGATCAGCTCCTGTCCAAAGCCGCTCCTGGAAACCTCAGGGAGGATGGGGGTCTGCATGGGTCGCTAATGGTGGTGCGATCATTCAAGGCAACGGGCCAAGTGGTGGAACCATCGCGGTAGTCTCTGAGAGAGGTCGGTCACATCTAATTTTCATTACAGCAGACGGCGCTATTGCAGCCCTTGAGCGACAGCCAAGTGGAGCTTGGAGATTTGGTTGGCAGATTGTGGTCGGTTCTAACCGAAATACGATTGATTTAGCTGTACCTGGTGGTGCAGTATCTGGAGTATCAAGTTCTCCTGGCTTGGGCGAGGTTCATGTCTTCTATGCCACTGCAAGCGGCGCTACTATGGCAGTAATCGGAAATACTGATTTCTATTCGTGGCGGACCCCAGAATGGGTTAGAAGCGGTCTTACTGGACCCGGTGGACATATTACTAGTGTATGTCGTCGGAGTGGATTTGTGGATATCTTTACTGTTGGCACTGACCGCAGGGTTTACACCGCAGCCTGGACAACACAGCAGGGATGGGCAGGATGGTGGCCTATTCCAGGAATACTGGCTCCTCCGGGCGCACCAATTGCAGCAGTTTCACGCAGGCAAGATTTTTTGGATATTTTTGTGGTAGATGACGCCGGTCGTATAATGTCAGCTGCTTGGAGTCCTGGTAGCCGGTGGAAAGGTTGGTGGCATATACAGAATGGTTTTACTGCACCGGGAGGCTGCATAAGTGCTGTCAGCCGTGCAACTGACTTACTGGATATTTTTACAGTTGGCATGGATAGCAGAATGTATTCAGCAGCATGGAATCCCTCCCATGGTTGGGGAGGCTGGTGGGCACTGAATGTCAGATGTCAACGTCCTGGGGCAGCAGTTGCATCTGCTTCTAGATCCATTAATATTCTGGATATCTTTGTGATTGATGCTGGTGGTGTTGTGCAAACTATGGGCTGGGCTCCTGGTGGTAATTGGGGTGGTCCCTGGGCTTTGCCAGGTTAGACAAGAAGCACTCGCTATATAATGTATTAGTCAATGCCGATATACCAATCATCGAACACACCCGCTAGTGGATGGGCCACCACGTGATGAAATTGTAAATTAATTTGCATCAATGCTTTCTGTATGTGCTGCTGATGGGATGACCGGCAGCGGACCAGAAGATCTCTTTGGCGAAAGTATGAACGAAGTTCAGCAATGCGTTGATCAGGTTGAAAGCTGGCGCGAATCAGTCCATAGCTATGCAGTTGCTGAAGCCACTGTGCATCGCAATTGTCGAACGGGCCGGCCGCGCTGTTGCGGCGGCGTTCGGCATCAAGGTGGCGGGGACCGCGGCGGAGATCGCCATGGCCCGCCAACGGCGCCTGATCGACTCCGCCCGGGCCGTGTTCGCCGAGCTCCACGCCAACGACTTCCGCATCGCTCCCGCCGTGATTCAGGCCGTGCTGGCGCGCTGTGATGAATGAGATCAGCTGCAGTATGTCCTGAGATCTGTCCAAGAAATCGGGGGAACTTCCAATCAATCTGGCGCATCTGCACGGCGGTACAGCTCCACACCGGCCCGCTCGATGTGGGCTAGGAGGGCGGGGTGATGAATCGAGGCCAGCCAGGAGAGATCGATCATCCATGGCAGCAGCAGGTCATCGAGATCGGCATCGATGCGGACCAGGGAGGCGGTGCTGATAGCGGAGCCGATCAGGGTGAGATCGATGTCGGAGGCGGGGCGATGGCGACCCAGGGCCCGGGAGCCGTAGAGGATGGCGGCTTCCACCTCGGGGTGGCTGGCGAGCACCTGACGGATGGCCGTGATCGCCGCTTCCGGCAGGCCGGTGGCCTCGGTTGACGCCAACGGGAGACCGGCTGTCACGACACCTCTTGCCCTAAAGCCCTGAAACGCTCCCGCAAGGCGGCGAACAGCGGTGCGTAGCGTTCGATCACGCCGCGCTCCAGCACCTGGAGGGCCCGCTCAAAGTTGTCGAACCGCTGGCGCCAGCGGGATGTCTGCATCGGCCATGGGGCCAGGCTAGGTAGTAGCGGCTCCGATCTCCAAGGGTCCACCTCAGCGGCATCGAATCCGGCAGGGATGGCCTCCAGCGAACTAAGCTGATGTACAAGCTATTGGACAACACCGTGCAGGTGGTTAGCTTTTCCGAGGCCCGGGAGAGCTTCAAGGCCGTGCTGGATCGGGTGGAGGCCGATGCGGACATCACCCTCATTACCAGGCGGCACGCCAAGGGGGCGGTGCTGATGTCGCTCGACACCTACAACAGCCTGATGGAAACCGTGCATCTGCTGCGATCCCCGGCCAATGCGGCCCATCTGCAGCGGTC
>JBBASD010000148.1:0-6401 GCA_040399485.1 Cyanobium sp. | reverse complement strand
TGGCAGGCGCTCACGCCCGAACAACGCCGCGGCTTCCCGCCCTTGTGCCCCGACCTGGTGGTGGAGCTGGTGAGCCCCTCCGTAGCCGCAGGCTTCTCCGAAGGAGTTGAAGGCCCCCGCGGCAGCGAAGCCCTGCGGTGCAAGGTGGCCGCCTACCTCGCCAACGGCGCCCGGCTGGGCTGGCTGCTGTTTCCGGAACAGCGGGCTGTGGAGATCTGGCAACAGGGGGCTGATCCTGCGGCGCCGGTGGTGATGGAGCGGATCGAGGCGGCCGAGGTGCTGGAGGGTGGCGGGTGGCTGCCGGGGCTGCGGTTGGAGCTGGCGGAGATCTGGGAGGGCTAGAACTTCCGTGCCGCCGCCGAGATCGATGACGTGATCGCCGCTATCTTGGTTGCACGCTTTAACGGCCGATCAATCCAGGAGCTCTGCGCCATGGGCGGCATCACCCTCGACGACTTCACCCAGAGCATCGCCTACCGGGAAATCTTTGGGCGGGGGGAGGCGCAGGGTGAGGCCCGAGGCGTCGCCCTGGGTCAAGTCCAAGGAGAAGCCAAGTTCACCCTGCACCTGCTGAGTCGCCGCTGCGGCCCCCTGAGCGCGGAGCAGAAAAGCGTGATCCGCAGCCTGCCGCTGGAGAGGCTGGAGGCCCTAGCTGAAGCCCTGTTGGATTTTGAGGGCATGGCCGATCTCCACGCCTGGCTGGCTGCCAACAGCTGAACAGGCCGGCAGCTTGGGATCAGGAGACTGAAGGTCCAACAATGGCTCTGGCTAACTCCCCCTGCTGATCCAGCGGCTGATGGCGCGGCGGGCATGCGCTTGGGCCTTGCGGCGCCCCCGGCGCTCTGCCGATGAGGCTGAAGTTTCCGCAGTGCTGGCGGTGTCCGAGCACGTGCTGCTGCCTGATCCGCCGGTCTCCTGAGCTGGTCTCCATGGCGGCGTGGCCGATGCGTTTGTTGACGTGCACTGAGCGAATGCTGATTTTTCCGCTCCGTAGCCCGGCTGGGGGAGGTGGTGGATCAGAATCGGTTGGAGAGGCAGGTTGATCAACCGCCGCCGCTGCCGCTGGATCCCCGGATCCTGGAGGTACTGCCTGCAGGCAACCGTCCCCGCGAGTCGGCGATCACCCCGTTGCCTTGGATCCAGTAACAGACATGCTGCCAGCAGCGACCCCCTTTTGGCTATGTTCGCAACAATGGATAGTGAGGCAGCTGCATACACGGCAGTTGATTCAGTCGAGTTGCTGGTTATAGTGCACAATTTGAGAACAGACCGCTGCACGGATCACCAGTGGCTGACGAAATTTTTTGGCGGGCGCCTACGCCGCCATTGCTTAAAACCAAAAACCAATAGCCAAGACTTAAAAATAAAGGCTAAAGGATTAAGAGATTAAGGGTAAAGAAGAACGGCACTGGGGGAGGCAGCAGACGCGGAAACCGATACTGGCGTTGCGGTAGTCCGGGTGGTTGCCGTCGCGGTAATCCGAGCGGCAGTACGCGGGGCGGCCGTGCCACGACCCGCCGCGCAGCAGCCTTTTGCTATCTTTATTGACATCCGAATCTAACCAAGCACTGCCGTCTGCCGGTGCTCCATGATAGTTGCCGTGCCAATGATCAAGACACCACTCCCAGACATTACCATGCATGTCGTAGAGGCCCCATGGATTGGCGGGAAAACTAGCCACCGCCGTTGTCTCTTGCAGATAAACACCTTTTGGCCCGCCACCATAGGTGTAGTTGCCATCATAATTTGCCAAATCTGGCGTCAGCGTGGCCCCAAAATGAAATGGCGTTATGGTGCCCGCCCGGCAGGCATATTCCCACTGGGCCTCACTGGGCAAGGTATAAGTGCGTCCGAAGCGCTGGCTCAGGCGCTGGCAAAATTCAATCGCATCTTCCCACAACACACTCTCCACAGGCCGATGTAATCCCTTGAATCTGGCGGGATCCGAGTTGAGATCCCGTTGCAACTTTTGCCAGCCCGCCACCACCTGCCACTGGGCCTGGGTAATTGGCGTTTTGGACAGAGAGAAAGCGCCGAACGTCACTTTGTGCTGGGGGCCTCCTTTGCCATAAGACCCAGGCTCCTCAGAGCGGGAGCCCATCAGAAAGCCACCGGCCGGAATCTGCACCATGGTGAGCTCCACCCCATCGGCCAATCGCTCCCGGTAGCCCTGCAGCTGCAGGGGACGCCTATCAATCCTCCAGGTCACTTCGCCGGCATCAGCCCTGGCTTCAACCACCTGAGCAGTTTCAATCGAAAGGGCCAGAAGTTCAACACCTTCAGCAGCATCCTCAACCGAATAATCCCCAGGCGAGTGAACAGCAGCACGATCGGATTGATCAGCGGCTAGCTTAAGCAAGGGATTTGCCGCAATGCCATGCTTGGCAAAAATCTCAATCAGATCAGCTTCCGCAAGCTTCACCTGGGCCTGCAAATCCCGCAGGTCCTGCCAGTCGAGCGCAGATAGGCCCTGGCCATCGGCAACCAAATCAGCCGCCAGAGCCTCGAATTCTGTTAATTTCTTGGCATACTCCCGCCAAGGCCCAAGCACTTCCGCCTCAATCTGCTCGGCTTGTTCATCACTAATCTGTTCGCCGTCGGGAAAATTGGCTCGCATATTTTGCAGAATCATGCACCCAGTTTTATTAATCATGCCCCGCCGCCTTTTGGCGAGCTCCTCCACTTTTTGCCGATAGAGAACCGTGGAATCGCGGGGTACCCTGCTCAACCGGATTTCACGGCCGGCGCCGATCGCAATCAATTGGGGCGACATCGCCGGAGCCAACTCCTGCAGCCGGGATTCCACGTAATGATGCAAGTCCTTGGCATCCACAAAGCCCCGCTGCTGGAGGTCCGCCGCACCGGTGCGGATGCCTTCGACAAAAAAGCGGGTGTACATCGAAAGGTCGTCGCCGGCCTCGGGGGCGCTGGAGGTTTCAATTGAGGCCGAAGAGGTGAGCACCGCCTTGCCCTTGCCCCCAAAACCCTCCAGGTCGATGGCGCCGTCATCCTTAACCCCCATGCCCTCGGCGAAGGCGCCGCTGAAGCAGCAATCAAGAATCAGCAGCTGGCGCTGCGATTGGCTCGCTCGCATATAGGCCTGCACATCCCGCGCCTTCAGGGTGGAGTAAGGCTCTGGTTTGCCCTGCTTCGATTTGGTCGATTCGCTGCAACTGAGCAACAACTGGCGCTGGTCATCGCGAAAGCCGTGGCCCGAAAAGTAGAGCAGCAGCAGATCATCGGCGGCGCGGTTGGCAAACAGCTCTGCCACGGCCCGCTCCATCGGCGTGCGCTGCGGATCCTGCAGCACCACCACCTGCTCGCGGGGAAAGCCCCCCAGCCGCGGATCTCGCAACACCTCGGCCAGGGCCTCCACATCCAGCCGGGCGCTGGGAATCGGCGTGAGCCCCTCGCCGCAGGAGCTGACGCCGATCAGCAGGGCATGCTTGCTGGCCATCTAGGGCTGCCGAGCCACAAAGGCCTCGGCGCGATCGAACATCGCCAGCAGGGCCGCTTGGTCACTGGCGGGTGCTTCCAATTCCAGCGCCACCGCCTCGCCGCTGGCCGTGGTGTGGCTCAGCTTCAGCCGCAGCGGCGTCTGGGCAGCCTGCTGTGGCTGGGGCTGTGGCTGGGGCTGGGGCTGGGGCTGGGGCTGGGGCTGGTCGATCAAACGCCTTTTCAGTTAGCCCAGCGCCTTCAGGGCGTTCTTGCCATTGAGCTGGGCGCTGAGCTGCCCCAACAGCAAACTGCCGATCGCCTTGCTGCCGGGCTGGGGCTCTCCCTGGCCTGCCTCCGCCAGCACCCCCTCAATCTCATTGAGATCGGCCACCAGCTCGGCCACCAAATCGTCGGTGGCTTGGCCATCGCAGCCGGCGCCAGTTGCTGCCGTTGGGCCGGTGGCTGGGCTGGAGCAGCTAAGCGCCAGGGTGAGTAGCTGCTCAGTGGCCATCGGCTAGGTAAATCTCTGGAGAATGTAGGAGAGACGGCTTGATGGGTAGAAGAGGTTGGGTGATCGGTGGAAGCGATGGTTGAAGGCAGCGGTTGGACCAGCGTTTTGGGCCGGCCTGAAGTGCAGGTCTGCCGCGCGGCAGCTGTCACCCAGGCCAAACCTGCGGACGGATCGCCTGATCCGCCTGCGGATACTCCAAAACCATTGGCACCACTCGCACGCGGTGCTAACCTAAACAGAATTAAGTAGTGCTCTGCAGATGGCCGAGTGGGGCTTCTACGGCAGGAGGCGCGAGCGGTCGGAGCTGGGCGGGGTGCTGGGCCGCGGGCGCTGGTTCTTCCTGCAGATCTCGGGGCGGCGCCGCATCGGCAAGGCCCGGCTAGTGCAGGAGCTGCTCCAGCCGCAGCGCCGGGTGCGGGTGCTCTATATCCAGATCCCCGACTCCGACCCGGCCGGTGTGGTGAGCACGGCCCGCGACTTCATGGACAACTTCGGGGTGAGTGCGCCCCTGCCCCACGATCTGCGCTCCCTGGCGGTGCGCATCCGCGAGCTGTGCGCCGAGGGCTGGATTGTGGCGCTCGATGAGTTCCAGATCTTCAGCCGCAAGGCTCTCTTCCCCTTCACTTCCGAGCTTCAATCTGAGGTGGATCGGCTGGCTGCCACGCCCGAAATCAAGGGCGGCCTGATCGTGCTGGGCTCCCTCCACACCGAGATGCAGGCGCTGCTGGAAGACCGCACCGCTCCCCTCTACCAGCGACTCACCGACAGCATCAGCCTGGGCCATCTCGACATCGCCTCGCTGCAGGAGCTGCTGCAGGTCCACGCCGACACCTCACCGGAGCGGTTGTTGTTTCTCTGGAATCTGTTTGAGGGAGTGCCGAAGTTCTACCGCGATTGCTATGAGCAGGGAGTAATTGCCGCCGATCGGCAAACGCTGCTGAAGCGCATGTTCTTCAGCAGCAGTTCGCCGCTGCGCAGCGAGGCCGACAACTGGTTCCTGCGTGAGCTGCGAGGCCGCTACGACCTGGTGCTCAAGTACGTGGCCCGCCATCCAGGCTGCACCCATGCAGACCTGCAGGCCCACGCCGACTCTGTGGCACCCGAGATCGACAGCCAGGTGGCCGGCTACCTGAAGACCTTGGAGGAGAAATACGAGCTGGTGGAGAAGCGGCTGCCGGTGTTTGCCAAGCCCAAGGCCCGCAAGGGGCATTACACAATCCGCGACAACTTCTTGCGCTGCTGGCTGGATGCCCTGGCGGTACCTGCGGCCGCCATCAACTTCCGCCCCTTGGAGGGCCTGGTGGAGCAGGCGGACCAGCGCTTGATGAAGGCGGAGGGCTATGGCCTGGAGCGCTTGGTGGGGCAGCTCTACGAGGAACGCAGCCGGCTGGGGCTGGGAGATTTCCCACTCACCTCCCGCATCGAGGCTTGGTGGGACCGCAGCGACACCGAGATTGATCTGGTGGCCCTTGATGCAACCGCGCAGCGGTTGCGGCTCGGTAGCTGCAAACGATCCGCTGCGGCGTTAGTGGCGGATCTGGGCCGCTTTGATGGCCATGTGGACCGCTTCCTCAACGCCTTTCCCAGCTTTTCGCAGTGGCAGGTGGAGAAGGTGGCGATCGCCCCCTCCCTCAACCAGGAGGCTCGCCAGGAGATCTTGGCGATGGGCTACCTGCCGCAGTCGCTCGACGAGCTCACGGCAGGCCTGTTGTGATATCAGCCGAGATCGGCATCTGTACTCTTTCTTTTGGAGCAAATCTGCTCAAGAGGGGAGGCGTGGGCGGTGTGAGGTGGCGGGTTTGGTCTAGTCTCGGTATCGACCGCCGCCGGCAGGAGGCCATGCGCGCCAAGATCTTCCGCAACGGCCGCAGCCAGGCGGTGCGCCTGCCGGCCGAATTCCGCTTCGAGGGAACGGAGGTGGAGGTGCATCGGGACCTCGAAAGCGGTGCGGTGGTGCTCACAGCGGTGCGGCCCTCGGCCATGGAGTTGCTCGAGCTCAGGGATGCGCTGCTGCATGAGCCTGGCTTCCGGGAGGAGCTGGACGCCTTTTTCGAGGGGTTGCACGACACAAGTCCTCCCGAACCGGTGGACTTTCCCTGATGGCTGCAGGGAAGAGGAGGTTGATGCTGGACACCAACGCCGTGAGCGCCTTTCTGCAACGACGCTCGCCACGCCTGGATGGCTGGGTGCGTGAGCAACGTTGTTGCCTGTCGGCGATTGTGGTGGCCGAGATCCGCTACGGCCTGGAGAAGCGGCCGACGGCGACGCGGTTGCAGGCGCTGGCGGAGTCCACCCTCGACACCCTGGAGATCCTGCCCTGGACCGAAGCCTGCAGCAGGATCTATGGCCGGCTGCGCGCTGAACTGGAACGCCATGGCAAGCCGCTGGCGGCGCTGGACCTGCTGATCGCCAGCCATGCCCTCAGCGAAGGCTGTGTCCTGGTCAGCGCCGA
>JBBASD010000147.1:0-6410 GCA_040399485.1 Cyanobium sp. | reverse complement strand
CCTCGGTTTCATGCAACTGGCCCTGCAGTTCGAGGTATTGCTGCTCGCGATGGTCAAGTTCATCGGCGGAGATGGCGCCATCAACCGTCAGCCGTCGGTAACGGGCCAGTTCACGGCCCTCCACCGTTAAACGGCGACTTAGGTTGACCCGACGGGCGCGAATCCGCTGTCGCTCGGCCCTTTGGCTGGGGGCCGAATCGAAATGGGCCAATAACTGGCCAGCTCGCACTGTCTGTCCCTCCACCACCGACAGATCAGTGATCCGCGGACTCCCCCCATCGAAGGCGCTGCTGGGGGCCGCCAGGACGCGGATGTCTCCACCGGGTTCAAGCCGGCCGAGGGCCGCAACCGCCCGGGGAATGGGGATCGCCGCCTTGCGAGCACCAACGGTTTCTTCTGCCGGTGGAGCATTGAGCCGAGGTAACCAGGGCAAGCCATGGGCCAAGGTCCAGGTGACGGCGCCCCCAAGCAGCGCCCCGATCAGGGCATAAAAGACTGGAGGGAGGCCAGCTCTGGGGGGTCGTCGAACAAGAGTTGTTCGATGTAATGATCGGCCCAGGCTGGATTGAAGGCCTTCTCCAACACCCGGCGGGTCTTGTCGTTCAGTTTCTGTTGACGGCAATAGTTCAATTGACCCTGCCACCTTCTCATCGTAGCGGGATCATCACTGGCCTGGGGTGTCTCCTGGCGCACAGCTGACTCCAGCACAGCAAGGACGCCAGCCACGGCCTCCACAAAGGCCCCTTCCTCCTGGGGTCCCTGGGGTCGCACAAACAGGACCTGGGGGGAAAAAATAGATCCCCATGGGGGCAGGTCCCGCACCTGGGAAAAAGGGCCCCGCGGTTGGGCCACCAATGCCTGGCTCAAGGACACCTGGAGGGGCCCATCCACGGGCGAAAGATCGACGATGGCCGCCGACACAACCCCTCGGCTGGCGACAATATCGGCACCAAAAATGGGCAAATCGTATTGGGGGTCAGGGAAAAAGACGCAGTGGAGAATTTGCAATCCCGCCCCCAGCCGGGCGGTTTCAAGATGCAGCTTGCGCAGGCCATGGCAGTAGTGCAGCTCGTTGCGAATGAACAGCCGTTCGCCATCGAGACTGCCGCTGATTGCTTTCAGCTCCGGATCGATCGGCAGTGGAGCCAAACCTGGCAATCCATCACGACACCGGCGGATCCGCTCAGCCAGGGCATCCACCAGGGGATGGACCCCGGCAGCGGGAACTGGGGAAAGGGCCCCAGGGGCCAGATCGGACTGATGGCCCTTGGGGGCCACGGGCCCGTCCGGCAGGTCCGAACCATGGGGAGAGGACAAAGGGACGCCCAGCCACGCAGAATGGCGATCCTGCCACGCATCCATGAGTGAGACGAGGGGTTCTTTGGCCCCGTTGCTTAGCGGCCTGGGGGATCCCCAACGGCAGCGACTCGCCAATGGGGTCGAATTGGTAAGCCTGCCCCTGCCCGAAGCCCCCCTGGTCTGCATCGACTTTTGGTGTCAGGCCGGCAGCTGCTTTGAGCGGCCGCAGGAGCACGGCCTGGCCCACTTCCTTGAGCACATGGTTTTCAAGGGCAGTGAGGATTTGGCCGCAGGTGAATTCGATCGTCGCGTCGAAGCCTTGGGGGGGGTGACGAATGCCGCCACCGGCTTCGATGATGTCCATTTCCACGTCCTGATTCCGCCGGACGCGGCGGCAGAAGCCCTGGATCTGTTGCTGGATCTGGTTTTGCGCCCCCGCCTTGAAGCGGAGGCCTTCGCCATGGAGCGGCAGGTTGTACTCGAAGAACTAGCCCAGAGCGAAGATCAACCAGAAGAAGTGGCTCTGCAACGGCTCCTGGCCGAAGCTTGTCCTGGTCATCCCTACAGCCTACCCATCCTGGGCGATCGGGAATCGCTGCTGCGCCATGACTCCGAGGCCATGGCCGCCTTCCACCAACGGTTGTACCGACCTGGGGGCTGCGTGCTTTCCCTGGCCGGGGCCATCGCCGATGGCAAACTGGCCAGCCGGGCCGCATTGGGACCCCTGGAGGCCCTCACCAACGGGGATCCAAGCAACACCATCCAGCCCCCACCCCTTCATGTGGTGCCGGGCGAACATCGCCTGGCCTTGCCCCGGCTGGAAGCGGCTCGTCTTTTGATGGCCTGGGTCCAACCTCCAGCAGGGAATCTGGAAGCCTTGATTGGCAGCGACCTGGCAACGACGATCTTGTCCGAAGGCCGCCGCAGCCGGCTGGTCGACCGCCTGCGGGAGGACCTGCAATTGGTGGAAAGCATCGATCTCGATCTCCACGCCATGCAGGGCGGCAGCCTGGCCCTGCTGGAGGCCGTCTGCGAAGCGGAGGATCTGGTGGCGGTGCGCCAGGTGATCACCGAGGTTTGGCAGGAGGTGATGGCAGCACCGATTGGCAAGGAGGAATGGGAACGGGCCCAGCGACTGGTGGCCAACAGCTATCGCTTCAGCCTTGAATCGTCTGCCGGAGTAGCCGGCTTGATCGGCAGCAATCAGCTCTGGCAGCGGGAAAATCGTCTCGCCAGCCCCCTGGAGGTGCTGCAGCGCTGGACCCCCGAGACCCTCCAGCAGCAGGTCCTCAGCGGCTTTAATCCAGCTCTCGCCTCGATCCTTGAGGCAGTGCCGGCATGACGAACCAGCAACGTTTCGCCCTCAGCGGCGGACTGCCTGTTGTGGTCCAGGAACGCCCCGGCCCTTCCCTGCTGGCGGCAAGACTGGTCCTGCGTGGCGGCAGTAGCGCCGATCCCGAGCACCAGCGGGGGGCCCACCAGCTATTGGCCGGACTGATGACCCGAGGTTGCGGCTCCCTAGATGCCGAGGCCATGGCCGATTTCGTCGAGGGACGCGGAGCCTCCCTGCGGGCGGAAGCCAGTGAGGACTCCTTGATGGTGGGCTTGCACTGCGCCGCCGAGGATGCCGCTGTCCTGTTGCCCCTGCTCCTGGAGATGGTGCGGCGGCCCCGATTGGAGGCCGACCAAGTCGCATTGGAGCGCCAACTCAACCTGCAAACCCTGAGACGGCAGCGGGAAGATCCCTTCCAACTGGCCCATGACGGTCTGCGCAGCTTGCTTTATGGCGAAGGGCCCTACGGCCATGACCCCTTGGGGGTGGAAGCCGAACTGACCGCCCTGGAAGGCCCAGATCTCCAGTCCCTCGTGATCGGACTGGGGGCCAAGGGGGCCGTGCTGGTGCTCTGCGGAACAGTTCCGCCCGACCTCCAAACGCTGCTTGAGACCCCTCTGCTGCAGAGCCCCTGGACAACGGCCCTGCCGCCCCAGTGGGCCGGCGAAAGCAAACCCCGTTCAGCCGTCTACGGCAGCATTGAGCTGCAGCAGCAGGACACCGAGCAATTGGTGTTGATGCTGGGCACCCCAACCCTGCCCCTAGGCCATCCCGACGGGCCAGCCTTGCGGCTGCTCCAGACCCATCTGGGAGCGGGCATGTCCGCCCGCCTGTTCCAGGTGATGCGGGAAGAGCGGGGCCTGGCCTATGACGTAGGGGTGCACATGCCGGCTCAATCCGGCGCTGCTCCCTTCGTGATGCATCTCTCCAGTTCGGCGGATCGGGCCGAAGAAGCAAGCCAATGCCTGCTGGATGAGTGGACCCGCCTGCTGGAGCATCCCCTGAGCCCAGCGGAGATGGAGCTGGCCCAGGCAAAGTTCCGCGGCCAAGATGCCATGGGACGGCAAACCTGCTCCCAAATCGCCGAGCGTCTCTCCCTGGTGCTCAGCCACGGCCTTCCCGAAAATCACGTGGAACAGACCCTGGAGCAAGCCTCTCGCCTCACCCCGAACGATCTCCTGGAAGTCGCAGGCCGTTGGCTGCGCCATCCAAGCCTCAGCCTGGTGGGGCCAGCCGAGGGCCTCGACCAGGCGGCCGCGCTCTGGGGTGATCACCCCCTTAGCCAGGGGCTTCCACAGGACTGAGATCCGCCCGGCGCAACAGAAACGCGCCGCGGCGAAACCGCACGGCGAACTGGCCGAGGGAGCGCACTTCGACCACTTGGCCGATTTCCCCGCCATCCACCAAATCCGATGGCCGCAACATCGGCATCGGATCTGCGGTTTTGAGATATGGCGGCACGCCAACCAAGCGCACGGCATCACCGACCGCCAGGGCGATCTCAGGGCCAGGTGGCAGTGCTTCGCTGGACTCGGCGGCGGGGGCAGGGCCCGCAGAACCGGAAAGAAATGGGGAAGAGCCGGGCATGGCGGCAGGGGGCGCGGGTTCACGCCCTTTCCTGGCGAACTTAGCTACTGCAGGATGGGATGCACTCCGATCATGTGATTTTGCGGTCCCTATCCACCTGGAGCGGTGCGATCGCCGGTCTCTTGCTGATCGTGGCCGGTGGCCTGATTCCAGCCGCCTTCCCTTTCGCCGACCAGGGCACCCTGGCGACGCGCCCCCTGGGCGTGACCATGCAGGTACCTGCCCTGCTGCTCACGGCCCTGGTGGGGGGGCATCGTGCGGGCTTGCTGGCGGCAGCCGCTTATCTCAGCATCGGACTTTTCCAACTGCCAGTTTTTCACGGTGGCGGCGGCCCCAGTTACCTCCTCGATCCGGGCTTCGGCTTCCTGGCGGGTTTTCTGCCAGCGGCCTGGATCACCGGCAAACTTTCGCGCCAGAACGGCATGAATGATCCCCTGGCCCTGGCGGGCGCGGCTGCCATCGGCTTACTGGTGCTGCAGTTCTGCGGCATGGCCAACCTGTTGTTGGGGGCCCTGATAGGCCGCTGGGGGGCCAATGGCGTCCCCCTGGTCAGCGGCTATGCGATGGCGGTATTCCCCCAGCTCCTGCTTTGCTGTGCGGCCGGAGTGCTGGCCTGGCCCCTGCGCCACCTGCTGTTGATCGAATCGTGAAGGCCAGCCACCCCTCCCAGGGCCAAAGTCCGGGGCCCAAGAACCGCAAGCTGCTTGCCATTCTCCTGGCAATATTGATGCTCCTTTTCGATCAACTCAGCAAGGCGTGGGCCCTCAGCCGACTGCCTGCAGGGGAAGGGCAGCCATTCCTGCCAGGACTGCTGCAACTGCGCCGGGTCAGCAATACCGGCGCTGCCTGGAGCCTGTTCAGCGGCAATCCCCAACTGCTGGGCTGGATCAGCCTGTTGGTGAGCCTGGGCCTGCTGCTGTGGATCCTGCGGGAGCCCCTTACGGACCGCTGGCAGGCATTGGCCTTCGGCTTCCTGCTCGGGGGAGCGGCAGGCAATGGTCTGGACCGATGGCGGCTAGGGGCGGTGGTCGACTTCCTGGAATTCGTGCCCATCTCATTTCCGATTTTCAACATCGCCGACATCGCCATCAATTTGGCCGTGGCCTGCTTCGCCATCCATCTGCTTGCACCCCAGCGCCGCTCCCGTGGTTCCAGCACCCCCTGAACGCTTTCGACCCAGCATCCGGTCACGCCACTCCAGCGGCGAGGCCCAGTTGCGGCTGCATGTGCCGGGCTCAGAACCCAGATCGGTCCCTCTCCACGGCAGTTGCTACCGCATCGGACGGGAAACGGGCTCCGATGTGGTGATCGACCATGCCGCAGTCAGCCGCCGCCATGCCCTGCTGGAACAAAGGGGTCGGGACTGGCTCCTGAGCGACTGCGAATCCACCAATGGCTTGTGGTGGCAAGGCCGCAGGGTGCGGCAACTATTGCTGCGCGATGGCGACGCCGTGCGCTTTGGACCGAACCAGGAAGGGGGCCTGCCGGAACTCACCTTGGAGACCCCCCGTTGGCCTGGCCAGAACCGTTGGCGCCGGTTGGCGGCAGCCGGCCTGGCGGGTAGTGCCCTTGCTGGGGTGCTGCTATTGACGCTGTCACATCTTCAGGTGCCGATTCGGGGCAGCCTGGCCGCAGTCCGGGGGCCTCTCGTGCTCTACGACCGGGAAAGCCGCCCGATCGCCTCAGCAGAGGACCAGCACCATCGGGAGCTGCGCTCCTTAGGACAATTTTCACCGGTGTTGATCAAGGCCCTCCTCGCAAGTGAGGACAGTCGTTTCTGGTGGCATCCAGGGGTAGATCCAATCGGAACTGGCCGGGCCCTGGTGACCAACTTGATCGGGGGCCGCGTCTTGGAAGGGGGCAGCACCTTGACGCAACAGTTGGCCCGCAGCCTCTACCCCGACCAGGTGGGTCAGGGAGAAACCCTCGCCCGCAAATGGCGTGAGCTATTGGTGGCGCTGCAACTGGAAGCCCGCTTCAGCAAGGCCGAACTGCTGCGCAGCTACCTGAACCGGGTGTACCTGGGGGTGGGCTGGGGATTCGAAGATGCTGCCCGTCGCTATTTCGATCGTCCAGCCAGACTCCTCAACCTGGAGCAGGCAGCCCTGCTGGTGGGGCTGCTGCCCTCGCCGAATCGCTACGACCCCTGCCTTGACCCCCAGGCCGCCCTGGCCGCCCGCAACGGCGTCCT
>JBBASD010000146.1:0-6460 GCA_040399485.1 Cyanobium sp. | reverse complement strand
GATCAGCCGGAGCCGGTGCTCGCCTCCCTGCGGCAGGTGCAGGCGGAGATGACCCAGGCCACCCTGGCCAGTTGCGTACGCCAAAAGTTGATGACACCAGCCCAAGCAGCGGCATTGCAAAAGGAACTGGGCCTGGGCGAACCACCTGGCGTTGAAACTCTGCCTCAGCCTTCCGGCGCCTTGCAGCGTCCATAGTGGGCCCGCTCCAAGCCCATGCGCCAGGCCCAGAGCTGATCGCCATAACTGAAATGCCACCATTCATTGGGATGTTGCACAAACCCGACCTCTTGCATCACTGCGGCGAGGAGACGGCGGCGGCCGTGCCAGAGGGCCGCGTCTGAATCAGGGTCCTCCCTTGCAGCCAGGGCGTAATGATCGGGCTCGGACACGGGTCCGATGGCGTCGATGGCCCCGCCCATGTGAATGGGCTGCCCAGCAGCATCTGCCAGCGTGAGATCCACTGCGGCACCGGTGCTGTGGGGGGGCGGCGCGGCAGGGTGCAGGCTGGGTGGGGCCCAAAAGCGCCCCACTTCAAGGCCCACGACCTCCCATTCGGGTCCAGAGCCATCAGGATCGAGTCCCCGCGCCTCACACTCCTTGCGGGTGGCATGATTCACCATGAAAGCCTGCACAGCCACCGGCCGCCAGGCATCGAAAACCGCCAACTGATATTTGCTTTGGCGGCGCTGCAAACACCCTTGGGCGCGAGCCAGTCGACCCATCACGCCTCGGCGCAGGCGGAACGGACAGGCCTGGTCTCCGTAGGGAGCCCCAAGGCTGAAGTAGGGGTGGGGCTCAAGCAGCAACAGGTCAACAATGGGAACAAGCGGCTCCCCCTCGTCATGGATCGGAATGCGATTCCAAGGGCGCAGGGAGGTCATGCTGATAATCGGCCCGGGGGGCAACTGCAATAGGAGTGGGAGTGGGCCGGTTCCGCCCTGTTGGCGGTAACTTTAAGTGATGTGATGACTGCAAATTCAACACTGATTTTATGAGCAACGCTCCGGAGAATAACGATGACAGTTTTAGGGGCTTGATGGGTTTAGTGCGGCACAATTTAATGCCTTGACATTTTTCAGGCTTTGCACCCAATGGCAATCTTCTATCTTATATCTCAATATCAGCGGCAGTTAATAATAATTTTCTTGCGTAGCTTGCGTGCTCGTTGCGGACAGGCCTCAATTCAACTGAGCGGCCTCCAGTTGTCGTTGTCTTTGCTCAGCCAAAGCCTGCAGCAGCTGGGGGTGGTTCTCCAATTGCGGGTCTTGCTCCAGCAACCGACGAGCCACCTGGCGCGACTGCTCCAGAACGGCGCCGTCATCGCTGAGGCTCGCCAGAGCCAAATCTGGCAAGCCCGACTGGCGGGTACCCAGCACCTGACCCGGTCCCCTTAACCGCAGGTCCATTTCGGCAATCTCAAAGCCATCAGTGCTAGCCACCAGAGCCTCCAACCGCTGGCGTGCCAAGGCCTGCTGGCTGTCGTTGATCAAGAGGCAATAGGAAGCGGCCGCCCCCCTACCCACTCGACCGCGCAATTGGTGCAACTGGGCCAGGCCGAAACGTTCGGCATGCTCAACCACCATGACGCTGGCTTCTGGCACATCCACCCCCACCTCCACCACCGTGGTACTGACCAGAACCTGACAAAGGCCCCCGGCAAAGGCGCTGATAGCCCGCTGTTTTTCCTCGCTGGAGAGGCGCCCGTGCAACAAGCCCACCTGGACCTCCGGAAACACCTGCTCAGCGAGATGGCGATGCACCTCCACGGCCGAGCGCAGGTCCAGCTTCGCCGATTCCTCGACCAGGGGAAGCACCACATAGGCACGCTGGCCCAGGGCCAGCTGCTCCCGGATCAGCTCCCAGGCCTGATCGCGCTCACTGCCCCTCAGAAGACGCGTGCGAATCGGTGTACGTCCTGGGGGCAATTCATCGATCTGGCTTACATCCAAATCGCCATAGACCGAAAGGGCCAGGGTGCGGGGAATGGGCGTGGCGGTCATCGAAAGCAGGTGGGGTTGAAGCCCCTTGGCGAGCAGCCGATTGCGCTGCCTCACGCCAAAACGATGCTGTTCATCCACGACGACAAGGCCAAGACGCTCAAACTGGACCGGATCCTCGAGCAGGGCATGGGTGCCCACCAACAACTGCAACTGACCATTGGCAAGATCTTGCAACAACTGACGGCGGCGCCGCGCCGGCGTGGCTCCCGTTAGCAGGGCGCCGCTAACCGCGAGCTGGGGCAGCCACTGGCCGATTTTGAGGAAATGCTGGGCCGCCAACACCTCCGTGGGAGCCAGCAGCACTCCCTGCCATCCAGACTCGATAGCCGTGAGCAGGGCCGCGATAGCCACCACGGTTTTACCACTGCCCACGTCTCCTTGCAGCAGGCGTGCCATGGGTTGGGGCCTGGCCAAATCGCCGTGAATTTCGGCCAACACCCGCTGCTGGGCCCTGGTGAGATCAAAAGGCAACAGCGATAAAAAGCGGTGCACCAGATTGGCCTGGGCCGGAGCCAGCAGGGCCGGTGCGCTCTGGCGTTTGAGGCGTTCGCGCTGCAGCCCCAAGGCCAATTGCAGCAGCAGGAATTCGTCGAACACCAATCGGGTCCGGGCCGATTGCAGTTGGGTTTGATCCTCAGGCTGGTGAATCTGACGCAGAGCAACGGCACGATCCATCAGCCCAAATGCATCCCGCAAGCCCTTAGGCAAGGGGTCCGACCAGGTCGCCACGGCCGGCAGCACAGCCGCAATGGCTTGACGCAACTTATCGGCCGTCAACCCTTCGGTGAGGGCATAAACAGGGGTCAGTCGGCCGATGCGATCCGATTGCACCGAACTGGAGGGTGCCTCCAGCACCTCAATCAAGGGATCACTAAAGCTGGTCCCGAAGGGTCCCTCCTTGACGAGGCCGCTGATGGCCACCGTGGCCCCTGGGGGATACAGGCGTTGCTGGGCGTGCAACCAGCCCGAGGAAGTGAAGCGTCGACCAGCAAAAAAACGAGAGATCCGCAGCCGACCGGTGTTGTCCTGAACATGGAGTTCGTGGATGGAAAGGTTTGGATTCCTAGGGCTGCAGAAGGCGTGGCTGCGACGCACGGTGGCCACAATCGTGGCGGTGCGTCCGGCCTCCAGGGCACTAATCCGCACCAAATGGGAGTAATCCAGGTAATCGCGGGGATAATGGCGGATCAGATCCCGTACCAGCAGCAACCCCAGACTCGCCAGTCGTGTCGCCGTTCGCGGGCCTATTGCTGGCACCTGGGCCAAGGGCAGATCGGGAGTTGCCGCAGGGGCGACCTTTTCCTTTGCAGACGCCATAGGGGCCAGACGCAGCTTGGGCGGGGCTGGCGGCAGCACTGGCCGGTGACGCACCAGTAATTGATGCAGCCCCTGGCGTAGCTTCTGAACCAGCTGCTGACGGCGTCCCAATTCGGCGTCGGGATAGTCGGCAAATTCCTCAGCCAATTGTTGGAGTTGCCCCTGATCCGATCCTTCGAGACCGGCCGGAAGGCTCTCGATGAGCGAACGTCGCACAAAGCCAGAGAAGCTTTCACTGCGACCCTGAAGATCCCCGAAGCCCCGCTCCGCCTCCAGCCTGGAAGCCTGTTGCAGTGGAGCACACCAAGCCTCCAGGCCCGGACCAGAGGCTGGGTCCGAGGAGGGGGGATTCACTCCAGAACTGGACGATTGCGATGCAGATCCTGAAGCCAAAGTCGCTCTGCCTCCCTGGCCTGAATTCGTCTCTGTAGACGACGCTGTTGCTGAGCTCTTTTGAGCACCTCCTGACGTTGCTGCTGCAGTCGGTGGCGACAGGTGCGCAGCCGCGGCTCCTCCATCTCCAAATCGGTTCCCCTCAACAGCAACACCATGGCCACCGAGGCCTGCTGATTCTCGCTGAGGGGGAATGGCAGGGGCAACCTCAACAGGTTGGCCGGTGCGGCCAGCAGGTCGATCTGGCCTTGAAGAACCGCATCTAGCAAGCTCACTGGCAGCAGGGCACGGCAAACCCCCAAGCGCAAGAGTTCGACGTTGAGGGCATGGGAAAGATTGCGCAGTCGCCTGGCCAGGGCCTGCTCGATTCCCTCAAGCCACCGCAACAGCAGCACCGGATCCAGCGGCAGTCCATGGCCTGCAAAGGGGGAGGGGGAGGCGACAGCCGATGCGGAAAGCTGCTGATCCTCAATCGCCTCAAGGGAATCCGCAGGGAGCATGGCATCGTTGGCCTCGGAGGGCGCAGCCAGCGAAAACAACTCGAGGGGACTTAAGGGCAGGGACGGCGGAACAGCGGCGGGGTCTTGGCGGAGCCGGAGCGGTTGGGATGCATCCCGGTCCCCTTGGGGCCGATCCTCTGATTCTTCTTGCTCGGCGGCCGCCAGCGAATCGTTCTCAAGGCCAGGGCTAAAACGAAAGGACCCTGCCTCCCGCCAACCGAACAGACCCACCGTGCCTGGAGTCGCCAAACCCAGGCTCACAGAACCCTGGGGGAGAGTCGGGGACCGATCGGCCTGGGTCTCGTCGTGGTCAGCAGGTTCTGATGCTCCTACTTCCGATGGCCAATCCTCGATGAGCTGTCGGCGGGTTTCCAGTCGCCGCCTTTGACGCTCCCGTTCCATCTGGGCGGCGAGAGGAACCAGCTGCTCCACCGTCAGCAGGCTCAGGCAGCGTCGCACCAAGGTGTTGACACGGTCGTGAAATTGATCTCGACGGTCCTGAGGTTGGCGAATGTAAGGAGAGGCTGCGCCTTGGGTGACCAAATGGAATACCGCCTGATCAACGGCGCCAGGCAGAACTTGACGGACGACCTGAAGATAAAGGGCAAGGTCGCGATAAAGCTGCGGATTAGTTCCTTGCCGTTGGGCAGGATTCGACTTGGCTTGATCACTCATGGCTCCAACTCGATGCCTTCCTGACCTGGGCACACCCTTGAGGGTGCCACCTGACCCCAACACATTGCTATGGCATTACAGGTTCAACGTCAGCCCGCCGATCCCATGGCAGCTACTTCAGCGGCAAAATCTGTCTTCTCGACCTCAATTCCCTCGCCAAGAGTGAAACGGGTGAAACGCCGGACCTGGATGTTTTCTCCGGTTTTGCCAGCGGCCTGCTTGACAATCTCACCCAGGCTGAGGGCACTGTCACGAATGAACGGCTGCTCAAGCAAAGCCAGCTCTTTCAAGCGTTTGCCAATACGTCCCTCAACAATTTTGGCCTTCATGGCCTCGGGCTTACCGGCTAAATCATCTCGACCCATCTCGATGGCTTTTTCACGCTCAGCGACATCGGCAGGAATTTCTTCAGTGGTCACGTATTCAACGTTGGGGCAAGCCGCAATTTGCATGGCGACGTTGCGTACCAACTCCTGGAAGAGTTCGCCACGGGCGACGAAATCTGTTTCACAATTGACTTCCACCAACACGCCCACACGGGCCCCGGTGTGAATGTAACTACCCACAGCACCTTCTGCAGCTGTTCTGCCTGCTTTTTTCTCAGCAGTGGCAATTCCTTTTTGACGCAGCCACTCAGCTGCTTTGGTCATATCGCCCTCGGATTCGGCAAGGGCTTTCTTGCAGTCCATCATGCCCGCACCGGTTTTGTCGCGCAGGTCTTTTACGAGCTTGGCGCTGATCTCAGCCATGGTTGGAATTAAGGGAAGTGCTAAAGACTTAGGGGAAAAGAATGACACCGAAGGCAGCTACGGTGTTGAATCACCATCAAAAAAAGAGATGGCCTCTGGGCTCAGCCATCTTCTTCTTGGGCCCGTTCTTGAGCGCCATGACGACCTTCATTAATGGCATCGGCCAAACGACCCAGAACGAGCTGAACGGAGCGCACCGCATCATCGTTGCAAGGAATGGGTACGTCGCAAAGATCCGGATCACAATTGGTATCTAGCATCGATACCAGTGGAATATCAAGTTTGCGGCATTCGAGCACCGCATTGGTTTCGCGGCGCTGATCGACTAGCACCACAACGTCCGGAAGACGGCGCATGGACTTGAGGCCCCCCAGATACTTCTGCAGCCGGTCAAGTTCGCGGCGCAGCACCGCGGCTTCCTTCTTGGGACGCATGGCAATCGCCCCTGAAGATTCCATCCTTTCGAGATCCTTGAGGCGATCGATGCGGGCCCGCATGGTGCTCCAATTGGTAAGCATGCCGCCCAACCAGCGCTGGTTGACATAGGCGGCGCCACAGCGGGTGGCTTCTTGAGCTATCACCTCGGAGGCCTGCTTCTTCGTACCCACAAACAGAAAGCGCTTGCCACTGCGCGAGGCGCTGCGGGTCCACTTATAGGCATTGTTCATGCAGACTGCGGTCTGCACGAGATCGATGATGTGGACACCATTGCGAGCGCAATAGATGTAGCGCGACATCTTTGGATTCCAACGACGGGTCTGGTGCCCAAAGTGGGCGCCAGCCTCCATCATTTCGGCAAGCGTGACAACGGCCATGGATTTTCAGT
>JBBASD010000145.1:0-6465 GCA_040399485.1 Cyanobium sp. | reverse complement strand
GTGTCAGTGAGGTGACGATCGCCCCTTGCCCGCCGCAGGACGTCGGCAGCCAGCCCGAACAGCGCCGTCCCTCCGGAGCTTCGTGTTACGCCCTGCGGGGTCAAGTGAACAACAGCAGCTCTCGCACCATGCGGGACACCGATGTCTTTGCCCTGATCCTGGATGCCAGCGGCGAACCGGTGCTGCCGAATCGAACCAGGTTGGGCTCGATTGGCGATATTCCCCCCGGCCAGTCGACTTTTGCCCTCAGGCTGGCCGTACCCGCCGGCACCCCGGGCCCTTTTACCGTGCGTAGCGCCAAAGCCCGGGGTTTTAATTCCCCAGTAAGAACTGGAGCCGCACCTGGTCAGGAATTATTGCCCCTTGAAGAAGCTTTGCTGCCTTGATTAACTTTAGTTGGTTTGAATCCATGGATCCGATCGTTTGAAGGAAGCCATGGATTGACGAAAATCGTGGATTTATTGAATCCACGATTTGGATCATATCGATTGTTTGATGAATTCGCTTGTGGGAAAGTCGATCCAAATTTAGGAGAACAATATCAACCCATCCCTGAGCTGGCCAGCAGCATTTTGCCCTGTTCCAGCAGGCCCTGCACCAGGTTCAGGGCCAGGAAGGCCACAAGGGCCGAAAGATCAATGCCGCCAAGGGGGGGGATCAGGCCGCGAAAGAGGTTGAGGTAGGGGTCGGTGATTGAGCTGAGGCCGCTGAGGATGGGGTTACTGCCCCAATCCAGGTTGGGAAACCAGCTGAGCAGCACCCGGATCAGCAGGAAGACCGAGTAAATCATCAAGGTCCGCGCCAGCACGTCCACGAGCTGACTGAAGATCGGCATGGCAGCAAGGAGACTGACTGTTCGGCGATTCTAAGACGCAGTGTCGGTTCTGACCGGCCCCGGTACGGGTGGCTTGGCAACCTCCTCCGGACGGATCGCAAAAGTGCGATGAAATTTCTCACTCAAGCTCAGCCAGAAAGAGCGACCGTCGCTTTGCCGTTTGCGTTCGATGAAGTCCTGGGCCAACAATTCCTTGATGTGGTCGTAGGCGCCCGAGCCACGCAGCTCAACCAGATCGGACTGCAGGATGCGCTTTTTGAGGGCAATGGTGGCCAGGGTGCGCAGGGTGGCGGTGGAGAGATCAACAGGCAGGAGATCCTGCACCAGATCCGCCAGACTGGAGCGCAGCTGCAGGCTGTAGCGGGGTCCTTCCTGGTGAATTTCCAGGGCGGTATCCCGGTGGGCGTAATCCGCCATCAAGGTGATCAGGGCGAGTTCCGCCTCCGAGCGGTCGATGCCGGCAATATCCGCCAGTTCCGCCAGGCTGAGAGGACGGCCTTTTAAATAAAGAATGGCCTCAAGCCTGGCAGGCAGCGATAGGCCGAAACTTGCCGCCAGCGGCGTGATTGGGCCGGCATCCCGGGGCGAGGGTCCGCCGGACATGAAAACTCCAGCTCCACATTGATGGCAAGTTATCGCAGGCCCAAGGGTGCCACCGCAGCAAGCCCGGCCTCAGGCACGGCATCTTGTTGGCCGAGAAACAGTCGGTAGGCGGGATTGTCTGTCTCTTCCCAGTGCTGATAAGGCAGTTGGGCGAGGAAATGCTCCCAGTCGCTGGTTTCAGCCAGGGGAACCTGCACTCCCACAACGATGCTGCCAACGTCGGCCCCGTGGTTGCGGTAGTGGAAGATGCTGATGTTCCAGTTGGGATGCAGGGCGGAGACAAAGGCCATCAAGGCTCCCGGCCTTTCGGGAAATTCGAAGCGGTAAAGGCGTTCCTGGCCCACCTCAGGCGCTTGTTTGGCTGCGGCGCCGAGGCGGCCGCCAACCATGTGGCATAGGTGCAGTTTGGCCAGCTCATTGCCGCTGAGATCCAGGCAGGCAAAGCCACCTGCCTCCAGATCGGCGATCAGCTGGCGGGTGTCACCGGGGTCACGGCATTGCACCCCCACGAAGATATGGGCAACGCGGGGATCGGCGAGTCGGTAGCTGAATTCGGTGAGGTTGTGGCCGCCCAGCAGGCTGCAGAAGCGCCGCAGGCTGCCGGGCTGCTCGGGAATGCTCACCGCCAGGAAGGCCTCCCGCTGTTCGCCGATTTCGGCCCGTTCGGCCACGAACAGCAGGCGCTCGAAGTTCATGTTTGCGCCGCAGGCCACGGCCACCAAGGTGCGTCCCTGGATGCCCCGTGCCTGGACATCGGCCTTCATGCCGGCCACGGCGAGGGCGCCAGCGGGTTCGAGGATCGAGCGGGTGTCCTCAAAGACGTCCTTGATGGCCGCGCAGATGGCGTCGGTGTCCACCGTCACCATGCGGTCCACATACAGCTGGGCGAGGGGGAAGGTGAGAGCGCCCACCTGCTTGACGGCAACGCCGTCGGCGAACAGGCCCACCTGCTCCAGCCTCACCCGCTCGCCACAGGCCAGGGAGCGGGTCATGGCATCGGCATCGACGGGTTCAACGCCGACAAGCTCCACCTGGGGCCAAAGACTTTTGACATAGGCGCCGATGCCGGCGATCAGCCCACCGCCGCCGACGGCCACATAGATGACATCCGGCGGCTCGGAACACTGGCGCAGGATCTCGATGGCGATGGTGCCCTGGCCGGCGATCACTTCTGGATCGTCGAAGGGGTGGATGAAGCAGAGACCCCGCTCGGCCTGGAGCCGGTGGGCCTCCTGGCAGGCTTCGTCGTAGGTGTCGCCGTGCAGCACGACCTCGGCGCCGCGGGTCGCCACCGAGCGCACCTTGACGGCTGGGGTGGTCACGGGCATCACGATCACCGCCTGACAGCCAAGCCGCTGGGCCGCCAAGGCCACCCCCTGGGCATGGTTGCCGGCGCTGGCGGCGATCACGCCCCGATCCAGTTCCTGCCGGCTGAGGCCGGCCATTTTGTTGAAGGCCCCCCGCAGCTTGAAGCTGAAAACAGGCTGGAGGTCTTCGCGCTTGAGCAGGACCCGGTTGCCGAGCCGGGCCGAGAGGTTGGGGGCCGGATCGAGGGGCGATTCAATCGCGACGTCGTAGACCCGGGCGCGCAGGATGCGCTGCAGGTAGGTGGGGTCTTCGGACACGCCGCTGGGGGGGGAAAGGGCCTGGGGAGTGGTTCCAGTGTGACAAGCCGGGAACCCACTTGTTAGGGAATGCCAGGCGTCTCGTCGGCGGGCGTAGATTGGCTGCTTCTGTCAGTGGCCGCATGCACCTCAGCGAGCTGAGCCATCCGAATCAGCTGCAGGGCCTGAGCACCGCAGAACTTGAGCGCATAGCTGTCCAGATCCGTGAAAAGCATCTGGAGGTGGTTTCCACCAGCGGGGGCCATTTAGGGCCCGGCTTGGGCGTGGTGGAGCTGACACTGGCCCTTTACCAGACCCTGAACCTTGATGAAGACCGGGTGGTCTGGGATGTGGGACATCAGGCCTATCCCCACAAGTTACTGACAGGTCGCTATAGCACTTTCCATACCCTGCGCCAGAAGGGCGGCGTGGCGGGCTACCTAAAGCGCAGCGAAAGCCCCTTCGACCATTTCGGGGCAGGCCACGCCTCCACGAGCATCTCGGCGGCCTTGGGCATGGCCCTGGCCCGGGATCGGCGCGGTGAAAGCTTCCGTTGTGTGGCCGTCATCGGTGATGGCGCCCTCACCGGGGGCATGGCTCTCGAAGCCATCAACCATGCCGGGCACCTGCCCAACACCCGCATTCTTGTCGTCCTCAACGACAACGACATGTCGATCTCCCCGCCGGTGGGAGCCTTGTCCACCCACCTGAATCGCATGCGGTTGAGCAAGCCGGTGCAGTTCCTCTCTGGCAACGCGGAGGAGGCGATTCGGCACCTGCCTTTCCTCCACGGTGAGTTGCCCGCCGAGTTGCGCAACCTTAAAGAGAGCATGCGCCGTCTGGCCGTGCCCAAGCTGGGCGCGGTGTTTGAAGAATTGGGCTTCACCTACGTGGGCCCGGTCGATGGCCACGACATCGCCGAGATGGTGCGCACCTTCCAGGCCGCCCACCGGGTGGATGGGCCGGTGTTGGTGCATGTGGCCACCACCAAGGGCAAGGGTTATCCCTATGCCGAAGCGGACCAGGTGGGCTACCACGCCCAATCCGCCTTCGACTTGGCCTCTGGTAAGGCCTACCCCTCCACCAAACCGAAGCCGGCCAGCTACAGCAAGGTTTTTGGCCAGACCCTGGTGAAGATCTGTGAGCACAATCCGCGGGTGGTAGGCATCACGGCGGCCATGGCGACGGGCACGGGTCTGGATCTGCTGGAGAAGGCTTTGCCGAATCAATACTTTGATGTCGGCATCGCCGAACAGCACGCCGTAACGATGGCCGCCGGCATGGCTTGTGAGGGGATGCGGCCGGTGGTGGCGATTTACAGCACCTTCCTGCAGCGGGCCTACGACCAGCTCATCCACGATGTCGGCATCCAGAAGCTGCCCGTCACCTTCGTCCTCGATCGGGCCGGCATCGTCGGCGCCGATGGACCCACCCACCAGGGTCAGTACGACATCAGTTATCTGCGGGCGGTGCCCAACTTCACCGTGATGGCCCCCAAGGACGAGGCCGAACTGCAGCGCATGCTTGTCACCTCCATCGCCCACGACGGCCCCTGCGCGATCCGCTTCCCCCGGGGCGAAGGCGAGGGCGTGCCCCTGATGGAAGAGGGTTGGCAACCCCTGGAGATTGGCCGCGCCGAGTTGCTCACCAATGGCGATGACCTGCTGATCGTGGCCTATGGCTCGATGGTGGCGCCGGCGATGGCCACGGCCGGGCTGCTGCAGGAGAAGGGAGTGCGGGCCACGGTGGTCAATGCCCGCTTTGTCCGTCCTTTGGATACGGACCTGATCCTCCCCCTGGCCCGCCGCATCGGTCGGGTTGTCACCATGGAGGAAGGCTGCCTGGCCGGTGGTTTTGGCGCCGCCGTCATGGAGGCCTGCAACGACGCCCAGGTGCTGGTGCCGATTTTCCGCATCGGCATCCCCGACATGCTTGTTGACCATGCCAGCCCGGAGGAAAGCAAGCAGAGCCTGGGGTTGACCCCAGCCCAGATGGCCAATCGCATTTTGGAGCGATTCGGGGTGCCCCTGGAAGCCGACCGCCAAGCGGGGCGTCAGCCGTTACCGGCTTGAATTCTCGATTGCCTCAAAGCCTTACCTACCGGGGGTGGCCGGCACTCCCATCAAAAAGCCGGGCCCAAGGGCCCGGCTTTTTTAACGATGGCCCTGGCGTTTTCAGAGCACGCCGCGGGAGGCGAGGCCCTGGATGGCACCCATGCCAAGGATGTGACCCAGGCTGATGGTGCCGAGCATGGCGCCGTGGCTAAGGCCGCCGAACAGGGAGGAGCTGGGCAGCTGCAGGCCCACGTTGGGTTGCTTGATGGTGGCCTTGCCGATGGCAATGGCAATGATGTTGGCGACGATCATCACCAGGGCCACCTTGGGGGACCAGGAGATGGTGGCGGGAGCCAGGGCCAGAAGGGGGGTGATCATGATTCAGAAGCCGGCATCCCATCTTCCGGGGGAAGGGGTCCCTGGGGACCCGGCCGTAAGACTTGTTCACCAGGGCGCCACAGGCTGAAGCCCAGCACCACCAGCAGGTTGCTGAGGGTTAAGAAAGCCTCGGCGCCGCCGTGGAGGCCATCGACATCGGCCAATAACTTGCCGTAGCGCACCTGGGCGACGATGGCCGCGGCGATGGTGACGGCAACGAATACCAGGGTCATGCGGAAGCCCTGGAGGGCGAGCCTGGGAAAGCCCCGCACCTTTGCGGCCCAATAGAGAAAAGCGAGATAGGGAACCAGGGAAAGTACAAAAAAGGGAGCTGGATCCACAGCCTCCAGCCAGGTGAGCAAGCGGGGAATTTCAGGAGACATCGCTGGACATGCCGCTGGAGACGCCGCTGGCCGTCGGGCGCCGTTGCAGGCGCAGCAGGTTGAAGGCGGCCGCCGCCAGGGCCAGGTTGCCCAGGGCCGTCAGGCCGGCCTGAAAAACCACCAGCCCCTTGAGGGCGCTGCTGTTGTCAAAGAGATGCCAGGTGCAGGCGGCCATAGCGCTGACCAGGGCGGGCAGCATGGCTAGGGCCAGCCAACGCCAGCCCGTTTCCTGGCGGCGGCGGCCGAAGGACTCCACAGCAATGATCGCCAGGATCCATTCCAGCACCGAGGTGACGTGGATCCACCAGGTGCCCAGGGATAGGGCATGCATCGGCCACGGGCGGGGATTGGTAATTTAGGCGGTTGAGAAAGGCCACCGTCCATGGACCACAACGGGCTATCCCATGGGCGGCAAGCAATCACCAATGCTCCCTAGGCCCTCAGCTTCTGTTGTCTTAACTATGAAGTCTTTTCGCCAACTACATGCCCCCATAGCGGCGGCAGCCATTATTGCGAACTTGGCCACAACGGCTTCAACCCAGGCCCAGCCCTTCAAGATGACCACGCCGATCGCACCGGGGGTGGCCACCCCCGACAGGCTGGAAACT
>JBBASD010000144.1:0-6515 GCA_040399485.1 Cyanobium sp. | reverse complement strand
ACGGACAACACCGCCTGATCGATCCGCTGGCCCTCGGCATTCCAGCCCTCAAGGCGCAGTTTTTTGGGCTCAAAGTTGAGCCCAGCAAAGCTGTACTGGCTGGTGGCGTAGGCCGTGTTCCGATTCGGCAGCACCGGTCGGAGGTAGGCGCCACCTCCGCCCACAGTCAGGTAGGTGGTGCCATTGATTCGCCGGGTGCGCTCGTAGTTATGATCATGGCCATTGATGTAGAGCTGGACTCCATAACGCTTGAACAAAGGCGTCAGGCGGGCAATACCAGCCGCATCGTCGCCGTAGAACCCCGCTGAGTACAGCGGGTGATGGCCCACCACCACTTTCCAAGGGGCCGTGCTGCGGGTGAGGGCTGCCTTGAGCCAAGGCAATTGGTGCTGCCAAGCCGCATTTACGTTCGTGTCCAGCATGAAGAACTCCACTGGTCCCCGTCGCAGGCTGTACCAACGACCGCCCATGCCAAATGCCGGATAGGCAACCTGTCCCTCGCCATTGCGGGTGCGGATGTCGTGATTGCCCAGCACCGCAAAGAAGGGCACCTTGTTGGCCAGCAGCTCCTGGTAGGGCTTGACGAAAACCCGATCCAATTGGGCCGGATCTCCATCCGGATAAACGTTGTCGCCCGCCAGCAGCACCAGGTCAACCGGCTGGCGCCGATTCGCCTGTGCCATCTGCTTGCCCACCGCCGTCTGATGACGGTTGCCACTGCCCGTATCTGCCACCGCCAGCACATGCAGGCTGGCCGCCCCCGAGGCTGGAATAGCAAGGGCCGTGGCGAAACGCGGCAAAGCCAACAACGACGCCACGGCAGCCACCGCAGCCAATACCAGCCGATGACGGGCTAGGTGAGCCGAGACTTGAAGGCTGAACGGGGCCTTAGCGCGGCTCATGCTGGACTGGGCTCCAGCTGCTGCAGCCGTTGCAATTCGGCCAGCACCTCCTGGCCATGGCCCAGGGGCCGCACCCCCAGCCAGCGGGCCCGTAGTTGGCCGTTGGGGTCGATCAAAAAAGTGTGGCGCTGTGAGTAGGGCGCCAGCCAAGAGCCATAGGCGCGACTGACGGTGCCGCCGGGATCGGAGAGCAGGGGGTAGGCCAGGCCTTCGGCAGCACAAAAAGAAATATGGGCTTCGGCATCATCGGCGCTCACGCCCACCACCTCGGCTCCGAGTTGGTGGAATTCGGCTAAAGCCGCCTGGAAGGAGCGGGCCTCAAGAGTGCAGCCGCTGGTGAAGTCCTTAGGATAAAAATATAGAATCAGCCAGCGTCCTTGAAAGTCTGAGGTCCGCAAGCGCACTGGGATGGCGCTGACATCGACCTTGGCGGATCGGCCCCCGAGTGGGGGAGCTATACCTTCGAGATCAAAGGCAGGAGCCAGCTTGCCCAGGTCGGGGAGAACCCCCCCGATGGCCATGGCAGGAGCGATTCCCCAGGCCAGCACCAATCCGAAGGGAAGGGCAGAAGCAGCCAGGCCAAGCAAGTGACGGCGGCGCATCAAAGAAGTCCGCAAAAGTGAGAGGTGATGGACTTCAGAAGCGGCTCAGATCCACGCCCAGTTCGCGGGCAAAGCGACCAAGGCCAAGCTTCTGAATGGTCCGCAGGGCTTTGGTGGAAACCCGCAGGTTGACGAAGCGATTGCCCTCTGCCCACCAGAGACGGCGATACTGCAGGTTCACCTGCTGCAGCTTCTTGGTGCGTACATGGGAGTGGCTGACGGCCATGCCGTTATTAGCACGCTTGCCGGTGAGTTCACAGACGCGGGACATGACAGGGGGAGAACGACTAAGGCCCGGATAAGGCCAAGAATTTGTGAGCTTACCAAAGCGAAAGGATTGAGGGCCTAAAGCGTGCGCTGCATCAGCTGACCCATCAGGCTGGTGCCCCGTTGCTGGAAGCCAGCCAGATCCTCCGGAGCCAGTCCGCCCACCGCCAGACGAGCCATGTCATAAACATGACGGCCAAGGTCGCTGGCCAGTTGCTGGCTGGGGGATTCGCCCGAGCCCGCCCCTGTGGTCAGCACCGCACCCCGGGAGAGCTTCAGCAGCCCAGCCACCAAGGGGTGACGACGGTTCACCAACAAAACATGGTGGTCGGGCAGGCCTGGCAGGCGTTGCTCCATCAGTGCTCCCATGTCGTTGAGACGGCGCATTTGCTCGGGCAGCAGGATCAGCGCCGCCGGAGCCTCCTCGCCCTTGAGGGACTGCACCTGGATGGTGATGCGGTCGTCAGCGAGGGCCTGATTGAACAGGTCTCGCAGTTTGTCGTTGTCGTCTTTTCCCTCGACATCGGTGAGACTGTTTTCATTTTCCTGCAGGCTGGCATCCAGCTCGGCATCGACCCGCTGGAAGCGCAGCTCGCCGTGGCGGGACTCCAGCCAGGGCAGGAATTGGGTGTCGATGAAGCTGTCAGCCAGGAGCACTTCGGCGCCCTGGCTTTTCCACAACGCCAAGGCTCCCGCCTGGCCCGCCTCATCGGTGCAATAAAGAATGCGGTTGGCGTTGTCGGCCCCAAGCCGTCCCCGATACCCCGCCAGGGTGGTGTAGGCCTTATCGCCCCAGGCGATCGGATCAGCTTGGGACTCGGCCGGCGGACTTTCGTCGCTTGCATTGGTATCCGTGCCGTTGTCAGCCGGAATCCGGGGGGTGGCGCTGGTACCGAACAAGACCTGGTCGCCCACCTGGTCGGCGAATTTGTCGTCCTCCATGGCACCGACCTTGATAAAGGGAGCGATGGCGTCCCAGATTTCGGCGTAGCGGACCGGCTCATGGCGGTACAACTCCTTGAGCCGATCACCCACCTTGCGTGCCACGAAGCCCCCGATGGAGCGCACCCGCCGGTCGGTTTGCAGGGCGCTGCGGCTGACGTTGAGGGGAATGTCTGGGGAATCGATGACGCCGCGCAGCGGCAGCAGATAGCGGGGCACCACCTCCTTGATTGAGTCGCTGACGAAAACCTGGTTGCAATAGAGTCTGATCTCGCCCTTTTCCCAGTCGGCACGACCGCTCAGTCGCGGAAAATAGAGAATACCCTGGAGAGTGTAAGGATAATCAGTATTGAGATGCACCCAGAATAGGGGATCACCCTGGAAGGGATAAAGATAGCGATAAAACTCTATGTAATCCTCCTGATTTAACTCTCGGGCACTCTTGCGCCAGGGGGCTTCCCGCTTGTTGATTGTTTCGCCTTCCAACTCCACCGCCACGGGCAGGAAGTCGCAGTAGGTGGTGATAAGGCTGCGAATGCGAGCTGGCTCAATATATTCTAGTTCTTCTTCCTGCAGGTGCAGCACCACATCGGTACCAGCCTCGCTGCGCTCGGCCGCCTCCAAAGTAAAGTTGGGGGATCCATCGCAACTCCAGTGCACTGCCTCGGAGCCGGGCTTGGCACTGAGGCTGATCAGATCAACCCGGCCGGCGACCATGAAGCTGGAATAGAAACCGAGGCCGAAGTGCCCAATAATGGCATCGGTTTCGCGCTTGTACTTTTCGAGGAATTCTTCGGCGCTGGAAAAAGCTACCTGATTGATATAGCGCTTGACCTCATCGGCACTCATGCCAATTCCGTTATCACTGATCGTCAGCGTTTTAGCCTCACGATCGATATGGATGCGGATCCTTCCCTCCGCGCCCTCACTGCAATCCCCCGCCATCGCCGCCATGCGCCGCTTGCTAATGGCATCGACACCATTGCTAACCAGCTCTCGCAGGAAAACCTCGTGGCCTGAATAAACGGCCTTTTTGATGATCGGGAAGATGTTCTCGGTGTGGATCTGAATCTGACCCTGTTCGCTTTGAAGCACTGCGTGTCGGTTACGGCGTCAGTCCACTCTGCAACAAGGGTATGGGCCTCGGCCAAGTCCGGATTTCCACCCTGCCGTCGCGGGGTCCAGGCGTGCCCTGGGGGGCCAAGGCAACGAAAGCCAGTGCCGTCGCCGGCCCCGGCGCTCAAGCGTTACGGCGCTGCAGTTCTGGCCGCTCCTCCGGCAGGATCGCCCCCGCCACCGGGCAGACCTGCAGGCAGATGCCGCAATCGATGCAAGTGTCGGCGTCGATCCAGTAGAAGGCCGTGCCCTTGCGGTTGGCCCCCTTACCGGGATGGATGCAGGCCACTGGGCAGGCATCCACGCAATCGGCCACCCCCTCACAGATCTCGGTGACGATGGTGTGGGCCATGGCGCGGCGGAAACTGGGCGGATCCTAAGGAGATGCCGCCAGATAGAGGGCACCGCGGCAGCCCCGCTCGTTGGCGATGCGGTCGGCCTCGGCGCCATCGGCGCACACCTGATGACACAGCTCGGCCGCCTCACCCCGGCCATGGCATTCGGCCAGTCGTTCCAGAGCCCGGGGCAGGTCCGCCGCAGTCCCCACCGCCACCAGCCAGGGTCTGGCGGGGGGAGTGGGGACAGTGGTGGCCTCCAGCAGCTCGCGGATCGCCCCGATGTCAAAGCCGAAGCCGGTACCCGCCCCCTGGAGGGGGTCGGTGCAAAAACGTCGCACCAGGCCGTCGTAGCGTCCGCCGCTGGCAATAGCCACAGGTGCCTCGCCGCCTTGACAAACCAGCTTGAGCACCAGGCCATCATAAAGATCAAAGTGGGGCTGAAAGCTGGGATCAAGCTGTAACCGCATGCCCAAGCGCTCGGCAGCTGGGCCAACACTTGCCAAGGTGGCCGACAGGCTGGCAATCAGCGGCACCGGCCCCAGCCATTGCTCGATTTGATAGAGCACACTATTGAAGTCGCCCCGCAGCCGCAACAAGGTATGCAAGCGGCGCCGCTGGGCTTCCGGCACCGCCAACGCTTCGATTGCCAGGGGGTCATAGCCGGTGAGGGCGCGGCGAGCCAATTGCCTTTGTTCACTGGCAATATCCCCCAGCAGGGCCCCCAGCAGGCCGTGGTGCCCCACCAGCAAGGTGGGCCGATGTTCCTCCTGCAGGCCCAGGGTGGCCGCCGCCGCCAGCAAGAGGTGGATAAGCTCTGTATCCGCAGCTGATGAGGCGTCTCCAAGGAGTTCGACACCGCTTTGCAGTCGCTCGTTGATGCGCAGACCGCCCCCTTCATCGGTAGTGCTGCAAAAGGTGGTGCCGGTGGCCCAGAGCCGCAGGGGCCGAGGGCGATGGCGCAGGCGTGTACTTGCGGCCCTGGCGATTGAGGCGGTCAGCTCGGGCCGCAGACCCAAGGGTTGGTCCGCCACCAGACGCACCAGATCCCGGTCGCTGATAGCGCCACCGGCCTCCAGAGTCTCCAGGGTTTCGATCGTGGGCGGCGTGACCTCCTCATAACCCCAGAGGCGATAGACCTGGGCAAGGAGATCACAGAGACGGCGGTTGCTCTCTACATCGCGGGGATGCAGATCACGGGCGCCTGCGGCGGGTTGCAAAGCCATGCGCTCAGTTCAAGAAGGGGGCGTCCAATTCAGGGGCGCCGTAACTGGCGCCGTTGAGGGGGCGACAGGTCGCCAGGGCGTCAAGCATCGGCTGTTGCAGGCCGGGGGCACAGGCCACCACCCGGCCACTGGCAATGTCCAGGGGTTCTCCCCCATAGCCACAGACCAGGCCGCCGGCCTGCTCCACCAGCACCACACCGGCGGCCAGATCCCAGGGCTGCAGACCCCGTTCCCAGTAGCCATCAACACGACCGCAGGCGACGAAGGCCAGGTCGAGGGCAGCGGCACCGGCCCGACGCACCCCATGGCTGCGGTGGGTGAAATGGGCGAATTCGGCGTAGTTGTTGTCGAGACGGTCGATGCGGTCGTAGGCAAAGCCGGTGGCCAAGAGTGCGTCCTCCAGCTTCTGGCAGCCACTCACCTGTAGGCGAGTGTCGTTGCACCAGGACCCCAAGCCCGGGGCCGCCCAGAAAAGCTCATCGCCTATCGGCAGGGCGATGGCACCCAGGAGCGGTTTGCCCTGCCAGGTGAGGCCCACGGAGGTGCCGAAAAAAGGAAAGCCATGGGCGTAGTTGGTAGTGCCATCGAGGGGATCCACACACCATTCCAGGGGACCAACACCAGCCAGCCTTCCCCCTTCTTCGGCCAGGACAGGCACCTGGGGGGTGTCCTGGCGAAGCACCGCCAGGACGGCGGCCTCAGCGGCCAGGTCGGCTTCGGTAACCAGATTGCCGGCGAGACCCTTGGCCCGCACCGACTGGAGCTGGCCAAACAGCTCGCGAAGCGGCTGGGCGCCCGCCAAGGCCGCCCGGCGCGCCACGGCCGCCAGAGCCTGGATGGCTTGGGGATCGAGGCCCGAGTCCCGGCAAGCTGTATCAGAAAGGGAAAGCATCACAAAAGCGGCGGTTATTCGTCGTCGAGGGGCAGGCCGGGCCGCACGGGCCCCCGGCCGAAATAGCGGCCGAACTGCAGTTCATACACCTCGTCCTCGTCTTGAGTCTCCACCTCCAGGGGCCCAAGGGCCCTAGCCACGCAGAGCAGGCCGTACCCCTGTTGGCGCAGCTCCCGGGACAGGCCCAAAGCCTCCCGCTGATCGATGGCGCCGGCAAGCACCCGCACGGCGCA
>JBBASD010000143.1:0-6580 GCA_040399485.1 Cyanobium sp. | reverse complement strand
AGTCCCGAGGGCAAGCCCCTGCTGGTGGTGGGCACCCTGGTGGCGGCCCAGGGCCTGGCGGGCGAACTGCGCATCCTGCCCCGCAGTGACTTTCCCGAGCGCTTCACCCAGCCAGGCCCGCGCTGGCTACTGGCGCGCCAGGGCATGCCCCGGGCCGTGGAGCTGCTGGGGGGACGCCAACTGCCAGGCAAATCCCTGTTTGCGGTGCGTCTGGCCGGCGTCAGCAGCCGTGACGCGGCGGAAGCCCTGGTCCAGCAGGAGTTTTTGGTGGATGCCAGCCAACGCCCCAAACTGGCCCCCGGAGAATTTCACCTGCTTGATTTGGTGGGCCTCCAGGTGCGCCTGCTCGACATTGCCGCACCCACATCAAGCCCCGGGGCCCCGATCGGCCGGGTGGTCGACCTGATCCACGGCGGCAACGATCTGTTGGCGGTGGAACTGGCCGCAGCAGCGTCGCAGCCACCGGCGTCTGGCGGCCAGCCGGCCCCTGGCCGCCGGGTGTTGATCCCCTTTGTCGAGGCAATCGTGCCCCTCGTCAACATCCAGGAAGGCTGGATCGGCCTCACGCCTCCGCCTGGACTGCTGGAACTCTGAACTGCCAGCAGCCCCACCGAATGCTGTGCCGGTTACTCCACCGTGACACTCTTGGCCAGGTTGCGGGGCTGATCGACATCCAAACCTCGGTGGGCGGCGATGTGATAACTGAGCAGCTGCATCGGGATCACCGTCAACAGGGGACTCAACAACTCATCCACCACCGGCAAGGGCAGCAGGGTATCGAACAGCTCGGTGTCCGGACAGGCAGGGGCAACGCCGATCAAGCGGGCATCCCTGGCCTTGGCCTCCTGGGCATTGGAGAGCACCTTTTCAAACACCGTTCCCGGCACCGCAATCGACACCACGGGAACGCGGGCATCAAGCAAGGCGATAGGACCATGCTTCATCTCGCCGGCCGGATAGCCCTCGGCATGGATGTAGCTGATTTCCTTGAGCTTGAGGGCCCCCTCCATGGCAATTGGATAATTAATGCCCCTGCCCAGGAAAATGACATCCTGGGTATCGCTGAACAGGTGGGCCAGCTCAGCGCAACGGCGGTCGTGGTCTTCCACGAGCGCTTGCAACTGGGCCGGCAATTCCCGTAACTGGGCGACGAGGGCCAGCAGCCGCCCGTGATCCGGCAGCCCCGGCTGCCGCAGACCCGCCGCTGCCCGCCGCTCAGCAAAGGCCAAAGCGAGTCCATAGAAGGCCAATAGCTGGCCCATGAAGGTCTTCGTGGCGGCCACTCCCACTTCAATCCCGGCGCCAATATCCAGAATGTGGTCCACCAGCCGCCCCAACGAACTTTCGGGCCGGTTGGTGATCCCCAGCATCCGCGGGGCATAGGCCGGGTCACCGTGGCGCTGGCGTCGGTCCTGTTCCATGATCAGGGCCGCGAGGGTATCGGCGGTCTCGCCGGACTGGGTGACGCCGATCGTGAGCATCTGGGGCGAAAGCGGCGGCGGTGCGTAGCGGAATTCACTCGCATAAAACACAGTTGTGGGCAGGCCGGCCACCTGCTCCAACAGGTAGGCACCCACCTGGGCCGCATGGCGACTGGTGCCGCAGGCCAGAATCTGGATCCGCTCCACACCGCTGTAGACCTCCTCATCAAGGGGCAAGGCCACCAGGGCTCCCTCGGGCAGGTGGCGGGCCACCCACAGCGCTGCCGTCTCGGGCTGCTCATGGATCTCCTTGAGCATGAAATGGCGGAAGCTGCGCTTGTCCGCCACGTGCTCGGTGCCACTCAGCAGGCTGGGGTTGCGCTGCACCCGCTCACCGCTGGCGTTGTAAAGCTCGATGCCCAGGGGCGTCAGCAACGCCACCTCGCCGTCTTCCATCGGCAGGATCGTGCGGGTGAAGCCAGCCAGGGCGGGCGTATCGCTGGCGCAGAGAAATTCTCCCTCCCCCAGACCAATCAGCAGTGGGGCCTGGCGCCGCGCCACCACCAGGGCCCCGGGCACCCGGGCCCAGACCACCGCCAGGGCATAGGCGCCAAGCAACCGGGGCAAAATATCTTGCAGCGCTCTCAGCAGCAGGGCCGCATCGACCTGGTGGCCCTCTTTCTCCAGCGCGTCCAAGCGACTGGCCAAAAGGTGGGGAATGACCTCGGTATCCGTGTCAGAACGGAACACCACCCCCTCGGCCTGGAGGAGCTCGCGCAAGCTGCGGTGGTTTTCGATGATGCCGTTCTGAACCACGGCCAATTGGCCACTGCCATCTAGATGGGGATGGGCATTGCGTTCTTCCGGTTTGCCATGGGTGGCCCAGCGGGTATGGCCGATGCCGCAATGGCCCGGGGCACCCTGCTCTTCCCAACGGGCCGTCAGGTTCAGCAGCTTGCCCTCGGCTTTGAGGCAATGCAGTCGCCCTTGGGGAGCCCCTCCCGCCTCTGGCAAGGCCTCCACCGTGGCGATGCCGGCGGAGTCATAACCCCGGTATTCGAGCTGTCGCAACCCCTCCAGCAACTGGGGCGCAGCCTCTCTCGAACCGATCAGGGCAACGATGCCGCACATGGGGGAAGGGGAGCGCCACACATAAAAAAGCCCGGCGCAGGCCGGGCATGAGCTTATGGCGGCCTGCTGCCGGTTTTCAGTAGGCGAGGCCCATCGAACGCGATGTCTCGTCACCCAGATAGACCCGGATGCTGAGGAAGTCCGTTGGGCAAGCGGTCTCGCAGCGCTTGCAACCGACGCAATCTTCGGTGCGCGGGGAGGAGGCGATCTGGCCAGCCTTGCAGCCGTCCCAGGGAACCATTTCCAGAACATCGAGGGGGCAGGCCCGGACGCACTGGGTGCAGCCGATGCAGGTGTCGTAGATCTTGACGGCGTGAGACATGGGCCTTGTTGCGGCTGGGCCGGTGAACGGACGGCGTGGAGTCAAGGTACCGGCAGGAGCGGGAACCAAGGGTGTGCGCCGGGCAGCCCGTCACCCTTGTTCATACGGCGCGGGGGCCAGGTCCTGGACGACCCGTAGGATGCCAACCACTGTCTCCAGCGGCCATGTCCCAGGAAGCGATCTTCGAGAAAGTCCGTTCGATCGTTGCCGATCAACTCAGCGTCGATGCCGCTGAAGTGAAACCCGAATCGAATTTCCAAAACGACCTGGGCGCGGACTCCCTTGACACCGTTGAGCTGGTCATGGCCCTGGAGGAATCGTTCGACATCGAAATTCCCGATGAGGCCGCAGAAGGCATCACCACCGTTGGTGATGCCGTCAAGTACATCCTCGAAAAACAGGCCTGATTGTCCATGGTGGAGGCACTCCGCCGCGTCGTGGTCACCGGTCTGGGAGCGGTCACGCCGATCGGCAACGATGTGGCCCAGTACTGGGAAGGACTGCGCAGCGGTCGTAATGGGGTGGCCGCCATCACCCTTTTTGATGCTTCTCGGCACGCCTGTCGTTTCGCGGCCGAGGTCAAGGATTTTGAGCCCGCAGGCTGGCTCGAACCCAAAGAGGCCAAGCGCTGGGATCGTTTTTGTCAGTTCGGGGTCGTGGCCGCCAAGCAGGCGGTCCAGGATGCAGGTTTAAGCATTGACGAAAGCAATCGCAATCGGGTCGGAGTCTCGATTGGCTCGGGCGTGGGCGGTCTGCTGATGATGGAGACCCAGGCCCAGGTGCTCAATGACCGTGGGCCCGATCGGGTCACGCCCTTTTGCGTGCCCATGATGATTCCCAACATGGCCACCGGTCTGACGGCAATCGCCCTGGGCGCCCGTGGTCCCAGCAGTGCGGTGGCCACCGCCTGCGCCGCCGGCTCCAATGCCATTGGCGACGCTTTTCGTCAGATCCAGCTAGGTCTCGCTGATGTCATGGTCTGCGGCGGGGCCGAATCGGCGATCACGCCGCTTGGGGTGGCGGCCTTCGCCAGCGCCAAGGCCCTCTCGTTCCGCAACGACGATCCGGCGACCGCCAGTCGCCCCTTTGACCTGGAACGCAATGGCTTTGTAATCGGTGAGGGGGCTGGCATGCTCGTGCTTGAAAGCCTTGACCATGCCCTGGCCCGAGGGGCCACACCTCTGGCTGAAATCGTGGGCTATGGCACCACCTGTGATGCCCACCACATCACCTCTCCATCTCCCGGTGGCGTAGGCGGTGCCGAAGCCATGCGCCTGACCCTGGTTGATGCCCGCCTGCAGGCCGAGGACGTCGATTACGTCAATGCCCACGGCACTAGCACCCAGGCCAACGACAGCAACGAAACCGCTGCCATCAAGTCAGCCCTGGGGGATCGGGCCCGTCAGATTCCGGTCAGTTCCACCAAGTCGATGACCGGCCATTTGCTCGGTGGGAGTGGCGGCATTGAAGCCGTAGCTTCCGTGCTGGCCATTGGCCACAACCTGGTGCCACCTACGATCAACTACCACACCCCAGATCCAGCCTGCGATCTGGATGTGGTCCCCAATGTGGCCCGCGACCACCCCGTGAACGTCGTACTCTCCAACTCCTTCGGGTTTGGCGGTCACAACGTCTGCCTAGCGTTCCGGCGCTTCCCCTGAGCAAAGGCCCATCGAGGGTACCGCCCAGTTGCGTCGGAAGTCCTCCGTTTCCAAGCCCCTTCTCCCCCCTTACCGCGTTCCGCCATGGTCGTAGCCACCACCACTTCGGTCGAGAGCCTTTGCATCAACAGCATCCGCTTTTTGGCGGTCGACGCGATCAACAAGTCCAATTCTGGCCACCCAGGGTTGCCCATGGGAACGGCCCCTATGGCCTTCGCCCTCTGGGACCGGATTCTGCGCCATAACCCCAAGAACCCCAAGTGGTTTAATCGTGATCGTTTTGTGCTGTCCGCTGGCCACGGCTGCATGCTTCTTTACGCCTTACTGCACCTCACCGGCTATGACTCGGTGACGATTGAGGACATCAAGCAGTTTCGGCAATGGGGTTCCAAAACTCCGGGACACCCCGAAACCTTTGAGACCCCCGGGGTGGAAGTGACCACCGGGCCCTTAGGTCAGGGCATTTCCAACGCCGTGGGCCTAGCCATCGCCGAGGCCCATTTAGCCGCCAAGTTCAACCGGCCCGGCCTCAACCTTGTCGACCACTACACCTATGTATTGATGGGAGATGGCTGCAACCAAGAAGGTGTTTCGTCTGAAGCGGCCTCTTTGGCTGGCCACCTTGGTCTGGGCAAGCTGATTGCCCTCTATGACGACAACCACATCACCATTGATGGAGACACCTCCGTTTCCTTCACTGAAGACGTATTAAAACGCTATGAGTCCTACGGCTGGCACGTCCAGCATGTGGCCGAGGGCAATACCGATGTGGAGGGCATTGCCAAGGCAATTCTGGCCGCCAAAGCCGTCAGTGACAAACCAAGCCTGATCAAAATAACAACCACAATCGGCTACGGCTCACCCAACAAAGCCAACACGGCTGGAGTCCATGGTGCAGCCCTGGGAGCGGACGAAGCTGAACTGACCCGCCAAGCTCTCGAATGGACCTATGGCCCCTTTGAAGTGCCCCAGGAGGCCTACGACCATTGGCGTCAAGCCCTTGGGCGTGGCGAGAGTGCCGAAACGGAATGGAACGCCACGCTTGCTGCCTATCGCAGCCAGTACGCCAGCGAAGCTGCCTTGTTTGAACGGATGCTGCGGGGCGAACTGCCCCAGGGTTGGGATGCCGATCTTCCCCAATACACCCCGGCAGACAAAGGCCTGGCGACCCGGCAGCATTCCTTTAACTGCCTGAATGCCATCGCTCCACGGCTGCCCGAACTCATCGGCGGTTCTGCCGACCTCACCCACTCCAACTTGACCGACATCAAGGGTGAAAAGAGCTTCCAAAAAGGCAGCGAATCTAACCGCTACCTGCACTTCGGGGTACGTGAACATGCCATGGCCGCGATCCTTAATGGCATTGCCTATCACAATAGTGGCCTGGTTCCCTACGGTGGCACCTTCTTAGTCTTTGCCGGTTACATGATCGGGGCCATGCGCCTATCCGCCCTTTCCGAACTGGGCGTGATCTATGTGCTCACCCACGACTCCATTGGTTTGGGTGAAGACGGTCCCACGCACCAACCGATTGAGACCCTGGCCAACCTCCGCGCCATCCCGAACCTGCTGGTGATTCGCCCCGGTGACGGCAATGAAACCAGTGGCGCTTACCAGGTCGCGGTGACCAATCGCAAGCGTCCAACGGTGCTGGCTCTCAGCCGCCAGGCGGTGGCTAACCAAGCCAATTCCTCTGCCGCTGCCGTGGCCAAGGGGGGTTACATCTTGGAAGACAGCCAGGGCACTCCCGAGATCATCCTGATCGGCTCCGGCACCGAGCTTGATTTGTGTGTCAAAGCGGCGGCCAGCCTGCGTGGCGAAGGTCGCCAGGTGAGGGTGGTTTCAATGCCCTGTATAGAACTGTTTGAAGAGCAGGATTCCGCCTATCGCGAATCCGTCCTGCCCGCAGGCGTGCGTCGACGCGTGGTAGTCGAAGCCTCCTCCTCATTTGGCTGGCACAAATACTCAGGTTTTGATGGGGCTGTCGTCTCAATCGACCGATTCGGAGCCTCCGCACCTGGACCTCTGTGCATGGAAAAATTCGG
>JBBASD010000142.1:0-6592 GCA_040399485.1 Cyanobium sp. | reverse complement strand
GAGCCCACCACCACCATCGCCTTGGCCTTGCCATCGAGCAGGGGCCAGACGAACTGGCGGAAGTGTTCCACCACAATCTCCACCTTGCGGGCGATGTTGTGGGGGTGGAGTTTCACCCAGCCCATCAGCTTCTTGAGGGCGGCATTTCGCTCCACCTCCTCACTGGATAGGCTCTGGCCTTCCTGAGCCAGCTGAAAGGCCAGCTTGTAGGACGTGTAGTTCTGCAGCACATCAAGAATGAAGCCCTCTTCGATTGCCTGGCGCATCGAATACACATGGAACGGCGCCGGCAGGTTGCCGGGGCCGGCGGGCTGATCGGGATTGGGGCGGCGGCCGAACAGTTCCAGCGTCTTGGCCTTGGGAGTAGCCGTGAAGGCCACATAGGTGATGCCGGCACTTCCGGCCCGGGTGCCAGAGGCCCGAGTGCTCATCTCGGCAGCGAGCACGTCATCCATCGACACCTCACCCCCATCGGCGAGTTCGGCTAGTTCGGCGGCGGAGAGCACCTTGCGCAGCTTGAGGGCGGCATCGCCGGTCTGGGAGCTGTGGGCCTCATCGGCGATCACCGCGAAGCGCTTGCCGCTGGTGGCGCTGAGCTCCTGCATTGGTGATCGAGGCCACCACCCCTTTGCGCCGCTCGAAGTTCTCCAGGGTTTCCTGCAGCTGGGAATCGATCACGCTGCGGTCGCTCACCACCAGCACCGTGTCGAAGACCTTGCGATCGTTTTCGTCGTGTAGATCGGCGAGCAGGTGGGAGCTCCAGCCGATCGAAGCGGTCTTGCCTGAGCCGGCCGAGTGCTGGATCAGGTAACGCCAGCCGGGCCCCTCCTCCAGCACCGCCTGGAGCAGCAGCCGGGTGACAGCCAGCTGGTGGTAGCGGGGAAACACGAGCCGGCGGATCTGCTTTTTCTTGTCGCGCTCGGCGATGCAGTAGCGGCCAAGGATCTCCAGCCAGCTGTGGCGCTCCCACACCTCCTCCCAGAGATAGGCAGTGCGATGGCCGGCCATCACCGGATTGCCGGCACCGCAGTCGGGCCCGCCGGGGTCACTGCCCTGGTTGAAGGGCAGGAACTGGGTGCGGGGCCCCTCCAGGCATGTGGTCATCTGCACTTCGCGGTTGCTGACGGCGAAGTGCACCAGGGCTCCGCTGGGGAAGGAGAGCAGCGGTTCGGGTGTCTGGCCAGCGGCACGTGGTAGCCGGTCGGTCTTGTATTGCCAGACCGCATCGGCGATCGACTGGGTGTTGTCGGTCTTGAGCTCGGCGGTGGCGACCGGGATGCCGTTGAGGAACAGCACCAGATCGAGGCAGTTCTCGTTGCGGGTCGAATAGCGCACCTGGCGCACCACCCGCAGGCGGTTGGCGTTGTAGCGATCCAGGACCTGTGGGTTGAGCCCGAAGGCCGGTTTGAACTCGGCGAGTTTGAGGGCCTTGGGCAGCCCCAACACCTCCACGCCGTGGCGAAGCAAATCGAGGGTGCCGACTTGATCGAGCTGCTGGCGCACCCGCTGCAGCAGCGTTGTTTCCGCCTTGGAACCGTGGTTATTCTGCAGCACCTCCCACGCCTCCGGCTGGGCCTCCTGCACCCAGGCGATCAGGTCCGGCGGATAGAGAGCCAGCTCGCGGTTGTAGGCAGCAGCGCTGGACTCCTCGTAGATCCAGCCGTTGGCGCCAAGGTGCTCGCAGATCTCGCGCTCGAAGGCAATCTCGTGGTGAAGGCTCATCGGCTGCGGAGCTGCGCCAACAGTGGGCTACCGGAGCAGCCTAAGCGCATGAACAGCTCCAGGGCTGGAAATTATGCAGCCACTGCATAGCAGAAAGGGGGCATTGAGAAGAGAGATGCGTTGTAGCTCAAACCCAGTTCTCCAGTAGGAGGCCGTCAACCCGCTGGAACTCACGAAGATTGTTGCTGACCAGCGTCAGGCCCTCGCTGCGGGCATGGGTAGCAATGTGCAGATCGTTCACACCGATCGGCAGACCCTGGCGCTCCAGGCCAGCGCGGATCTGGCCGTAGTGCTGGGATCCCTTGGGGCCATAGGGAAGCACATCCAGGCGACTGCAGAAGTTCTCCACCACAGCCAGGTTCCGCTCAGGGACAGCACTTTTCTCCACACCGTGCAGCAACTCCACAAGGGTGATGGCCGAGATCGCCATGTGGCCGCCATGGCGATTGAAGATCTCCAGCATCGACCGGGGTCGCTCCTTGATCACGTAGATGCAGAAGTTGGTGTCCAGGAGATAACGGAGCATGGCCTTGCTCAGAAGGTGTCGCGATCGGCTTGCTCCTGGGAGGCACGCTCTGCGAGGAAATCGTCGCTGGCCAGAGGGCCGTCGAGAAAGAAGCTGTCCCAGCTGCGGCCAAGGGGGGCGATGATCCGCTCCTGGCCGCAGGCGCGCACCTCCACCTCCTTGACGGAGTCGGGAAGCCGGAGATCCGCCGGAATGCGCACCCCCTGGCTGCGATTGCTGAGGAACAGTTTGGTGATCGCAACCAAGGCCGTTTCACGTGGATATACAAGTAGCCTATCTCGCTTGGAATGTTGTCAGGCTTCTCCGAGTTCCACGACACACCGCAGCCCCGGTGCCCTGGCGAGGCGGGCATCGGCGGTGAGCAGGGGCGCACCGAGCTGCTCGGCCAGGGCCACGGTCAGGGCGTCGTAGGCAGAGAGGTTGGCGCGCAGCTCCCAGGCCCGGGGCCAGAGGAAGCGGCTGGGGTGGCGGCGCAGGCCGAGCAGATTGGCGGCGGCTAGTGCCTGCAGGGCATGGCCCTCCTGCAGCTTGCCGGCGGGCACAAGCCAGCGCAGCACCGAGAGCAGCTCGGCATCGATAAACTCTGGGGCCTGCAGGTTGTCGCTCGCCAGCCGCGCCCGCGCAGGGCCTGCCACCAGCAGGGCATGTACCAGCACCGAGGCGTCGACCACCTGCATCAGCGCTCGGCGCGGCTTTCGGCCAGGGCTTCGAGGATGCTGGCGCGCGTGATCGGCAGGGAGGGCAGGGTGTTCAACAGCTCGGCGTCGTCGGCGCGGCGGGATGCCTCGGTGAGCTCCTGCAGGGCAAAGGTTCTGAGGGGCACGCCCGCGCGGGCGGCGAGTTTCTCCAGCCGATCCGCCACAAGTGGCTGCGGCGCTTCCATGCAACAGGCAGCACGGCTGGCATTCAGGCCACCCATGCCCGCAAGCTACGGCTTCAGCTGGCCGCGCTGGACTCTGCCACCACCATCGCCGACATGGACATTCCCGGATTCCGGTTGCATGCACTACTGGTGGGCCCCGATCGCGGGCGCTGGTCGATCTGGGTGAATGGCAACTGGCGGCTCACGTTTGAGTTCCGCGATGGCAATGTCTATGTACTTGACTACGAGGACTATCACTGATGACCACCCTCGGACCCATGCACAACCCACCCCATCCTGGTGAGTTAATCCGCGATGTTTATCTGAGCGAACTGCAGTTGAGCGTTCGTGAGCTGGCCACCAGATTGAAGGTTGCTCCCTCAACGTTGAACCGGATTCTGCAGGAGCGCAGCCGTGTCACACCGGAGATGGCGCTGCGTCTCTCGCGCTGCCTGGGGCGCTCGGCCGAGAGCTGGTTGGCGATGCAGGACGCCTACGACCTTTGGCACGCGCGCCAGCACCTGGATCTTTCCGGCATCACTTCTGTTGTGGCTGCTGGTCAATAATGGGCATAGATTGCAGTGGCTGAATAGGGGTAGACGATTCTCGGAGGGCTCCGCTGAGATATTTATGCAGGACATTGCTGATCAGAGTCTGATAGGGCATGCCCTCCTGCAGAGCCCGGGTGCGGAGGGCCTGGAGGTCGACGCTGGAGAGGCGGATGTTGATGCGCTGATCCTTCAGACCTGTGGCCCGGGCGGCAGCTCGGAATCCATCCAGCAGCTCGGGTGACGCCACAGAGCGCAGGGATTCGGTCTCATAGTCGTCTAGGAGTTGTTGCTCCTCAGGGTCGAGATGGTGCGAGGCTGTCATGATCACGAATCAGCAAGATACTGGCGTGTGGCGTTGCGGCTGGGAATGATGGTCTTGAGAAACTAGCCGCTGTCTGTTTCCACAAATGGAACGAGGTAGGCATAGGCGTTCAGGCAAACCACCACGATGCGTTGGCCGGGATAGCGGTTGGGGTTGGGATGCTCCAGCACATCGAGCAACCCGTCGGTTTCGACAGCGGCGACAATGGCCTCAAAGCAAAGGCCCCGTTCAGCCATGAGCAGAGCGTTCTTGGCATGGCTCCAGACGAATGGGCCCATGGCGCCATCCCAGCCAGCTTGTGTGCCTGATGTCATCACCTGGGCGGTGGCGCGGCCTCGCGCCTTGATCACCTGCACGATGCGGGAGGTGATCGCGGCGATGAGAATTCCGTGGGGCTCGCCGCTGGGCAGGACGACCTGAATCACCTAGGGACGCTGCTCACGCGACCTCGACCACGGGCACCAAGCCACGCACATCGATCGTGCCGGTGACGGCGGCGGAGATCAGCGCTGAGCGGCATATACCCAGCCCAGACACCCTAGAGTTTTGGTATGAGCAATCTCCAAGCCCTCGAAGCTGCTGTGGAGCAGCTGGATTCAAGCGAACGCGCTCAGTTCCGTGCCTGGTTCGAGCGTTTTGACGCTGCCGATTGGGATCGGCAGTTGGAGCAGGATGTCGAGAAGGGTGCGCTGGATTGGTTGGCCGAGGAAGCCCTGGCTGATCTTGCTGCCGGTCGGTGCCGCGAGCGGTGAAGCATCAGGCGAGTCCACGGTTCTGGCGTTGCTACGGCGGGTTGCCAGCAACCGTGCAGGCTCAGGCTGATCGTGCCTACGCGCAGCTCCGGGATGATCCTCGCCACCCCTCTCTACACCTCAAACGGATCGGGCAGTTCTGGTCGGTGAGAGTCGGATTGCGCCACAGGGCCCTCGCGATTGAGGCCGGCGAAGACACTCTGCTCTGGGTCTGGATTGGCACCCATTCGGAGTATGACCAGTTGCTTCAACGTGCGTGACTGAGTGAGTGGCGCTGCGACTGCCGTGGGGGTGCTGTTCATGCAGCCTCGGCCTCAGGCACCAGGCCGCGCACATCGATATGGCCAGTGACGGCAGCGGAGATCAGGGCGGAGCGGCGTTCTTGGAGGAGGCAAACAGCGCTCTGAGCCTGTTGGATCAAGCCCTGTGCCTTTTTATGCTCAGCATCCAAAAATGCAGCGATACGATCCTGCTCCGGGAGAGGCGGGACAGGAAGCCAGAAGTTAACCGCATGGCTGATATTAAATTGCTCTTGGGCTGCCCCGTATTGGACAACTTCAACTTGAAAGCGAACAATACACGTATTTAGCGTGTAACAGAGCCACTGAGAAGAAAAATAAGCCCTGCCGGATCAGCATCACAGAAGCACAGTTGCCACCGTCGCACTGCGGAGGAACAACAGCTGTTACGCCTGGTGCACCGACGCGAACCATCAGCAGGTCTCCCGTCCTTAGGCGAGTCTTGGACTGCGTCTCACTCAAGGCATGGGCTATTCGTCTTGAGTTCTCCCAGTCAATTACACCTTCGCGGATGTCGCCACCGTAGACAAAGGGAAGACCGTCATCAGAAACATATTCGCTTGGATTCACTACAATGCTAACTGTCAGATTCGGGCTAAGGTGCTTGAGCCTTTTAGTATCCAATGCTCCGGCACCTCCCCCAGCCACTCCACCCCCGAATCCTTCATTGGCGCGTCCGGATTCAGCCCCTTGGTCACGGCATGGGAGATCACGGCCTGGCGCTTCTCTTGAAGCAGCTCGATCAGGCGCTGCTGCTCGGCGATCAGGGCGTCGATCTTGGCGGTTTCGCGGTCGAGGAAGGCTATAATTAAACCTTGCTCGTCATTCCCGGGAAGTGCAACAATTCAGCTTTGTAAAGCCCGAGTTGGGTATGTGAGTTTGATTGACTCCATCATCGAACCATAGAAGGCCAGGATTTCGATTGACTAGCCAGAAAAGCAGACGAGGCGTGACATTGACCGGTGTTAGCCGACACACCCGTTGATTGACCGCTTATATGTTATCCTCTTCAACGAAGAATGCTTTCCCTGGGGCCCGGCCATTGGGGAGGTCACTCATAACCGTGAGGACATCATTGCGAAGCGCCGGAGACAGGTTCTCTCGGCAGTTCTTTACAGTCTTGCCCTCAGTCGAAATGAAACGCGAGTTGAAACAGATAAATTCTCCTTCGTCATCGATAAATGGTTCGTGCGCCTTCCCTGATTCAAATTTGCATATTCTGCCGAGCTTGGTGATCTCCCAATGCTCCGGCACCTCCCCCAGCCACTCCACGCCGCTGGGCTTGTAGGCCGGGTAACGGGGAAAGCTCATGCTCGTTCACTCCAGTAGCCAGGCTCTCGATGGAGGTGCATCACGGCCAGAATCAGAACTGTTGATTGGACATCGTTAATTGAGTAGATAATCCCATAGGGAAACCTATGAATCAAACAGCGGCGCACCTCGTCATACAAAAGGGGCCATAGGTGCGGATTCGCTTTGATCGGTTCAACTGCGGCGAACACCTCAATCGCAAACTGATAGCCAAGGCTTGGCTCGCTGTCCTCATAGTGATTGATGG
>JBBASD010000141.1:0-6630 GCA_040399485.1 Cyanobium sp. | reverse complement strand
ACCCGAAACGGCGAACCATCGGTAGTGATGCTGTCGTTGGACGACTTCAAGGCCCTAGAGGAAACCGCCTATCTGCTGCGCTCACCACGCAATGCACGGCGGCTGATGGACGCCGTCGACAGCCTGGAAGCGGGTCGTGGCCAGGACCATGTTCTGGCGGAATGAAACTGGTCTTCGCGGAACAAGCCTGGGAGGACTATCTCCATTGGCAAGCCACCGACCGCAAGTTGCTCCAACGGATTCATGCCTTGATCAAGGAAGCCAGCCGGACCCCATTCGAAGGGACCGGCAAACCTGAACCCCTCCGCCACGCCCTATCCGGCTACTGGTCGCGGCGCATCAACGCAGAACATCGGATGGTCTACAAGCTGGATGGCGACAGCCTGTTAATCGCCCAGCTGCGCTATCACTACTGAGTGAATCACTTCTCGACTTCCCCAGCTCCAAGTGTTGAGGGATGAGGAGCACACCTCAGTACAGTCAAGCCGTAGTAATGTCAACTACAACCAACGATATCCCATGGCCCAGGCGCGAGGAGCCGGCACGCCTCAGGCTGTGCAGTTGCCACAGGACTTACTGGAACGGATCGACCGCTACGCCGCCCGCCTGGAGAACGAGTTGCATTTATCTGTGATCCGCAGTGACGCCCTGCCCCGACTGCTCACCCTGGCCCTGGAGGATGCCGAGGACACCGCCGAGGCTGAAGCGATCCTGCGGGCCAACGAACCCCGCGTGAGTTGGGAGGAGCTCAAAGCCGGCTCTGCGTCGCTAGCTCAGACGCAGGAGCCTTGACCTACCGGGTTGAATTCGTCCGCTAAATCGCCACGACCTATCAGCCGCCTTGATCCGGTGCTGCAGCGACGGGTGGATCGGGAACTCAGTCGCCATGAGACGCCCCATCACGCTCTTTGCCTGCCACTCAGGGGCAGCGTTCGAAGGATCGAAAAACCAAACCTAGGCCATGAGAAGGTTCGCTGGAAACTCTTTCATGTGATGATTGACATGTCTCGAATTTCCCTGATTGATTACCTAAGGCGCCGAAGGAATCTCGTCGATGTACTGGTAGCCTGGCCATGTTGGCGACACACTCATACTATGCATTTGAATATTAGCCTTGGATCTCGCTTGTTCTGGTATTCCCGAGTCCGCCATAGAAGTAATAGGCAAGGTTAATTTGCCGTAGCGGTATACCTACAGCTTCTGTAGAGCCTACCTCTAATAGCTGACCCTCTTCTCGGCCCGCAGGTCGATTCGTAGCAACCACTACATGCGGATATCGGGTCCGATAACCACTGTTCACTACGAACACACCTGCCGTGAACTGGCTGCGGTGACTATGAATGGCTTGGCAACAAGAGGGTGGTTATCGGACAGAAGCAGGAGCGCCGCCGTGGTTCTCGGAAACCATCCAATTAGCGTTAGCCTGACAGGCCGTTGCTGAGGGGGTGTTTACTGGACCCGTCCATTCACTGTTACAATTGGGACAATTGAATTTTCTATTCCACAAATCAGTTTTCAACGGGAGAACCAGGATGTCAACACAAGCAGCAATCGAAATCGCAAAAGAAGCAACTAATACTTTCCTCCCAGACATACATAGCTTAGCCATCAATGCCTTCGACAAGGTTGGGTTTGATCTAGATACTACAGGAAGAAAACGACAGACCCAATGGATAGAGGAGACATTTAGATCGGCATTTTTGAACAAGGGCTACGGGCAAGTTAATATTGCGATTTGGAATATGCACTTGAATGAAGATCATTATTTTAGCGATCCTATTCTAGTGACTGGATTAGTCCCAATGGGGAAAGGGGGTGGATTTCGTGTTGTTGTTTTCAAAGGGGATGGATGGTTGAAAAACAATGGGGATCGAGGGTTTGAAAATTGGTTTTGTTCCGGTAATCAGTCACAGGATGGGAATGTAATTACTTTTCAACCTATTTGAAATCCGAAAGGCCGCAAGGTGCAATAGCCGGGTAGGGCAACGGCTTTATCGTTGCCCTGCATTCCACGAAACATTTTGGCCTAACGGCTTGGATAGATCGTGGCTGCGCACGATCTATCCAAGCCGTTAGGCGAATGAAAATTACCCGCCGTTGACAGCATTATGGCAGAGTTTCTGAATCCCGATTTGCTGAAGCATTATCTTCAAGCCGGAGGAATTTATCTTGCAGCCTATGAGATGTTCAAGTCGTCCCTCGTTGGTCGGCCGCATGACTTTTACTTAAGTGGAATGGAGAATGGAAAGGAGAAAATCAGCCACGACTACCAAACTGAAGTTCTTACCCTTGATCGTAAACACATATATCGGGCATCCGCGCTGTGGTGGCAGAAGCAAGGCGTGCTAACGGATACAGATGTTGATCTGGCGGTCTCAATTCGTGAGCATCGGGATGAGATCGCACACAATATTCCTCGATTTCTTAATACCTCGGAGGGTATCATACGACTCAATCTTCTTGAGATAATGTATACGTTTCTCTCGAAGATTGATCAATGGTGGATCCGTGAGGTCGAGATTTTTAGTATTTCAGACTTTGACAACAGAGGCCTTACCCAAGAGGATCTTGACGGTGTCATTGGCGGAAATATGGTTTTCCTTTCGCTGATAACACCCATCGCGTTTGGAGACGACGGTCTGTTGAGAACTCTCTATGAGGAGTGAAAAAACAGGACTCGTTAGTAAGGCGCACTAGCGAACACCTGCGGACCAGGTCAGATCAGGAGGAGGGCTAAAATGGTGGTGATGAATAACAGGGATTATCGAGATGCGGAAGAAGTCATATAGATAATTAGCCTTAGAATTGCCAACGTTGCCATGAATTTTTAGCGACCGAAGGATGGCCCAGGAAAGACAAGTCTGAGTTCGACGCTGAGGAGGATTTGGAAAGGATCGTTGCCACAAAGGTTGTCGGCTAACAACATCATTCATCCGACCCGGCTTAAGGGGGCTTCTCATTGGCTGTAGTTTCATCGGGCGGGTGATGATGAGCGTTGGAAGGGTGGAGCTTGGCATACGCCCTGCAGCCTGCATCAGCTTTTCCCGCAAGAAGAGCATCAACCGTGACAGGGTTGGCCTTTGTCCAATCGGTCTCAAGCGCCTTCAGCCCTGAAATTGAAGCAGCCCCCAGTGGAGAATGGGGGAAACTTTTCGTAGCCTTTCGCTTCTCCAGCCGTCTTCTTTTAGCTCCAGGGAACCCTGCATCGTTAGCTCATATGTGGCTGGGAGATCTAAATCCTCCCTCAACCCCCAGCCTTCGCCCGCCCCAGGCTGCGCCGATGCACCGGCAGCTGCACCGCCCGCAGCAACCGCTGGGGATCACTGGCCGCAATAGCAGGCCAGGACCAGCTCACCACATCGGCAACGCGCAGGCGGTGCAACGCCACCTCCATGGCCTCTGCGGAGCGGCCAGCGAGGAGGAGTTGCTGCCAGCGGTCGCGGTCGCCCTTGATGGGGACGTGTGCATCGAAGTGCCACTGGTTGAGCAGCAACCCCGCGAGGTAGTCGGGCGGCAGCCAAGGGAGGGTTTCTTCTGGTTCGGGAACCAAGGGCAGCCCGCTGGGGTCGATCCAGCCGAGGCCGGCCTCCAGGTCGTTCACCAGCTCGGCATCGATGCGGTCAGCGAGCAGCAGGGTGATGTCGGACAGGGTGGCGTAGGGGCTGCCGCTGGCGAGGGCCAGGCCCAGCCGCCATTCGGGGCCAGCGAGTTCTTGTTCCAGCAGGCGATACCACTGGGGCGGCAGTTCGGACTTGCCGAAGCGGAAACGATGCAGCCGGTCGCCCTCGGGCTTGAAGTCCTCCTGGCGCCGCCAAGCAACCAGATGGCGTAGCAAGGCGCCGTAGGAGCCGCCACCGCCGGAGAGGGCCTCAAGTTCGGCTACGACCCGTTCGGCGCTGTTGCGATAGCTGGTGGGGATGGTGCGATTGGCGGCACACTTGTGCAGGTCGGAGAAGGCAAAGGCGGCCACGGCGGCCAGGGCGTCGCTGCGGTCTTCCTGGCCTTCCACGAGGGGGAAGACCTCAATCAGGGAGGGGATCTTGGTGCCCTGGCCCACCCTGGGCGGGAAGCAATAACGGGCGAAGCCGGATAGGCCATGGCGGCGGCCTAGTTGAGAGGCGAAGAGGGCGAAGTCGGTGCCGGTCATTAATTGCCCGGGCAATGGCAGCATGGCCACCCGATCCAGTTCATCGCGCAACTCCTGAAAGCTGACTGGTTGATCCCATAAAGGGCACCAGAGTTCTTCGGAGCGTTGGCCGTCGTTTTCGAGCCAGCTACTGGAGGCATGGCTGGAGGAGTTGTGCAGCACGGCCAGGGTGAAGCTGGCCTGCCGGGCGCCTGCCTGTGCTTTGGCCTCTTGCTGGACCGTGGTGGCATAGCCCTGGAAGAAGGACATACCTTCAGCCAGCAGGATCAGCTCGGCTGGATTGGCAGTAGTTGTCTGCACATCACCTGTGGCGACGCGATAGCCCTGCTGGCCATCACCACGACCGGCGGGGTCATAGATGAGGCTGTTACCTGCCTTGAGCAGCACATTGGGCGAACTGGAGCCGAAGATTTCAGCGCTGAAATGCGCGGCCTTGGCGCTGGCCAGGGAGGCGACAAATTGGTCACCGAAATCAGCGGCGAGGAAGCCCGCTGTTCCACCGAGTAGAGCGGGGTAACGCACCAGAGGCTTGCCCTTGACATCCGTTCCGGCAACGGCGCAGACCTGGAGCCAGGCGGAGTATGCATCGCTTTGGGCTTCACGGCTGAGGCATTCAAAGGCCAGGCGTTTTCCCTCACCCTTGACTTTGCCGCCTTCGACAAATTGGGGCATCACCCGTGCCGCCACTGCCGCCACCCGGCGCAATTCCTCGAAGCGTGGATTATCCAGGGCCGCGATGGCGGCAGGCACCTGGCCTTCGAGAAAACCAGGTCCACCCGTTTTGGGCTTGTTCCAGGGGGTGAGGCAGGGGGAAGGGCGATAGTTGGTGGCCAGAAAATCGCACAGTTCTTCGGCGGTGATCGGCAGCTCCAGATGGAAACGGCCCTGGCGCCAATAGCCGGTGGCTGGGCCACCTCCCGGTAGTTGGGTGGAGGTCACCTTCAGCAGTCCCAGTGCCGAGAGGTAGCTGGACAGCGGTGTGGTGGTGAGCTGGGTTTGCATGGAGTCAAGTTTAGTGGGTTGCTGATAACTTCCCCGGATAGCAAAGCCATCCGGCACAGTGGCCCGTATGTTTGACTCTGGCCAGTTCAGTCCGATGTTTCAACTTCCCCGGATAGCAAAGCCATCCGGAACGCCATCAATGACAACCTCCCAGCAGGCGCTGCCTCTAGGTTTCAACTTCCCCGGATAGCAAAGCCATCCGGAACAGCTGAGCGCCAGTTCAGGGCAGAAATCGCCAGGCACTTGTTTCAACTTCCCCGGATAGCAAAGCCATCCGGAACTGGGGATCAAAAAACCGCCCCCGTTGCCGGCGGAAAAGTTTCAACTTCCCCGGATAGCAAAGCCATCAGGAACCTGCAGCGCCGTGATGCCCTCATGGCAGAAGGCCGTGTTTCAACTTCCCCGGATAGCAAAGCCATCCGGAACTTCTGATGGCCGCCCCCGATCGAATCACAATCACCGTTTCAACTTCCCCGGATAGCAAAGCCATCCGGAACGGAAGGCGGGCCAGACGACCAGCAGATAGAAGGCGTCGTTTCAACTTCACCGGATAGCAAAGCCATCCGGAACCTGAAGTTCCCGACCCGGCAGCGGCCCTGGAAGACGCCGTTGTTTCAACTTCCCCGGATAGCAAAGCCATCCGGAACGATTCCAATGGTGCCACTACAAAACCATCCCACCTGGTTTCAACTTCCCCGGATAGCAAAGCCATCCGGAACCCACTGATTGCATTCGATCAGCTGGGTTAGGAGGTCGTTGTTTCAACTTCCCCGGATAGCAAAGCCATCCGGAACCTCGCAGACCAGGGAAGGCCTGCTGTCGCGTAACGCGTTTCAACTTCCCCGGATAGCAAAGCCATCCGGAACGGTTGTGTTTCCCGCTGGGTATGAGCCTGGTTGTGGCAACGTTTCAACTTCCCCGGATAGCAAAGCCATCCGGAACCCAGGCGACGCTCGGCCTTGACGTGCCCACCGCTGTACCGTTTCAACTTCCCCGGATAGCAAAGCCATCCGGAACCGCCGCAAGGGCCGCCGCAGGGGCTGCCGCAGGGGCTGCCGTTTCAACTTCCCCGGATAGCAAAGCCATCCGGAACGTCATAATTGCATCAATCCCCGGTGCATTTACCGGTAAGTTTCAACTTCCCCGGATAGCAAAGCCATCCGGAACGCCGCTGGGATTGGCGCGAAGGGTGTGATGACTGCATCCGTTTCAACTTCCCCGGATAGCAAAGCCATCCGGAACCGCGGCCTTGAGCGCCCTTGCACCGTAAGGGGTCTGAAGGGCAAATGCGCGCACCCCCTGGCAAGGCACGCTCAGCAGCTCGGCCAATTCCCTCCAATTCGCTTAAAACCTTTGCACCGCAAGGCAGCGCGCAGCCCAACGGTGTCATGCGGCTTTTGAGCGATTCGGTGGTTGCGCGCTCAGTCCACCGCCTCCAGCCGGCCGGCGCCGAAATGGCGTCCCCAGCCGATGCCAAGGGC
>JBBASD010000140.1:0-6674 GCA_040399485.1 Cyanobium sp. | reverse complement strand
AGATCGGGACCCACTCCCTGGGCCCCATAGCGGGCGATCGCCTCCTGGGCGTCGCTATCCGACCAGCGGTTTTGGACGGGCATGGCGGGGAAGCTGCTGGGGCAAGAGGCTAGGTGCAGGGGGGCTGGCATCTCCCTGGGGCACCACCGCAAGGGCACTATTAGCGTTGATCAGGGCTCTGAGAGTTCGCTGGGCTGACACAGGGCCTATGCCCTGGGCAATTGCAGGGGTGCATGGGTCAAGCGAGCGCGGGCGCAGGGTCGCAAGCCCACGCAAAAACAGAGTTTAAAAAAGGAACAAGTCTGTCTAATCTAAGAGCGGAGTCACTAGCTCCCAACGGCCAAAAGTCCCCAGATTCTTCACACCGCTCCATGGCACTGCGCACGCTGCTGTTCCTGCTCACCAACCTGGCGGTGATGCTCACGATCTCGTTCATATTGAGTGTGCTCACGGCCATTGGCTTGCTCCCCCCGGATCTGCCTCTGTTGCCGCTGCTGATCGGTTCGTTTTTCTGGGGCGTGGTGGGGGCCTGGATCTCCCTCCAGTTTTCCGCCGAATCGGCCAAACGGATGATGGGCATCCAGTTAGTGGGACAAGGGGGCGGCGGCACCGAGCGCTGGCTAAATGACACAGTGGCGGGGCTGGCCCAACGGGCTGGGGTGCCGATGCCAGAGGTGGGCATCTATGAATCTCCCGAATGGAATGCCTTCGCCACCGGCCCATCCCCCAGCCGGGCGTTGGTGGCGGTGTCCACCGGCATCCTGCAGGGCATGCCCGAACCCGAACTGGAAGCGGTACTGGCCCATGAAATGAGCCATGTCAGCAATGGCGACATGGTGACAATGACCCTGCTACAGGGCGTGATCAACGCCTTTGTGATGTTCCTGTCGCGGGCGGTGGTGTTTCTGCTGCCCAATCGCTCCAACGAAGAAGGACGGCAATACGGTCCACCCCCGACCATGCTGCTGGTGTGGCCGCTGGAAATTCTGTTGGGGGTGTTGGGTTCCCTGGTGACGGCGTGGTTCTCCAGGCATCGGGAATACCGGGCCGATGCCGGGGCCGCCCGCCTGACGAACCCCGAAACCATGGCCAGTGCCCTGGCCCGCCTCGGAAATATGGAAAATCTTCAGGATCCTCGTGACGAACCAACCCTGGCGACCCTGAAAATCAACGAACCGCCTGGCTTCCTGCGCCTGTTCGCCAGCCACCCGCCAATCGAAAGGCGAATCCGGGCCCTGCGGCAAATCAGCCCCAAATCCGGCCTTTAGTGAATTTGCTCCTCATTCCGGCCCCGCTGCAATACAGAAATTTGGCTTTGTTTTGTGGGGAGCCGTGGGGCAAGGTCGGACTGCATTAATTCGTGCAGGCGAAACCACTTTCCTCCCAAGTGAAAATACGACAGTAAAACGGCTAATCCATAACAGTTACAGCCTCAGATCGGCCGAGCAGGGGTAAGTGTCCAGCTAGAAAAAATATTAAGCTATATTCAAGAGAAGCGTCATAACTGGTAACACCAAAGAGAAACATCTCAATGGATTGCGTTTAGATTTATCAGGTCTACCGCAAAAAAGTTAATGTCCTAAACCACTATATTTGTCTTGAAGGCTGAACTTGAATATGATTACCAAAATTGAGGGGGCAAATGCTAGCTCTAGCACCCTTAAAGGAGATAAATAATTCCAAAAAGTACTACCCAAATACCATCAACAAAATGCCAGTACAATTCTGCCGCTTCCAGACCGAAATGGGATTCACTGTTGATCGAACCGCCGGCTCTTGCCTGCCACCAAACAATCAAAATCATCATGACACCAAGGGTCACATGCAGACCGTGAAAACCGGTCAAAACATAGAAAGTACTTGCAAAAAGATTTGACGTGAGTCCAAAAGGCAATTTGAAGTATTCCAGCATCTGACTCGCCAAAAAGGCTGCACCCATCGCTGCAGTAATCAATAACCACAAGCGACAACCAAAGCCTTCGCCTAGGCGCAATTGCCGGGCCGCCCGATGGAACGTGAAACTGCTGGCCACCAACAGGGCCGTGTTGATGGTGGGAAGCAAAAGCTCAAGATCATAGACACCGCCGGGAGGCAGGGGATTGACGGCCCGAAAGGTGAGATAGGCCGCAAACAACCCGGCAAAGGTCATGCCATCACCAACAAGAAATAGAACCAGGCCGAACATCCGGAAATCGCCGTGATGCTCTTCGTGATCGCTTGATGGGTGATGGTCGCTAGAAGTGTGCAGCTCTGTGGTGGATTCAGTCGACTGGGTCGTCGTCGCAGATGTCGAGGAGGTGGAGGTGCTGGAGGCTGAAGAAAGACTTGTCATGGGGTGGTCTCCACAAGTCCATAGCCGTAAGGATGTTCCACATGGGGAGCCGCTCCAGCCCAGTTTTCCACCGGCGGCGGTGAACTAGTCAGCCACTCAGGCGTCAGGGCGCGCCAGGGATTGTCACCGGCCACCCGGCCACGCCAAGCGCTGTGAAAGACATTGATGAGAAATGGCAAGGTGCTTAGGGCCATCAGCAGGGCACCTACGCTGCTGATTTGATTCATCAGGGTGAACTGAGGGTCGTACTCGGAAACACGACGCGGCATTCCGTTCATTCCGAGCCAGTGCTGGGGCCCAAAGCAAAGATTGAACCCAACAAATGTGAGTACGAAATGGAGCATACCCAAAGGCTCATTTAACATTCGGCCAACAAACTTTGGATACCAGTGATAAATAGCACTGAAGATGATAAATACAGTACCTCCGTAAACAATGTAATGAAAATGAGCCACAACAAAGTAAGTATCATGCACATGGATATCGAATGGCACTTGAGCTAAGGCTACACCTGTGATACCACCAAGAACAAAATTAACTATAAAAGCGCAGGCAAAAAGCATGGTGCTGTTGAGAGCAATTTTGCCTCCCCACAAGGTTGCCAACCAGTTAAAAAACTTGATGCCTGTTGGAACGGCAATGAAGGAAGTAGCGATCGTGAAAAACAGACGCATCCAGGGCGGTGTACCACTGGTGAACATGTGATGGGCCCATACAATGAGACCCAGAAAAACAATCGCCAAAATTGAATAAACCATGGTGGTATAGCCAAACAGTGGCTTGCGGGCATGGACCGGCAGGATTTCACTGACAAGGCCAAAGGCAGGTAGAACCATGATGTATACAGCTGGATGGGAATAAAACCAGAAAAGGTGTTGATAAACGACCGCATTCCCACCACTAGCTGGATTGAAGAATCCCGTATGTGCAACAATATCGAAAGCCAACATCACAAGGGTTCCCGCCAAAACTGGAGTGGATAGCACCACCAAAATGCTGGTTCCCAACATGGCCCAGCAATACATGGGTAACTGCATCATCTTCAAGCCGGGACGCCGCAATTTCAAGATCGTTACAATAAAATTAATACCCCCGAGAATTGAACTTCCTCCCAACAACAAGACACTGAAAATCCAGATCAATTGGCCCAAGGCTGGCGTCCTCAAGCTAAGAGGGGGATATGCGGTCCAACCAGACTGGGCAGCTCCACCAATGAAAAAACTGGCAATCAGAAGGAGGCCAGCAGGAGGAATCATCCAAAAGGCAACGGCATTGAGCCGCGGAAACGCCATGTCTCTGGCGCCTACATAAAAGGGAACCAAATAATTTCCAAAAGCGCCATTGACCACGGGCACGATCCAGAGAAAAATCATGATCGTTCCATGCATTGTGAGGACTTCGTTATATACTTCACGACTAAGATAATCGGAAATGGGGGTGGCCAACTCGGTACGGATCATGCCGGCCAACACACCGCCTATCAGATAAAACAAAAACCCGGTAACCAAATACTGAATACCAACGACCTTGTGATCGAGACTGAAACTCAAATAGCGCAGCCAACTGCCATGGCTGGGGATCAATGAAACGGGCAATTGTGTGGTGGATTCCATGGCCAACGTGTTCGTGATTCAGGCGACAGGGGGGGTGTTTTTCGTGAGCCACTGGTCAAAAGCCCCGCGGTCGTGGACCACCACGGAGGTGCGCATGCCTCCGTGATACGGACCGCAGAGCTCTGCGCAGATGATGGGGTAGGTGCCAGGCCGATTGGCGGTGAAGGTGAGAACCGTAGGCTGGCCGGGAATGATGTCCTGCTTGATGCGGAACTGGGGAACCCAGAAGGCATGGATGACATCGTTGGCCTTCATCCGCAACTCGACCCTCTCACCTTCGGGGACATGGAGTTCTCCCGTGGTGATATTGCCGGCGGGATAATGGAAAATGAATGCGAATTGGAGGGCAGTAACATCCACGGTCAAATCAGCGCTTTCACCTGCCACCGTGCTAATGCCACCCCAGATGCGATCGCCTGAGCCGGGATCGCTCGCTGGCATCGCATGCATGACACTGTGATCAGCAAGGGGAGCCATGCCCCCCATTCGCTCATAAATGTTATAACTGTAAAGACCTACAAACAAAACCACCACGGCGGGAATGGCGGTCCAGACAATTTCGAGGGGCAGATTGCCTTCTATGGCCGCTCCGTCGCCCAGGTCACCCGGCTGGCGGCGAAATCGCACCAAGCTATACAGCAACAGTCCACAGATTCCCAAAAACAGCATTGTGCCGATGCTGAACAGAACCCGAAACAGTTCGTCATAAACAGGAGCATTAACACTGGCCTGCAAGGGGAGCATGTCAACCCTTTGGCCCACAGCAAGACCCAACAAAATGAGGCCAACGGAGACCAAAAAAGTGATCACCGAGGCGCGTAAGGTCAAGACTTTCAACCCATTCAAAACTTACCATATACAGACGGGAACCAGACCGCTGGCCTGGAAGCTGAATATGTGGAAAAGCTGATCGACAAGGAACGCTGCGGGGGCCTTCAGCCGCCTGCGGCAAAGGTGAATAACAAGACGACCGAGAGGACCATGCCCGGTAAGAGCAAAAGCACCAACTGGCCCAAGTCGTGAGGAGTCATGTCCAGATTGCATGGAGCCCAAGCTTAATCAAGTACCAGTCTTGAGAATAGATGTTGATTTCTTGGCCCAAGGCGACCGAACTTTCCTTAGCTGGGGGAGTTCCCCTCCCGATCCGCCATGGCGCTCCCGCAGGCCTATCAGTTCCGTTGCACCCTCACCTTTGGGGACATCTACGCCCAGATCATCGTCTGGCTGCTGGTGATCTTCGTCAGCCTGGCAGCCGGGCTGGCCCTAATGGGGGCGAACAACCCCATTTTCGCCCTGGTGGTGGTCGGCATGATCTTCGTGTTGTCGCTGCCCTTCTTGCTCTTCGCCTTCATCACCACCCTGCTGAACCACATCGCCCTGGACCCCGCCCCCAGCGAGGAGCAGCCCTCCTGATCTCCTGCGGCCCCCTCAGCAGCTTGACAAGCTGACCAGTTCGCAGCACGAGGATCTATGGGATGGCTACCAACAACACACTACCCGTAGCGTGCCGTTGGTAGTCATGGTTAGGTTGAGGGTCTTTTATTTCAGCTTGTTTATCCCATCGCCCCATCCCATCCCGCAAGCTTTACGCCGACATTGCGCCGCCTACTGGATCTTGGTGATGGGGCCCTCTTAACCATTGTCACCCAAAGGGTCCATGGGGAAGCCTTGGCCTCCCCCAGGGACCCTTTGGATAAATCGAACAATCAAACAGCGACCGGAGTTGCCATCAAAAGTCAAGAATTGGCGTCAGTGACAAACCTTGTTGATTAAATCAATTCAAACCCAGCACTTCATTGATCGATTCAAGTCTTTTGAAGTGGCATTCTTTAAACGCTCCAGTTCACTAACAAGCTGCAGTCCATTCCCCCAAACAATCATCCAGGCTGGAAGCGGCTGGCAAGGCAGTCCAGCGGCTGAGCAGTCCAGCGGCTGAGGCGAAGGCCGATGCTGGTGCCAGCCCGAAGCCCCCCATGCTCGCCATCGTCGCTACCCGCGCCCTGCCTAGCAGCAACCCCCTCGCATTTGAACCGCGCGAGCTGCCCGACCCCAGCCCAGGCGACCAGGATCTGCTGATCCGCGTTGAGGCCGTGGCGGTTAACCCGGTGGACACCAAAGTGCGCACCTCCCTGCCGCAGGAGCCAGGTCCAGCAAGGATTCTGGGATGGGATGGGGCCGGTATAGTTGAGGCGGCGGGCAAAGCGGTTCGTGGTTTCTGCCTGGGTGACGCGGTCTTTTTTGCCGGTGATATCACCCGACCTGGCTGTTACGCCGAAAAGGTGCTGGTGGATGGGCGGCTGTGTAGCCCCAAACCGGCCAGCCTCTCCTTTGGCGATGCCGCCGCTCTGCCCCTCACCTCCCTCACCGCCTGGGAGGCCCTGTTTGAGCGTATCGGCCTCGATAGCGAAGGTGCGGACGCCGGTCGCCGTCTGTTGATTCTCGGTGGAGCCGGCGGTGTCGGCTCAATTGCCATCCAGCTAGCCCGCCGCGCCGGCCTGGAGGTGATCGCCACGGCCTCGCGGCCGCAAAGCCGCGCCTGGTGCCTTCAGTTGGGCGCTTCCCACGTGGTCGACCACCACCAACCCCTGGCTCCCCAGTTGGCTGCCCTGGGCTACAGCGAAGTCGATGCCATCGCCAATTTCAGCGACACCGATGCCTACTGGAACGCGATGGCGGAGTTGATCAAACCCCAGGGGGCGATCGTATGCATTGTGGGCAACCGGAACCCC
>JBBASD010000139.1:0-6675 GCA_040399485.1 Cyanobium sp. | reverse complement strand
GCTGCGCCAGGGTTTCGCCGAAATGCCGCAGCAACACCTGGCGGCGGCAGCCGGATGCCTCACTGAAGCTGATCAGGGCGTCGAGCTTGCCGTGTTCGATGCGCTTCTGGGCTTCAGGGGCGTCGGAGTCGTCGATGAAGCGGCGCAGTTGGGGCACATCGCCGGCCCCATGCACCATCCAGGCGACGGCCGGCAGGCCATCCCGGCCGGCGCGGCCGGTTTCCTGGTAGTAGGCCTCCAGGCTTTTGGGAAGGTCGATGTGGGCGACAAAGCGCACGTCGGGTTTGTCGATGCCCATGCCAAAGGCGATCGTAGCCACCACGATCACGCCGCTGTCGCGGCGGAAACGGTTGAGGGCGTCGCTGCGCTGCTGGGGACTGAGGCCGGCGTGATACGCCGCCGCATCGAAGCCAGCGGTGCGCAGGTCGGCGGCAAAGCGATCCACCCGGCTGCGGGAGCGGGCATAGACGATGCCGGCCTCGCCGCGCCGATCCTCCAGAAAGGCCAGCAACTGGCTGCGGGCCTCGTCCTTGTCGCGCAGCAGGTAGCGGATGTTGGGCCGATCGAAGCTGGCCAGAAACACCCGGCCCTCCTGCAGCCTCAGGCGCTCGCGGATCTCCTCGCGGGTGCGGGGGTCGGCGGTGGCGGTGAGGGCCAGCCGGGGGATGGATGCGAAGCGCTCGGCCAGCACCGCCAACTGCAGGTATTCGGGCCGGAAATCATGGCCCCATTGGGACACGCAATGGGCCTCGTCGATGGCGAACAGAGCCAGGGGCAGCTGCTCCAGCCGATCGAGAAAGCCGGGGCTTAGCAGTCGCTCGGGGGACACATAGAGCAGATCCAGCTCGCCCTGCTCAAGGGCCCGCCACACGGCGGACGCCTGCGAGGCCTCCAGCGAGGAGTTGAGGGCAGCGGCCCGCACGCCGGCCTGGCGCAGGCCCTCCACCTGGTCCTGCATCAGGGCGATCAGGGGCGACACCACCACCCCAACGCCGCTGCGGCACAGGGCCGGGATCTGATAGCAAAGCGATTTGCCACCGCCGGTGGGCATCAGCACCAAGGCCGAGCCGCCCGCCACCACGTGGTCGACGATCTCCTGCTGGGGGCCGCGGAAGGCGTCGTAGCCGAACACCTCTTGCAGCACCTGGGCGGGATTGAGGGTGGCGCTGCCGCCGGCAGCGGAATCGGGGGGTGGGGTGGGGGGCATTAGGTGGCGGATCAGAGCGCCATCTCAGCAGTTCCACCACCCTGGCGGTTGGGAGCCAGGCTGCCGGCGTGATGCCTGGACAGGATCAATGGCGATGAAAGCCCTGAAAAAGGTCTCCCCATGGTCTCTATGACTGTCGCTCCGAGCCTGCAGATTGGGCTGGAGGAGGACTGGCGGTGGTAGATGCGACTGCTGCCGATGGATTGCTCGGTAATCGGCCTCGTGACCAATGCCGGGAACGACCACAGGCAATGGCGCGGCTGGCCTCGACCAGAGCACTAGTGCAGGTTACTGGCGATGTTGTCACCATGCTCAACCAAAGCCGGGTGCGGATGAAACTGGAGGAGCTGGAGCGGCAGCAGCTCAGTTCTCTCTGACGATGGTGATGCCTTGTTGAATCACCAGAAAAGAATTCAGCGGATTTTTCCTGGTCCTCAATGGACGTTGCCAATGGCGGTGTTGCTGCAAAAGAAGTCATCCGTCAGTCTGCGCCAGGGACTGAACTTCGCTGCGCCAGGCGATGTGTCTGCCTGCACGAGTCATCAACTTATCATTAAAGTGTCACTGAGATGACATCTTGCTATTGAGCTTTGCTCAATACTTTGTTTGCACCGAACAATAAAAGGCAACAATCACTAACTTATGCATCAGGTTATCTCCCGTTTCCCAAGATTCACCACCCATGGCATTTGAAAACAAATTCTCAAGATCCTTCAATGCCTTGCTGAGTCGAAATGAGACCAGTGCGGCTACCACTAAATTGGCATCAAGCCCCAAGCTTCAGGTATTGAAGGGGCTTTTTGGTTGGCAGAAAGCTAAGGATTGGAGCAAAAATGAGGCCAAGAGACCAAATGAGGTATTTATTTCCTATTCCCGAAAGGACAAGGAATTTGTTAAGAATCTAGTCTCAGATCTTGAAAAAACACCCTTTAGCCCGTGGGTAGACCAGGATGACATTCCGGACGCTGCAAACTGGGAAGACGAGATAAGAGAAGGTATTGAAGGCGCCCACACCTTTATCTTTATAATTAGCTGTAATTCTGTTACCTCTAATGAATGCAAGAAAGAGATTGATATTGCTATAAAAAATAATAAGCGAGTGATTCCAGTTATGCTCGATAAACCAAATGATCTCAATGAAGATGTTCACCCGGAGCTCAGCAAGCTTAACTATATTTTCTATAGCCATACCGAGACGTATGAGATCGCAAGAAAACAACTTGTCTCTAAACTTATAACTGCTCTGAATACTGATCTCAACTATAATCGAAGGCATGCCCGCCTGTTGGTTCGTGCCAATGAATGGGAAAATAAAAACAACGACAATAGTTACCTGCTGCATGGCAAAGACATTGAAACTGCTGAAATTTGGTTGAATGAGGGCGAGCAGGTGAATGAGGGAAAACAAATAAAACCCCGTCCCACCTCCCTCCATAAGCAGTACATCAAAGCAAGCCGGCGATCGGCTTCCATCAGATCCAGGAACTTGGCCAGTATAATCTCAATAATGGCGTTTGCAGCAGTGTTTGCAGGGCTAAAGAGTCAGTCAAATTCTATTCGTTCGCTGATTGAGAGTTCAGAAGGTTATTTGGCATCGAAACTTCCACTTGAGGCAAGAATAAGCAGTATCAAGGCAGCGGAATCCTTTAATAGTCCGTTTAATAAGCTTGTTGGCATGGTAGACGGCAAGCTTGAAGAACAGCTTGGTCTTAACTTGACTCATGCAGTCTATCGTGATCAGGTATATAACCAGATCGAAACCGGTCAACGTGCGTTAGAAGCGATTGCAATGAGTCCATCCGGTCATTTAATTGCAAGCACAAGCAGCAGTAGCAACGAGGTTAAGCTATGGGACATTCATGGAAAGCCTAAGGGTTCCATTGAGTGCGCACGATGCAGCCGTGTCATGTTTAGCGCCGACGGGCAGAAGCTTGTGGCATTAAATGGAAATAACGAGATTGTATTCTGGGATATCAGATCTTTCTCCACTGAGATTAAGAATAAAAAGTTTAGGCTGACCGGTACTTCTAATGTATACAAGATAGCATTCAGCGCCAATGGTAAGAGGGTTGTTGCTCTAGGAAATGATGGCGTGATTCGGATCTGGGATCTGTGGGGAGACCATCAAAATCCCTTGCGGGAGCTTGATGCTTATACTAAATCTAAGCCTGAAGTTAAAAACGGCTCCGACCCAGGGCGCATTGCAGTAAGCTCTGATTCGCGTTATATTGCTGTAGTAAATAAAAACGGTGTGATTGACCTTTGGGATTCTTTGCTTAATAGTCAAGGCCCAGTACACTCTCTACCATATTTATCCCAAATCGTGAATTTGAGCAATCCAGGATATGGTGGTGATATACAAGTGAATGTTGTAAATCAGGTTCGCTTTAGCCCTGATGGATCAATGCTTGCGGCAATCGGGGACGTGGGGAGTCGGGTCGTTGTATGGTCCATGTCTGATTTAGATAAACCCCCTTTTATTTTGAAGGGTGATAATAATTCTTTTGACAACATAGTGTTCACACCTGACGGAAGAAACATTGGCCTCGTCCAAAAAGGTAAGATTAACTGGGAAACGATTGATATTGCTAAAAGTCCAACTAACATCAACAAAGTTGACGTTATTCTTAACGACTATGAGCAGCCGAACAAAATCAGTTCCTTGATCTTCAGCCACGATAAAAAGCACCTGTTTATCGGCAATCATGACGGAACCATCAATATCCTCAATACTTCTAGTCCAGAGTCTGACGACCAGCCTATGGAATTGGAGCATACGCTAAGTGCGCCCGCCTCTCAATGGAAAGAACATTTACTCTCACTCACTGGTCATCGCTTTATAGTTTGGAACAAAGAGAACCCCGGCAAATATTGTTTGCTAGCTATGGGGAAAGATCAGGTCTGTCAGTCACTTCCCGGCGCGGCCAACTCGGAATTTAAAACATGGGCATTCAATAGTCAGGAAAATCTCTTTCGTGTTACTCAGCAAGAAAAATCACTCACGATCATCTCGGCTTCCCCATTGAACGTCAGCGATAGTGTCAGATATGATACTAAGTTGTCTAAGTCTCCCCCAGCAAAGCTGGATTTTGAGTGCCCCAATATCTATACAATAAGTGCTGCGATTTCCCCAACAGGAGAGATTGCCACTGGTGGGTTACAGTCCCTTTGCCTTTGGAATTCGAAAGGTGGTTTAATTAAATCAGTCAGTTTTAGCGGTGAAGGGGATATCAACCAGATTGTCTACAGTGGAAATGGCAAGGTACTGGCTGTAGTTGATGGAGCTTTAAGAGTAGCAACCACTTATTACAGCAGTGGAGCCCAGCAAGCTCAGTTCCCACTCCTAGATCAGTCATCAAGGGTTGCTCTTAATCATGATGGAAGTCGCATTGCCATAGCTGGCAAGAATGTCAAAACTGGCAAGAATGTCAAAACTGGCATGAATACTGTGAAGATTCTTGGATCTGTTGGCCAGGAGTTGGCCTTATTCCGTCTCCCTAACGATGTTCTTGCCTTGTCTTTCCCATCCGATGGGCTGCGCATAGCTATCAGATCTCCCAAACCCTCAATAGATCCCCGAAATGTCCAATTCCTTATCTTAAAGCAGCCCTCAGTACGATCACTCTCAAGCCAGCTTTGTAAACGCAGCCAAGACTACCTTAAGTATAAAAAAATGACAGATCTGTGTAAGAGGTAATGGTGCTGAAGCTGAGGAAGCAGGCCGGAGTCTTCCCCTGCTGCTTTGGCAGGGCGTCCCTGACGAAGGCGGAAGAGCGAGCTCCTGGACCGATTCACAGCGATCACCTGGAAGGATGGGGACGGGTCCAACCTCTTTGCCTGGCCAACCTGGGCGCCCCCGGCAGGCCCCGTTCTGGATCTGTTTTGCCCAACCATCGACAAATGAGTGCATTCTGTCGATAGGTCCCACACCAAGCCATGCTCGCCGCACAAGGGCGCCCAGGTCGGGTGGCTTACCAGCAGCCTGGGTCATCGCCACCAGCTTGCCGGCAGGGGTCCAATGCCCCGGCGCCTTGCTAATGGAGAAAATCAGGTGTCCCTACCTGCCACTCTCTGCACCAATTTTGGCGGGCCTGGGTGGTGATCCCGGTAGAGCGGGCGACGGCGGCGAAGCTCCCCAAGTGCCGCGCTTTGGCCCCATCCAGCCGCAACCCCTACACTGCCACCATCTTGAGGAAGGACTGTTGGCCCATATCCAACTCTTCCTCTCTACCGTCAGCGCGGAGTTCAAGGGCTACCGCGAGCTGTTGCGTCACAACCTGAATCTGCCGGATGTCAAAATCCAGATCCAGGAAGACTTCATTGCAGGCGGGATCCCTACCCTCGACAAGCTCGATCTCTACATCCGCGAGTGCGACGCGGTGATCCACCTGGTGGGGGATGGGCTGGGATCGCTGGCGAAACCCCGTTCCCTCGCCTATCTCAACGAGCACTACCCCGATCTGGCCAGCCGTTTGCCGCCCCTGGGCGGGTTTCTGGCCGCTGATGGGCCATCGCTCTCCTACACGCAGTGGGAGGCCTGGCTGGCGCTGCTGCACGGCCGCAAGTTGCTGATCTGTGTCCCCACCCCCAAGGCCAGGCGCGAGAAAGGCTTCACCTGCGATCCACAGCAGCAGATCCTCCAGCAGGAGCACCTGGCGCGGCTGCGCGGCTTCGAGGCGTATCCGGAGGTGAGCTTTCGCAGCATCGACCACCTCACCTGGCAGATCCAGAGTTCGCTGTTCCTGGAGTTGCGTACCGCCGCCGGCCAGATCCGCCGGCCCACCACCCTGCCCTATGCGCCGCTGGGCGAGCTGCTCAAGGGCCGTGACGAGGACCTGCAGAAGCTTCAGCAGCTGCTCGGCCCCATCCCCGAGCACGCCGCCACCGCGAGCACGGCGGTGGCGCTGATCGGCATGGGCGGTGTAGGCAAGACGCGGCTTGCGATCGAGCATGCTTGGCGCAACGCCGCCCGCCACAGCGCCGTGCTCTTTGCCCCGGCCAGTACCCCGGAGGCGCTGAACCGCACCCTGGCAGGTCTGGCCGCTGTGCTCGACCTGCCGGAGAAGGACGCCACTGAGGAGGCGGTCCAGCGTCAGGCCGTGATCGGCTGGCTCGGCTCCCATCCGGGCTGGCTGCTGATCCTCGATGGCATCGACGCCAAAGCAGCAGCCCTGGCGGTGGAAGCGCTGCTTCCCCAGATCAGCGGCGGGCAGGTGCTGTTGTCCACACGGCTGAGCAAGTGGAGCGCGGCGGTGCAGCGGTTGGCCCTGGAGGTGCTCAGCACCGAGGCGGCGGCAGAATTCCTGCTGGAGCGCACCGCCAGGGGCAGGCGGGAGGAACTCGATGATCCAGCCACGGCCAGCGAACTGGCGCAGGACCTCGATGGCCTGGCGCTGGCGTTGGAGCAGGCCGGCGCCTACATCGATGAGCGCGGCATCAGCTTCTCCAGCTACCGCAAGGACTGGCAG
>JBBASD010000138.1:2685-6698 GCA_040399485.1 Cyanobium sp. | reverse complement strand
CGGCCTTTTTCAAGGGCTGCGGCAGCACTCTTGCTGAGCCGTGAGGGAGCATGGGCCCAGAACAGGGGGATGGGGGTGTCACAGATGGTCAGTCGTGCCATAATCCATGAACAGTCATGGAAAGTTCCAATGGCGGTGAATGGTGCGGTGGGCGCTGAAGCGGAGCCTGGGCAGGAGGTGCCATGGGTTTCCGGTGGGACGGATGGCGCCTCGATCGATGCCTGGCTGCTCGCGGTTTTGGAAGACGAGGAACTGCGTCAGCAGGTAAGGCAGCTCAAAAAGGTGGAGTTGGCGACGGTCTGGCAGTTGACCCGCAGCTATCTCCTGCTTCGCCACAGCAGGGTGTCTGCCCCCCCTGATCCTTTGGAGGTGCACCGTCGTCTGATCGCGGGCTTGGCCGGGGAATCGTTATTGGTTTCCTCGTCAATGTTCCTGGATACCCTCTCAGAGGCGGAAGGATTCTTTGAACTCAGCTTCAAAACGATTAAGTCGCGTCTTGGACGCGCCCTGGATACGGCGGCAAGCGAACGGGCCATGCGTGGCGCAAGGGCCACTCTGACAGCCGCTGAGGTTTTTGGTGACTTCGAAGCCGCTCGAACTTATATGCATACGCCAAATTATGCCCTGGGCGGCCATACACCAGCAGAGTTGATTAAAACCAGTGAGGGCGAGCGCATCGTGCTGAACGAACTGCAAACCCAAGCCGAGGGCGGGCCTCTCTAAAGCGAAGAATGTTGGTGTATCGCGCCAGTCGCAAGCCCCGGTCTGCGTTTGATCCGCTTGATGCCAGTGCGTCCGTGGCACGCGCTGGCTGGCGTTTCAACGACAAGCGAAGCGCCATTCTTTATACGGCAGAAGTACAGTCGCTGGCGATTCTCGAAGTGGTCAGTCGTCCAGGTTGGGCCACTGTGGCGGAGCTCACGATCGCGGCCATTGCGGTGCCGGAGGGATCCGTATTGAGCCTGAAAGAGCTAGGACTACTGCTCCCCACCAATTGGAATGTCAGACCAGTGGGGCCGAACGCCCAGAGCATTGGGGGTGAATTCTTGAAAGCTGTGGATCTGGCGGCTACTGAAGGGCGGCAGATCTGCGGAGTGCGGGTCCCCTCGGTGATCAGCACCACGGATTGCAATGTTTTGCTAGATCCGAGGCAGAGGGAGAACTACAGAATTGCCGACTGGGTACGAATTCCATTCAACTGGCTGGTCGCAACAGCAACTTGACTGTCACATGCTGTCAGTTACATTTACCCGGCAATAGATCTTCCACGAACTCCGAGCAGGTGTCACCACTGGTGATCAGCAGATGATCCCGGGCGCGGGTGCAGGCAACGTAGAGCAGGTGGCGCTCGGTGGCCACCACTTCATCGAGATCGCTGTCGTCGGTGATGGCCTTGATGCGCTCCGCGTTGGGGATCACGTCTTCATCGCAGGCCATCACGATGACGGCCCGGAACTCCAGCCCTTTGGCCAGGTGCATGGTGGAGAGGGTGGCCTTGCTGCCGAGGCGCATGGCCGAGGGCTGCAGGCGCTCGTAGGGCAGCTCAGCAAGCTGCAGAGCCGCTTCGGCGCGGGTGATCTCGGCATCGCTGCGCACGAAGATGCCGAACTCCCTGGGGGTGAGGCCTTCGCTGCAACGCTGCTCAATCCAGGCGGACACCTGCTCGGTCTCGCTGTCGGGGTCCTCGCATTCCCGGATGGCAGGCTCCGGTCCGTTGAAGACGGAAATGGCGCCGCGCCGGTCTTGCACGTTGCCGTCCACGTCGCGGGATTCGGGATCGAGCAGTTGATCGGCCTGGCTGCGGATCTGGTGGGAGGTGCGGTAGTTGATGCGCAGCGTGCGCGAGCGGCCGCGGATGTCAACACCGTACTGGGTCCAGGAGAAGGGTTGCTGGAAGATTCGCTGGCCCAGATCCCCCGCAAAGAACAGGGCATCGGGGCCGGTCCCCGCCAAGGCGGCCAGTAGTCGGAGTTGGGCGGCGGTGATGTCCTGGCATTCGTCCACCACGATATGGTGATAGGGCCTGGCGCCGCTGCGGTGGAGCTGCTCAGCGGTGCGGTGGAAGAGCTGGTGGGGCGTGATCTGGCCTGAACGCTCCAGCTCCTGGAGGACGGCCTCGAAGCCCTCCCAGAGCAGGCGGCGCTTGGCCTCGTTGAGGCGGCTCTTGCGGCCCAGCCGGCGCACATCGCGATAGCTGTCCCAGTCACGCAATCCAAAGGCATCCACGATCTCGTTGAACTCCTCCACCACGAAGCCCTCGCCATAGACGCGGCTGATCTCCGCCGGTGCGTGCTGGTGAATCAAGGCGCGGAGGGCTTCTGGGGCGATGAGCTGTGGTTTGCCGAGCTGGGCAGCGTGCATGCGCTCGCCCAGCTCCTGCATCGCCAGCACATCCAGGCGTTCGAGCAAGGTGGGCTCCCCGTGAACAAGCCGATGGAGCTTGTCCTGCAGCAGGGCTGCCAAAGGATCGGAGAAGGTGGTGAGCAGCACCCGTGCACCCGGGTTGTTGCGGACCAGGTGCACAGCGCGGTGCAAGGCCACCACAGTTTTGCCGGTACCGGCGGAGCCCTGCACACGGGTAGGCCCGTTGAACGACCTGCTCACCCAGTCAGCCTGGCTGGGATGGAGGAAGACGATCCAGCGCTCCCAGGGGTAGTCCAGCGCTCTGGCAAGCTCCTCAGTGCCAGTGAGCACCCGAAAGCGGCGCTGGGCATCAGGGTGTTCGTAGGGATTGCTCTGGTCTGGCTGCCTTACCTCCGGCTTGGTGGGGGTAGTGCCAGTGGCCAGATCGATGATCGCTTCGGCAGCCTCACCGGGTAGGTGGGAGGCGATCACCAGCAGCATGTCGTCGTCCGCGGTGCGGACATCAGGGATCCACTCGGCTGGAACGCCGTAGCTGAGCAGGTCGGCTTCCGTGAGGTTGAAGAGTGGCCGCTTGGGCTCGGGGGTGGCCGCTACTTCTGCGGGTATGTGGAGGGGGATCTGGATTTCGCGAACCGTTTCGCGGATCTCAACGATCTGGGCGGCACCGGTGACGGGATGGGTTTCGATCTTGCGCCGCGAGGCCCAGTCGTAAGCAGGATCGTGATGGCCGACGTAGCAGAGCATGACGCTGCTCTCGACCCGGTGGAAGATCAACCGGATGTCACGGCTGGCGCGGGCAGACCAGAAGTTCTTGTCCTTGATGTTGTCGAGCCGGTGGCACTGAAGACCAGGGTTGGCGGGATTGATTTGCAGCTCGAAGGCGGCGAGCTTGGCAGCTTTCTGCTCTTCTGCACTGAGCTTCTCAAGGCTGGATTGGAAGCTGTCGGCGAGGAGGAAAGGCATGGGATCAAGATGGCAGCTGCTGCTACCAGATGCAGTGAAGGTCTGGCAGGGCACGGAGCTTTTCATCAGCGGTAATCAACGGCCAGCCACCGTGAAGTGCCGTGGCCGCGATCAGGCGATCAGCTGGATCGCCATGCTGAAACATGGAGCTGCGGGAGAGAACAGCGATATCAGCCGTGATTGGCAGTACCTGCAAACGCAGGGCCTGCAGCAGCCGTGAGAGATAGTCAACAGGGCTTACATCGCCTGGAAGCTGAAGGCGGCCGCGATCGATCAGGAGGGCCAACTCCCACAGCGAGATGTCGGCGATGGCCAGCTGGCCCTCTTGCCGGCCTTTCTCTAGGGCTGCGGCCGCACTGACGCTGAGGCGCGATGGAGCATTGGCCCAGAACAGAGGGATGTGGGTGTCACAGATGATCCGCATCACCACCCCACTCCACATCCGGGATCGCATGGACCACATCGCCAAGGGAGACGCGATCACGCAGAGCCAATAGCCACTGTCGGGCATCTTCGGCAGGGTCCCGCTCCGGAGCGATGCGGGCAATGATTCGTCCGCGGGATGTCACCTGCAGCTCTTCACCAGCCTGAACGCGCTTGAGGAAAGCCGGCAGGTTCTGCCGCAGATCGGAAACGGAGACGAGAGCCATGCCCAACACTCATATATGTACAAACCGATTGTACAC
>JBBASD010000138.1:0-2585 GCA_040399485.1 Cyanobium sp. | reverse complement strand
AGGGGGTGGAGCCGCCGAAAACCAGATGGGGCTGTTGCAGCCAGCGGGCCTTGGCCAGGTTGGAGACCTGCAGGGTCTGCAGCACCTGGGCCAGTCCGTCGATCACACCGTTGGGGCCATCGGCGTCGAACTGCCAGAGGGGAAAGCGCCATTTCCCCTGATCAAGGATCCCAGCAGGGTGCCGGCCTTGAGGCGGTCGTGCACCGTCTGGCGGCTGCCGGCGGCGAGGAGCTCGTTCACCTCGGCTGTACCGATAGTGGAGGCCAGGAGCTGGTGGCGGAGGGCAAAGCTGCGCCGGAGTGCTTCGAACTCGAGCTGGGCGGCATTGGCGGGGGGGGGCTCCCAGCCAATCGGCGAGCGGGCCGTCTGCCTTGGCGCTGGGGGCGCCTTCCCGCGGGGCCACAGAGGACAGCGCCTGCAGCAGTGCTGCCTGGGCTGGTGGATCGAGCGGCGCACGGCGAAGCTGATCGAGAACAGCGGCCCGAAACTCAGATTGTGGGGTCATGAGCTGCGCCAAGAACCTTGCTCAGCCCAACCCCAGACTGTAAGAGATGTAAGGGCAAGCTGCCATGCTGCTGGGCAATCTGATGGTTGTTGCTTCACCTGTGGCCAAGATCAGGTAAGTGAGGATGTTGGTGTCGAGCAGCTAGACCACACGGCTTTCAGCTCCTGAGCCGTCAGCTTGTCTGCCTGCTGCTGTTCGAGTGCCGCCACAAAGTCGGCGTCAAAGCCGGCCAGCACGTCGAGCAGGGACTGGCTGTTGGGGTTCATGAACACTCGGCTAGGGAGGGCATCCATGGCGCGACGCAGAAAGTGTCCAAGTCAGTATGGTCGCGTTCGATCTGGCGATGGATCGCCTTCAATGAGGTTGGAGAACGACCACCTGGGTGCAGGTGCCGTCGCTACCACTGCAGGGACGTGGAGGAGGATCTGGTTCTCACGAACGGCTTCTCGGATCTCGACGATCTGGGCTTGGGGGGTTACAGGATGGGTTTCGATCTTGCGCCGCGAGGCCCAGTCGTAGGCAGAGTCGTGATGGTCGACGCAACAGAGCATCAAGCTGTCTCTGCACGATGGAAGATCAACCGGATGTCACGGCTAGCACGGGCTGACCAGAAGTTTTTGTCCTTGATGTTGTCGAGGCGGTGGCACTGCAGGATTGGATGGGCGGGGTTGATTTGCAGCTCGAAGGCGGCGAGCTTGGCGGCTTTCTGCTCATCGCCATTGAGCTTCTCAAGGCTGGTTTGGAAGCTGTCGGCGAGGAGGAAAGGCATCAGGTAAATCTAATCAATGATCTGAGCTGATATGCCGGTAAGAGACAGAGCATGCCGCAAGCCACTCAGCTTTTTGTGTAAAGACCATGTACTACGCCACCATAAGTGTCAAAACAATTCTCAATAACATCATAGAAGCTGCTGTCGTTATGCTCAAAGTTACGGTAGAGAGAAAAAGCGACAAGATCGGCTAGCTGAATCAACCGCGAAGCCCTTGAGTCAAGGAAGACAGGAACTTCTGCGTAGTTATTTGTCCTACCCCAGCTGTGCCCCGAATGCTTAAAATCCCTTGCCAATGTCTGAATGCTTTGCTCAGTCGACGATTTGTCAAAAATAACAAGCCCGCGCTCGGGGTTGCCATATATCTGATATTGTCTCTTTAGAAAGAGGTCAAATCGATAAGATAGCTGTTCAAATGCTTGAATGATGGGATCCTCGCCTGGGAGCGATGCTTTCCTGATTACAGCCCCGAACAAACGCACTCTTGGGTGATTCAAAAAAACACCCTCATGCAGTGAGTCTTTAATGGCTTGAATGCGATCTGCAACGGGAAAAGCCCTCCATTCACCCCTCCCTCCGCGCATCGGGGATCCATGAAGCTCAATAGAATATGCCTGGGTTGGATCCACAGAAAAACGAGCTGCAATATTATTCAGCTTCTGTTCAACCCAATGAGTTTGACGTTCATATATGGAAAGACCGGCTAGAACAAAGTGATCTTGCGATGCATCTGCTACAGATCCCGACTAATCCAAGTACAAGAGGTGCATCGTTCACCTGAAAAACTTGGTGATCACTGTGAAAAGGGGTAGCCGGGCGAGAACCTGTCTCGGCGCTCCGCAGAAGGCAGAACTCCCGACCATCAAAATATTATACCACGCTGACAGGGCTTGAGTCCTCACACTCGATACACCTTCATCACCTCATCCCCCAGGTGATTGATCACCTTCACGGCAATGCGACCCGTTGAAGGCTTGGCAAAGGGCACGGAGACAGCACTGTTGAGCGATTCCCAAGCCTCATGATCAATCTCAGCTTTTAGGGATGTCTTAAGGCTCTTGTAGGGATCGTTCTGGCCCAGGAAGTACGCCTGGCGCACGAAGAAGCTCTCTTCGTTGTAATCGCTATCGATGAACCAGCATGCGATGTTGTCGGGTTCGTCACTGCGGACTTCGCCAGTGGAGGGGTCGAACACATCAACGCCATTGATTTTTACCTCGATCTGATCGTCTGGTGCTTCGAGGATGTCGATATCAGGTTCGCCGAAGATCACGAACAGGTTGCCCTTGCCGCTGTTGGCCAGATCCTGCT
>JBBASD010000137.1:5410-6769 GCA_040399485.1 Cyanobium sp. | reverse complement strand
TCAGGTGCCCCCTGTCATGACTTTCGTCGCCAGCGACGCCCCGCTCAGCCAGGTCCTACCCAGGCAGGGCCCCCATGGTCCCCTTGGGGTTCTGATCTGTGGTCACGGCAGCCGCAACCGCCTGGCGGTGGCCGAATTTGCCGCCTTAGCCGATAAGTTGCGGCAACGGCTGAATCCGGTGCCCGTGGAGTACGGCTATCTGGAATTTGCCCGGCCGATCCTGCGGGAGGGCCTCGACGCCCTGCGGCAGCGTGGTGTCGAGCATGTGCTGGCGGTGCCCGCGATGCTGTTCGCCGCCGGCCACGCCAAGAACGACATCCCCAGCGTTCTCAATACCTACGCCGCCGAAACAGGACTGCGCATTGATTACGGCCGCGAACTGGGTGTCGATCTGGCCATGATTCGCGCCGCAGGCGCTCGCATCCAGGCGGCGCTCGACGCCACCGCCGCGCCCGTGGCGCTCCACGACACCCTGCTGGTGGTGGTCGGGCGGGGCTCCTCCGATCCGGATGCCAACTCAAATGTGGCCAAGGTGACCCGCCTGTTGGTGGAGGGTCTGGGTTTTGGCTGGGGCGAAACGTTGTATTCCGGGGTGACTTTTCCCCTGGTGGAACCGGGCTTGCGCCATCTGGTGCGCCTCGGCTTTCGCCGCATCGTCGTCTTCCCCTATTTCCTGTTCTCCGGGGTGCTGGTCAGTCGCATCGTCCAGCACAGCCAACTGGTGGCGGCGGACCATCCCGAGGTGGAATTTGTGCAGGCCAGCTACCTGGGCGACCATCCCCAGGTGCTGCAAACCTTCGTCCAGAGAGTCGAGGAGGTGCTGTTGGGTGAGACGGCGATGAATTGCGGCCTTTGCAAGTACCGCGACCAGGTGTTGGGCTTTGAACAGGAGGTGGGCCGGGCCCAGCACAGCCATCACCACCATGTCGAGGGCTTGGTGGAGAGCTGCACCCTCTGTGAGCGCGAATGCACCGGGGCCTGCCAAAGCGATGGCGTCCCCGTGACACTGGTCGGTGACGGGCAACACAGCCACGGGCATCACGAGCACCAAGACCACCATCACCCCCCCTATCCCCACGCCAACCACCCCCTTGGACCCCTCAGCCTCAAGCGAGCAGAGCCAGGCTGAGGGGGCCTTGGTAGAGGCCTTTACGCAGGCCTGATCAGGCCCCAGCGGAGATCTTGAACAGGGATCACCGTGTCTCGTTACGGCTCGATTTCGGCCCAGGTGACCAGCATAAGTTTTGCTAATCCATCGGCGATTTCCCCAGATGGGGGTGTTTTTCCCCCGTTTTCAAGGGGATTTTCCACAGAAAGAGGCTTGTTGGGCTTGTGGCTGCGTTGTGTTGGGGAAAGCTG
>JBBASD010000137.1:0-5310 GCA_040399485.1 Cyanobium sp. | reverse complement strand
CAAACCAGGGCTCAGGCCAGTCCCTGGTCGCCCTGCCGCAGGCGCCGGGCCGCCGCCTCACAGGCCCGCCAGGTGAGGGCCATGGTGGTGAGGGTGGGACTTTGCCAACCGGAGCTGGGCCAGCAGGCCCCGTCGGTCACCAGCACATTGCTGGCCCGCCAGCACTGGTTCCAGGGGTTGAGAACACCACCTGCCTCCGTGGTGGCCATGGGGGCGCCGCCCATTTCGTGGATGTAATAACCCGCCGGGGCGGCCGCCGCCGCTGTGGCGACGGCACGGTGCAGCAACGGTTCGACCAGGGGTACAACGAAAAGGTCTTCGATTGGCTGCAGGCTGCCCCCTGCGGCCCGCACCACCGTTTGCATGCGTGCCTGCATGTGGCGCACCATCGCCTGTTCATTGGGGCCCCAGCGGCAGGTGATGCGGGGCACCGGCAGCCCCCAGGCATCGCCGGGCCCGCCAGCCAGCGTCACCTGGTTGTCGGGGTTGGCGAGCACTTCGCCGTGGCCGATCAAAAACCCCACCGCCTCCCCGGGCCGGCGCTGCAGCAGGCGGGGCGGATCGAAGCGTTGCAGGGCCGCCCAGAGGCCGTAGCCGCGCTCGAAGTCGCGCTGCGGCTCGCCGGCGGCCCAGCTATGGGGCACAAAGCAGCTGCCTGCCCCCGACAGTTCCGCCGGCAGGTCTGGGGCGGCGATGCCGGGAATGCTGAAGAAGCGGCTGCAGGAGATGTGGTCCATCAAGCCCCGGCCCAGCTGGGCGGAGGGATCGATCAAGCCCCGCTCCTGCTGGTCCTCCCTGGAGTGCAGCAGCAAGCGCAGCGATTCAATCGTCGAGGCGCAGAGCACCACGATTGCGGCCCGCAGCAGCTGGCATTGGCCGCTGCGGGCGTCGAGGGCGACGACCCCCTCGGCCCGCTGCTGCTGGCGATCCATCTGCAGGTGGCTGACGATGGTGTCACTGCGCAGGGCCACCCGGCCGGTGGCCAGGGCCCGGGCCAAAGTCACCCCCTGGGCGCTGGAGCGCGGCCAGGGCCCGTCCTGGGACGGACGATGCAGACGAAAACCGCGGGAGTGGATCAGCGGCAGCCCCAGCTCCCGGGCCAGGGCCGTCTGCAGATGGCGTTCGCCCGGTGTGAAGGGCAAGGGGGGCAGGTAGTGGCCGTCGGGGAGGGTGCTGAGGCCATCGGCCTGGCCATGGACCCCCAGCAACGTTTCCAGCCGCGTGTAGTAGGGGTCGAGGTCGGCGTGGCAGAGCGGCCAGGAGGGGCCCCGGCCATCCCGTTCGCCGGCCTTGAATTCGTGGTCGGAGAGCCGCAGGGTGATGCCGCCCCAGGTGAGGCTGCGACCCCCCACCTGGCGGCCCCGGCTCCACAGAAAGGGGGCGTCAGCCGGGGTGGTGTAAGGGTGCAGGCGCTCATCAACGAAGAGCTCGGGGTTGTGTTTCCAGAAACCCGGGTGCTGGGCCTGCAACCGGCTGCGGCCACTGCTGAGAAAGGCCAGGCGCCGCAGGCTGTTCAGGGGTTCCATCCCCCGGGCCCGTTGGGGGCTCAGTTGGGGGCCAGCCTCCAGCACCAGCACCTTGAGGCCCGCCTCGGCCAGCACCATGGCGGCCACGCCGCCACTGGCACCGCAGCCCACCACCAGGGCGTCCCAGGGGCCATCAAGGGTGGGGTCCAGGGCCATGGGCGAGGGCAGGGGCGGCAACGGGACTGGCGGGCCAAGCAAAAGCCCTGGTACTCAAAGGAGCGCCAGGGCTGATGCGGTTGCAAGTGGTGGCGGGGGCGAGATTTGAACTCGCGACCTTCGGGTTATGAGCCCGACGAGCTACCAGACTGCTCTACCCCGCGGTGTTTAACAACACTACCAGCCCGAGGTCACCCCCCTGGCTGGCGGGTCCTTCAGCGCATCTCCCCCAGCACCTCCAGCCGCAGGTGGGGGGCTGGCCGCAAGAAGCGCTGGTCCAGTTCTTCCAGGGACATGGGCGTCAGCCATTCGAGTTTCTGCAGCAAATGCAGGGCCACGGCGTGTTTGGCCCGGCTGGCACCGTCTTCCACCTTGATGGCCACCCCCAGACCTTCACCCACCCGGCTGAGGCATTGGATGCCCTCGGCGCCGCCCTTGCTGATCACCTGGCCGTGGCCACTGCGCATCAGCTCGGTGTCAAAGCGACCCTCCCCCGCCACCAGTTCGGGGTGGGCCAGCATCGCCCGGCCCAACTGTTCGAGATCGGCATGGGTGCCGGCACCGAGGTGGGCAAAGGTGAGGGCCATCTGGGCCAATTGCAGTTGCAGGGTTGGGGCACCGCAGTCGTCGGGGGCGCTGACCAGCTCGGCGGCGGGGATCGCCAGCAATTCACCGATGCGTTTGAGCACCTCCTGTTGGACCGGATGGTCGATCTGCAGATAGCTCTCGAGGGGCCAGTGCAGCTGGCGGCAGGTGGCCAGAAAAGCGGCGTGCTTGCCGGAGCAGTTGTGCTCCAGGGGGCTGGTGGCGCCTGCGGGGACGGGGCATTGCAGCTGGGAGGTTTCCAGCTCGGCTCCCCAGAGCAGCCGAAAAGCCTCGCGGGCGTGGACGGCACTGCCGCTGTGGGAGGCGCAGGCAATCGCCAGCCCCCTGTCGCCGCAGCCGATGCGATCCGCCGCGCCGCTGCCAACGAACGCCATGGCCTGGAATGGTTTGAGGGCGCTGCGCACAAAACTGAGCTGCTGGGGATCGCCGGCCCGCAGCAGCACCCGGCCGCGGCTGTCACAGACCACGGCATGGACCCGGTGTTGCGATTCGGCGATGCCATTGCGCAGCAACCTCACCTCCAGGGGCGCCAGCAAGGCACCGCGATTGGCTCCCGAAAAGCTGGAGGGCAGGGACATGGGGAGCGGTGCGGAGGAGTCAGGGGCCGGCGATACCGGCTCAGAGAGCCTGGCAGAGCCCGGTACCGGCGACCAGCAGCAGGCCGGCAATGGTGAGACCGAGGCGCAGGCGGGAGAGGACGGGGCCGATCTGGTGGCGGGCGACGAGCTGGTCCTGCTGGAGCCAGGGGATCGGCTTGGGCCAAACCTGGCCGTCATACCAGCCCGATTCCTCGTAGTACACCTGGTCGGCCAGCAGGCGTTTTTGTACGTAGGTCCAGCCCATCCACTGGCGCAGCAACAGCAGCAGGGGCAAGCTGACGCTGGCGGTGGCCGCGGCGACCACCAGCCGGGGAATGTCGTGACGCAGGGGCACGCTGCCAGTGGCCACCACCAGGGCCAGCGGCAGCAGCAACAGGAAACTCAAGCCCAGGGCCCGCAGCAGGGGCCAGCCATCAGGGCCGGCGGGCCAAACAAAGAACCAGGACTCCAGCAGTTGCTGGTATTCGCGCAGGGGCCGTTGATCCTGGGGGACCGGACAGGGGCCCGCCTGGACAATCACGGCAGGGACTGGCCGTTCCTGACCTTGGCCGAAGTCGCCACTCCTGCTGGTGGGGATCGCCATGGTGGGACTAGGCGGGCGGTTGCAGGGGGCTGACGTAGCGCTCCTGCTGCCCCTGGCTCCAGAAAGCCTCCAGGTCGTAGTAGCCGCGCTCGTTGGGGGCGAGCACGTGGACGATCAGTTCGCCGTAATCGAGCACCACCCAGCGGCCGTGGTCCTGGCCCTCCTGGCGCAGGGGCAAGCGACCGGCTTTTTCTTCGAGTTGGTCCTGCACCGAGCGGGCGATGGCGCGAACCTGCACATCGGAAAGGCCGCTGCAGATCACAAACCAGTCGGCCAACGAGGAAATGGCCTCAACGCCGATCAGGCGGATATCAACGGCCTTGCGGTCATCGCAGGCCTCGGCGGCCAGCAGGGCCAAGGCATGGCTGTCGAGTCCAGGCACTCCCGGGGCGCTTGAGGCGGGAGGTCTGGGGGCGGATGGTCTGGGTGGGACGTTGGCTTCGGGGGCGACGATTGTTGCGGGGGCGAAGGGCCCATCAAGCCTGGCGACATCAGCCATAAACGTTCTCACTACTTACGGATTGGCGGGAGCCCTCCTGCTGGGCCATTTCGGCGCGGGCCTTGCCGGCACTCTTGCGCAGGGCCTCAAGGCGATCTTCGTAGAAGGCGCGACGGCGTTTCTTGCGGGTTTGCTCAACCAGCTCCTTGAGGGCGCCGCCCAGGCTCTTGTAGGCATTGGGCAGGGTGTAACCGAAGCGACAAGCCAGGTCGATGGCCCGCTCGTCGGCACTGATGGCGTCGCGCAGGCGCTTCTCGTTGTTGTTTTTGAGATAGAGGCGATAGCCGGCAAAGCCGGAGAGGCCCATCGCCATGATCAACAAAAGGCCGTCCTGCACCCACAGCTCGCCGATGGCGCCGCCGAGGCCGATGGCCAGGGCTGCCATTTCCCAGCCGTCGCGGGGGACGGTGTCGTTCTGGATGCGACCAACCTCATGCCAGAAGAGCAGGTTGCGGTGGTCGAGGGCCAGGGCATCCCATTTCTGCAGGTCGATCTGGATCTCGATCTCGTCGCGGCCGATCTCTTCGATGCTGATCAGGGGTGGGTCGACGGCGGCTGAAGCTTCGACAAACACCCAGCTCTGCATCTCAGGGGGAAGGAGCCCCTTCAAGCGCTGGAGTTCGCTCATCGCCGGGTTACAGGCACATCTGAATAACCCCACCCTAACCATGCACCCCCGGAATCGGGCCCCCGGGATTGGTAGGGATGGCCGGCGAGCGTGAGAGGCTGGGCCCGTTTGGCTGCCAACCCCCATGCCCCGCCGCACGGATCTCAGGCGCATCCTGCTGTTGGGGTCCGGTCCAATCGTGATCGGCCAGGCCTGTGAGTTCGATTATTCGGGCACCCAGGCCTGCAAGGCCCTAAGGGCGGAGGGATACGAGGTGGTGCTGGTCAACAGCAATCCGGCCTCGATCATGACCGACCCGGATCTGGCCAATCGCACCTACATCGAGCCGCTGACACCGGAGGTGGTGGCCCGGGTGATTGAGCGGGAGCGGCCCGATGCCCTGCTGCCGACCATGGGGGGGCAGACGGCCCTCAACCTGGCCGTGGCCCTGGCGGAAGACGGCACCTTGGAGCGCTTTGGCGTCACCTTGATCGGCGCCAACCTGGAGGCGATCCGCATGGCGGAGGACCGGCTGCTGTTTAAGGAGGCCATGGCCCGCATCGGTGTGGCCGTGTGCCCCTCGGGCATCGCCAATACGTTGGAGGAGGCCGAGGAGGTCGGCGAGACGATTGGGACCTATCCGCGCATCATCCGGCCGGCCTTCACCCTGGGCGGCTCCGGCGGTGGCATCGCCTACAACCCGGAAGAATTCCGGGCGATCTGCAAGAGCGGCC
>JBBASD010000136.1:0-6850 GCA_040399485.1 Cyanobium sp. | reverse complement strand
GAAAAACCAAGGGTGCCTTGGCCTGTTCGTAGAGAAAAGTGCCCCGCCCCAGCTCAAAGCCGGCCAGCAGGCTGATCGGACTGACGATGATCAGGGCATCGGCCTCAAGGCAGTCCAGCCGATCCCAAAACAAGGAACGACGCAAGCCCACCTCAGCCACCCCGCCCATGGCCAGCCGCGTCAGGTTGCCATCAAAGGACCCATCTGGTGAGCCAGCAAGGGACCCGGCGCTGAAATCGGTCGGATCCAGCAGGCTGATCCGATGGCCCGCCGCCACCAAGGCCCGGGAAAGCCCCGCGATCAGCCGCTGGTAAATGGGGGTGGGACTCTGCTCAAGAACCAGGTGCATGGACGCGGCCCGCTGGGGAACCTATGCTGAAAAAACTTGCTCTTGTCCGGGAATGCCCCTCTGGCTTGACCTGCTTTTTCTTGGTCTGGCTCTTTTGTTGTGGACTAAGGGAGGGCGCCAGCTAGACGATGTGGTGATGATGTTGATGCGCATTCTGGCGGTGGCATTCGCCCTGGTTGTATTGCTTGGGGGCCGACTGCTGTTGCTGGAGATGGCTTTGTTGGCCCTGGTGCTCTGGCTTCCCAGTGTCCGCGCCCTGGAAGGCGGTTCTCGCTTCTAGACCCTTCTTTGATGGCGCGCCACCTGCTCACTGGGGCAAGCTGCCATCCCTGGCCAGGGACTGGGCGATCTCGCCTGCGGCGGTCAGGGCCGGATAGGGCCGTCCTTGCTGATCACACCAACGGGCCACCTGGGGATAGGACCAGGCAAAAAGCTGGCGACCATACTCATCGGCACTGAGCCCTTCTGCGTGCTCAGGCACGAGGCCGGCAATTTGGCGCTGGCGCAAGGCCTCAAATAAAAGAATTGCCGCCGCCACAGACACATTTAAGGATTGCACCATGCCCCGCATTGGAATATAAAGGGATTGATCAACAAGCGAAGCTGCTGTCTCACTGAGTCCCCACTTCTCGGCCCCCAGCACAAAGGCCGTGGGACAGGTGAAATCACAAGAGCGATAGTCAATGGCGGAGCGGCCCAGGTGGGTGCCATACAACCGGAAGCCGCGCTGCTTGAGTTCGGCCATGGCCGCTTCGGTGCTGGAATGCAACTTGAGAGGCACCCACTTCTGACTGCCCTGGGCCGTGCTGTTGAACGTGGGTAGACGGCCCGCACGGCAGACCGCATGGGCCTCCAACGCCCCCACCGCATCACAACTACGCAGGATCGCCGAAAGATTGTGGGGCTTCTCCACCTGCTCCAAAAGCACGGTGAGGTCTGCCATGCGGTGATCAAGAACCGACTGGAGACGTTCGAAACGGCGTGCAAGCAGGGGCATGGTTAAAAGCCGCCAGACGGCTGCTCCAGGATGGGAAGGTGAAAGGGCGAACCAAAGGATTCGGTCGGGCCCTCCAGCAATGCCAGCGAGCGCCGCATCCCATGATGGAGCCAATGAAGGAAACCAGCTTCGACCAAAGGGCCTACCAACAAGTCGCCCGCATCCCCTTCGGCCAACTGGCCACCTATGGCCAGATCGCCGAACTCATGGGGGAATGGGGATGCGCCAGGCAAGTGGGTTGGGCCCTCAGGCGCCTGCCCCTGCCTTCGCCCCTGCCCTGGCACCGGGTGGTCAATGCCCAGGGTCGCCTCGCCATGAGCCTGTCACGCGAGGGCAGTGACTGGATGCAAAGGGATCTGCTGCTGGCCGAAGGCATTCCGGTGGACCCCCAGGGCCGACTCCCCCTCCATCGTCATCGCTGGCGCAGCGACAGCCAACACGAGCAGCAGCCGTGAAGGCCCCCCAAGATCCCATCGCGACCGGACAACACGACGGTCTCGCCCCCCGTCGCCTCGCCTGGAAGGTGCTGGAGGCGGTGGCTGCGGGGGCTTTTGCAGACAACGCCCTGGAAAGAGAACTGGCAAAAACCAGCCTGGCGCCCCTCGATCGGGGACTGGCCACCGAACTTGCCTACGGGGCCATCCGCCAGCGGTTGTTGCTCGATGCCTGGATCGATGCCCACGGCCGGCTCAAGGCCAACCGCCAGCCACCCCGACTGCGCTGGTTGTTGCACATCGGGCTCTACCAACTGCTGTTCAGCAGCCGGGTGCCCGCCTCCGCCGCCGTCAACACCAGCGTTCAGCTGGCCAAGGAAGCGGGCTTTGCCAGGCTGGCTCCAGTTGTCAATGGCCTGCTGCGGGCCGTGGCCCGGGCCCACGATCTCCAGGAGACCAACACCGATGCTGATGCCGCAAGGCCCCTCAACCCTTGGCGAGGACTGGCCTTACCCGATGCGGCGGCCGACAGCCTGGCCCTGCGCCACTCCCTGCCCCCCTGGCTGGCGACCCAACTCCTGCATTGGTGCCGACCGGAAGAGGCCGAGGCCTTTGGACGCTCCAGCAACACACCCCCGGTCCTTGACTTGCGCATCAACCGACGGCGGAGCAGCCGGGCGGAGGTCCTGGCGGCCTTTGGGGCTGCGGGACTGACGGCCAGAGCCTTGGCAGACCAGGAATGGGGCCTGTGCTTGGCAGGGGCCAGCGGCGATCTCCGGGGGCTGCCAGGTTTCAATGAAGGTCACTGGTGCGTTCAGGACCGCACGGCCCAGGCCATCGTCCCCCTGCTGGCACCACAGCCGGGGCAGCGGGTGCTGGATGCCTGCGCCGCCCCTGGAGGCAAGTCCACCCAGCTGGCGGAGTTGATGGATGATCAGGGCGAAATCTGGGCGGTGGATCGCTCCGAGGCTCGGCTCAAAAAGGTGGTTGCCAACGCCGAGCGAATGGGCATCGCCAGCCTGCAAGCGCTTGCGGCCGACGCCACCGACCTGCTCGAATCACGGCCCCAATGGCGCGGTTCCTTTGATCGAATTCTGGTGGATGCCCCTTGTTCAGGGCTGGGAACCCTGGCCCGCCATGCCGATGCCCGCTGGCGAATCCAGCCCGACACCATTGACGAACTGGCCAAGCAGCAACTGCGGCTGCTTGAACGCCTGGCCCCCCTGCTGCGGCCCGCTGGACGCCTGGTTTATGCCACCTGCACGGTGCATCCCCGGGAGAACAGTGAGGTGGTTAAAGCTTTTCTGGCCGGCCATCCCAGCTGGCACTTGATCCACCAACATCAATGGTGGCCTGCACCCCAGGCTGGTGATGGCTTTTACGTCGCCGTCCTGGAACCCCGGCAGCTTGACGACCCAGGGCAAGGTTTGGGGCCTGGCTAGGGCAAGGGGGGCGGCGGGCTCACCGGCGGCGGCGGCGACGGCGGGGCCGGGGCCGCAGTCGGCGCAGGGGCAGCGACGGGGGCCGGCGATGGAGCGGGGGCCGGGGCGGCTATAGGTGCAGTTGGTTCGGCACGCCGTTCCTCCCGGGCAGGAGGTTGCCAGCGGCGTGGTTCTGGGGCCGGAGGCTGCCAGGGGCGTTCTTCCCGGGCGGGAGGCTGCCAGCGGGGTGTTTCTGGGACCGGCGGCTCGCTTTGGCGGGCGGTACCGGGGTCAGAGGGGACCGGATCAATGGGTTCCGGTGTCCAGCGCCGGCGGGGAGCATCTTCGGCCCGATTGGGCTCGGCTGCGGGGGGCGTCCAACTCGACGGAGGCTCCCAGCGATCGGGGGCTATCGGGGTGGGCTGGCTGTTGTTGTCCTTGCTTTTGCCCTTGTTGGGCAGCTTGGGGGGGACATAGGGGATGAATTCTCCCGTGAGCTCGGGCTTGGGGGGAAATTCGCGAACGGGGATGTCCTTGACGATCTTCGACATGAAGGCGTTCCAGGCATAGGCGGCCTGCACGCTGCTGCTGCTGGTCTTCCAGTTTTGGTCGTAACCGAACCAAACCGCAGTGGTCAGCTGGGGAATCGAACCGATGAACCACAGGTCTCGACCCCCCTCGGCAGTGCCGGTCTTGCCCGCCACCGGCCGATCGGCCAGACCCGCAGGGCGACCTGTTCCAGCGCGAACCACATTGCGTAGCATGTACATCATGGCGTCGGCCACATCGCTGCTGACAGCGCGACGGGGGGGCTTGGCCTTCTGGCGTCGACTCCAGATCAAGGCGCCATCGGGGCCATAAATCAGATCGAAAGGTGTGGGCGCCACGTATAGGCCACGGTTGTTAATCGCCGCGTAGGCGGCCGTCATTTCAAGCACGTATTTCTCATTGGCCCCCAGCACCATGGAGGGGTATTCCCCCAGTTCGCCGGTGATGCCAAGCTGGCGGGCCACGCCGATTACCCGGGGATAACCCACCTTTTCGGCCGTCGCCACGGCAGCGGGATTGATGGAATTGGTAACGGCCGTTAGCAGCGTGACGCGGCCGCCGCTACCAGGGATGCAGAAGCGCCTGGGGGGCCAACCATCCTGGTAACAGCGCTCACGATTGGCAACGGTATCTTCTGGCCGCATGCCGTATTGCAGGGCGGCCGTATAGGCAAATAGTTTGAAGGTGGAACCGGGCGAACGCAGGGCCTGAATGGCCCGATTGAACTGACTGCGCTCCCAATCCGTGCCGCCCACCATGGCCCGCACCAAGCCGGTTCCGGGCTCCATGGCCACCAGGGCCCCTTCCATGCCGCCTGAGGCGTAGGTGTTGACAGCCTCCTGGGCGCGGGCCTGCCATTCAGGCTTGAGACCAGAGTGGATCGTGAGGCCGCCCAGCTCAAGTTGCTCCTTGGTGAGCACCTTGGGCAGCTCCTGCTCCAACCAGCTAGTGAACCAGGGGGCGGGATTGACGAAATACTTGGGTTCGGCAGGCTTTAGACCAATGGGCGCGGCTTGAGCCGTTTCAAGCTGGCGGTCGTCGATATAATCCATCTCGCGCATCCGCCGCAACACCGTGGCGCGGCGCTCCAAAGCAAGCTTGGGATTGACCAGAGGTGAATAAACTGAAGGTGCGGGTGGCAAGCCGGCAATCAGGGCCGCCTCAGGCAGGGTGAGTTGATCGGGTTTTTTAGAAAAATACACCCAGGCAGCGTCGGAAACTCCGTAGGCACTAGAGCCTAAATAGACATAATTGAGATATTGCTCAAGAATCTGCTTCTTGGTGAGCTGACGTTCGATCTTGCCCGCCAGCGCCGCCTCCTTGAGCTTGCGCAAGAGGGTGCGATCTTGGCTAAGAAAGACTGTACGGGCAAGCTGTTGGGTGATCGTGCTGGCGCCCTCCTCCACCGAGCCCTGGCTGAGGTTGCGAAGCATGGCCCGCAGGATGCCGACGTTGTCGACGCCATCGTGCTGGTAAAAACGGCGATCTTCAGCGGCCACGAAAGCCTTTTGCAGCAACAGGGGCATCTGGCCGCTGGGCAGCTTCTCCCGGGTGGCCGGACCCTGCTTGTAGACCACTTCGCCATCGGCCGACAGGATGGTGAGGGTGCCCGGTCGCGAAAAAGCGCCAATGCCACGGGCATCGGGGAGCAAGGAATCGACGCCGGCGATCAAAAGGTTCTGGCCGAAGGCGGCGGCTACGCCCAAACCACCTGCCAGCAGAGCCGGCCACCAGAGACCAGAAGGGCGACCACTGGGCAGAGGAGCGGGAGCCAGGCGGCCTGATTTTTCACGGCGGCGCAGGGCGGGGCCCCAGCGGGGATCCGGGAGTCGTTGATCGGGTTGCAGGCGAGTCAAAGCGCCAAAGTCCCCGTAATCAGGCTGCTATGGCCAATTGCCAAGGCCGTAACCAACATGCCAAGCACCAAAAAAGGCTGGGCACTGGCCTGGTATTTGACATCAAAGGCAACTGGATCGCGCAACAGCCAGATGTCTTGAAAGGTGATCTGCGGTATAATCAGCAGCACCAGAATTACTGCGGCCAGATTCTGACCGATCGCGATCAATACGACGACCATGGCCAACTGGAACAGGTCGATCATCGCGGCGCTGATCCAACTGGCCCGTTTGATGCCAAAGGCCACCGGCAGGGATTGAAGCCCAAGGGCCTTGTCCCCTTCCACACTCTTGAAATCGTTGACCACGGCAATGCCCAGACCAGCCAGGCTATAGGCGAGGGTCAATAGCGCCGTCGTCCAGGTGAGTTGGCCAAACAGGGCCTGGCCCGCCCACCAGGGCAGGGCGATGTAGCTGGCGCCCAGGGCGTAATTGCCCAACCAGCCGTTTTGTTTGAGCTTGAGGGGCGGGGCAGAATATATGTAACTGACGAATGATCCTCCCAGGGCCAACAACAGCAGCACAGGCGTGGTGTGGCCAGCCCAGCGATCAAGGGCGTAGGCCACACCCAAACCCGCCAGCAGCAACACGATGATCTGCAGCTTGACCTGCCCCAAGGGGATCGCCCCAGAGGGGATCGGCCGGTAGGGCTCGTTGATGGCGTCGATATCGCGGTCGTAGAAGTCGTTGAGGGTCTGGGTGTACCCGGCCAACAGGGGACCGCTCATCAACATGCAGGCCAGAGAGGCCAGCACCTCTTGGGGGCGCCACTGGAAATGGCCTGAGGCAGCAGCACCGCACAGAACCCCCCAGATCAGGGGGATCCAGGTGACCGGCTTCATTAGCTGAAGCCGGATTTTCCAGATGTTGGAAGAGGTGCTCGCCCCCTTCATGCCAAGGATCTGGCGGGTGGCGCTGCCCTTCTTTTCCGCAGGGGCTTGGCTTGGGGTCGGTTCGGTCACGGGGGCTCGCCGCAGGGATGGGCCGATCAGGCGGGGCCGATTTCGTCGTCGAAGAACCAGGTGGTGCCGCCACCGTTGAGGTCCACGACGACACCGATGCCCTTGCCGTCGGTGACCCGGTAGCCCTTGACAGTGCCGGTGGGATCAGCCTTCAGGGTTGAAACGAGGTCTGCGGGGATGCGGTCGCGGACCCTGAGCACCCGCACTTTGGAGCCGATGGTGATGGCGGCCTGGGCCATGGCT
>JBBASD010000135.1:5615-6879 GCA_040399485.1 Cyanobium sp. | reverse complement strand
ATGGGCCAGAGCCCAGTAGCTGACCCCCTGACCCACCTGATCGATCACCGCCGTCAGGCTCACCTCCAGGGGAAGACCTGCCGCCCCTAGTTCACCCCGACCGGCCACCTCGCTTAGATCCAGCTCCACAGCCACCTCCAACTCCCTTGAAATGCGCCGCACTTTCCAGGCGGGCGGCACTTCCAGGGCCACAGGAGTCAGCGGCCCCCGGTAGTGGCTGAGGCGATAGAGGTTCCAGTCGCCGCTGGGGGCCAGGTTCAGTTCCCAGTAGGCCTCCTGGCCGGCAAAGCCCCAGAAGGCCTCCAGGCAGGTGGTCTGCCAGAGGCCATCGCAGCGGCGGCGGGATTCGCGGGGCTCCGGCAGGACGAGGGCATCCAGATCGCCGGTCAGACGCCAGACCAGCTCCAGGCGGCCGGCTTGGTGGCCGGCTTGGCGCCCGGCCTGGCGACTTGCCTGGCCGGAGACGGTCAGATCGGGGGGATGGGGCAGGCCCCCGAAGGGTTCCAGGGCGAGCATGGTGGGCTCAGCGCAGGCGCTCGATAATGGCGCGAATTGCGTCCTCCTTGGCTTCGATGTCTGCGGTGAGGCGGAATTGCACCCGGGCCCGCTGCAGATTCTGCTGGGGATGGGTGACCCGGAAATAGACATCACCGGCCAGGTAATCGCTGAGGAAGCGCAATCCCAGCTCGAAGCTGATTAAGCGGATGGCGTCATAGAGATAGTCCAGATCGGCATCGCTGAGCACCTGGCGGGCGGCGTCGGCGTAGCCCGTCAAAATCGCCTCGCAGAACTCAAGATCGAAGCCCACCTGATCCAGATCGTCGGTTTCTTCGCCGAGGCGATTGCAACCCGATCGCAGGCAATCGCCGATGTCGTAATGGACCAATCCCGGCTTGACCGTATCGAGATCGACCAGGGCGATGGCCCGGCCGCTGGCTCGATCCAGCAACACATTGTTGACCTTGGGATCGCCGTGGATCGGGCGGGGCATCAACAGCCCCGCATCCACCGCATCCTCCAGCACCGTCGCAAAAGAGCGGCGGGCCGCCACGAAAGACCGGCAATCGCCAACGGCCGGCTCATTGGCGCGATCGCTGCCGCTCAGGACAGCGTCATAGGCCTGCAGATAGGTGGGGGTGACATGGAAGCCGGGCAGGGTGTCGGCCAGCAGCTCGGGGGGCAGGTCGCTGATCAGGGCATGGAAGCGTCCGAGGCCATAGCCCAGCTCGCGGGCCTGCTCCACGGCATTGAGGGTGTCATGGGA
>JBBASD010000135.1:0-5515 GCA_040399485.1 Cyanobium sp. | reverse complement strand
ATAGGTGGCATTGACATTGCCGTTGCCCAGGGGCGCCACCCTGGATACGGGGGCCGGCAGATCGAAGGCGCCGGCGATCGCCACCAACTGGGCCTGGGGATCCAAGGCGGAATCGACCATGGCGGCCGCAACGCAGGGGGCTGCATGGTGCCATGGCTCCTGGGGCCCTGCCCCTCAGCCCAGCAGGGCGGCCTCGACGCAGAGGCCCGGGCCGAAGGCCAGGGCCACGCAGGGGAGGGGGGCGCCGGCAAGGCGCAGGCGATCGAGGATGAACAGGATCGTGGCGGACGACATGTTGCCGCACTCCCGCAGCACCGCAGTGGAGGGTTCGATGGCGCTGGCGGGCAGGCCGAGACAATCGCGGACCGACTCCAGCAGGCGGGGCCCGCCTGGATGCAGGGCCCAGGAGCCGATGGCCGCCCGATCGAGCCCCTGGGCGGCCAGCCAGCCATCCAGCCAGGGGGCCAAGCGGGCGGCGATCAGGGCCGGCACCCGCGGCGACAAGCCCATTTCGAAGCCGTGGTCGCCAATGGTCCAGGCCATGGCATCGGCGCTATCCGGCAGCACCGTCGAACCGGACGCCAAGAGCCGCCAGGGGCCGGCGACCGGCAGCGGCCCGCGCCCCGCGGCGGCCAACACCGTGGCGGCGGCGCCATCAGCAAACAGTGCATTGGCCACCACCCGCTCGGGGTGCCATCCCAGCTGTTGATGCAGGCTGCAGAGTTCGAGGGCGCAGAGCAGCACCCTGGCGCTGGCATCGGCCTCGACAAACGCATGGGCGACGCGCAGGCCGTTGAGGGCCCCGTGGCAGCCCATGAAACCCACCTGGGTGCGGGCCACATCGGCGGCCAACGGCAGCCCCTGGATCAGGTCCAGGTCGAAGCCGGGGGCCTGGAAGCCGGTGCAGCACACCGTCACCAGATGGGTGATCGCAGCCGGATCGACGGCGGCAACAGCCAAGGCAGCGCTGCTGGCCCGCAGGGCCAGGGGACCGGCCTCGGCGGCGAAGCGGGCCATGCGCTCGGCGGTGGTGGGGTTGGCGCCTGTGTAAAAGGGCAGGCGATCAGGCAGCGTGCCGTGGCCTTCCGCCAGCAGCACGCTGTGGCGGAAGGCCACGCCGGAACGGCGCTGCAAACGCCGCAGCAGGGTGGCCTGGACGTCATTGGTGGCCGAGAGGCGCTGGGCCATGGCGGCCGATTCGGCCTGGCTGAGGCGATGGGATGGCAGGGCGGTGCCGATCCCCAGCAAGTTCACGGGCATGGGGTCGATAGCGGCGCCAGGCTGGGCCAACGGCGCACGGCGTCAAAGACAACACGACTGCTCCAGGGCCGGCGCAACACCAGGGCCAGGGCCTGACAGAGGCGCTGGCGGCGGGCCATCAGGGCGGCTTGGGATCGGCTCCAGTCCCGGGCGAGTTGGTCGTCCCAGCCGCCGTCTAGGGCGGCGAGGGCCAGGGGGGTGCTGCTGAGGGCCGCCATCAGGGCCCAGCCCATGCCCTCGCCCGTGAACGGTTCGACGTAGCCAGCGGCATCGCCCAGCAACAGATAGCGATAGCCCGCCAGGGGGCGACTACGGCGGGTGAGGGCGGGAGTGCGCTGCCAGGCGGCCGGGATAAGGGCGGGCAAGGGGTCGAAGCCGGCCTCGCTCAGCACCTGGCTGGCCGCAGCGGCAGGCCCGCCGGCCGCGGCCAGGGCGGCGCCATCGAAGGCGGCGGCCACATTGAGGGCCCCATCCTCAAGGCGCACCAGCCCGACGTAGCCGTGGCGGCCGATGGCCATGTGGAGCCTGCCATCGCCATAGGTCGCGATCGCCGGATCGTGGGGGCCGTGGTTGGGGGCAGGCAGGAGGCAACCAGCGCCTATACGGGAACCAGTTTGGATGCGGGTGGCCACTTCGGGCAGCTGCCGCAAGCAACGGTGGGCCAGCCCCGCCGCCACCAGCACCAGTTCGGCCTGCACCGTTGCCGACTCCCTGCCGCGGCGCAGCTGCACCGCCCGTGCCCCCGCAGCGGCTGGCCCCAGCTCGGCCATCGTCTCGGGCACCAACGTGGCGCCGGCGGCTACGGCGGCCGCCACCAGCCCCTGATCCAGGGCCAGCCGCGAGAGGACCCGCCCGGCCGGCAGGGCCAGCTCCGCTCGGGCCCCCTGCAGGCCCAGCTGCAAAGACCGCAGGGGGCGGGCGCCGAGCTGATCGAGCAGGGGGCCCTGGCCGGCCTGCTCCAGGGCCGCCAGGGCCTGGCCACTGAGGCAGGCGCCGCAGACCTTCCAGCGGGGGAAACGGCGCCGCTCGACCAGCAACACAGGCACTCCCTGGCGAGCGAGCCTTAGGGCGGCCAGGGCGCCGGCGGGACCGGCCCCGACCACAACCACCGGCCAGCGACCGGTAGGCAAAGGATCAGCCACGGGCCCAACGCAGCAGGTAACGCTCGGGCCAGCAGCGCCGCAGATCGACGCCATCGAGGCCGGCCCGTGCGGCCATGGCCGCCACCTCATGCATCTGAAAGGCCCCGCGCACCGACAGCAGGCCATCGATGTGCACAATCGGCGAGCGCGACAGCAACCGGGTGCCGGCCCAGGCCAGGCCGTAGCCCAGGGGGGTGCGCAGCAAATCGCTGATCAACAGCAGCCGGCGGCTGCTGGCGGCGAGGCGGGCCAACAGGGTTTCGGCGTCGGCCGTATCGAGGTGATGCAGAAACAGCGAACTGACAATGATGTCAAAACGATCGGGCAGGGAATCGGCCAAAACGTCGGCAACAAAGAAGGAGGCTTCCAGCCCCCGCTCGCGGGCCCTGGCCTGGGACAAAACGACGGCCTGGGGGCTGATGTCACAACCCTCCACGGCCAGGTCCAGGCCCTGGCGCTGGGCCAGGGCCGCCAGGTCCAGGGCGTTATCTCCCCCGCCGCAGGCCACGTCCAGCAGCCGCAGGGGGGCGGCGCCTGGGGGCAGGCTGCGGGCCAGGGCGCGAATCGGCGCGAACAGGCTGGCGGCACTGCGGCTGACCGCATTAATACGCCTCAAGCCCACCAAGGCATTGGCATGCAGTTCAGGATCGAGACCGGGCTGGTCCATCAGCTCCGGCAACCGCTGACGCTGGGCCAGGGGCGGCCAGGAGGGGATAGGCATGGGCTAAGCCTAGGGACTTGGGCGTGGGCTGGCACCCCAGCTGGAGCTGGGCCGTCTGCCAGGGGCGAAATGTGGTCAGACGGGCGGAGGGCCATGGCAGATCAACAAAAAAAGCACCCGCCACTGGCGGGTGCTTATGGAGATTGAATTCAATCGATCAGACAGCCAAGACGGCTAAAGAAAGGTTGTCGGTTGTAAAAGGTGATGTTTCAGCAACTTCGAAACCGCCCAAGACAGGGAAGTTAGTGCTGACAGCGGGACCGTCAGTGTAACCGCCCAAGACAGGGAAGATCGGACCGCCAGAGGCACCGCCGGCGTAAACAAAGTCCGCGTTTGTCAAAGTTGCTGCTGCAGCTCCGACACTGGCGAAGATAGAGCTGCCAGCGGCAGTGGCGTCATTATAATAAATGTTGCCAGCGCCGGTAGTGTCTACATAGATACCAGTGGCAAAACCAGCGCCGATTCCGGTAAACCCGTTACCCTTAAAGAAGAAAGCGCTGCTTAGAATGTTGCCAGCTACGTTACCGCCCACGAATGCGAGTCCCTTGATTCCATTCGCCAGCGAACCCGTGAGTGACGAGTCGAGGCTATTGTTAAGTAAAATCGTGTCTTGCACAGCAGAAAAGCCAATTATGGTATCTCTATTGGCGGCACCAATGTCACCAAACACAAAGAAGTCGTTATCGGCATCACCAGTTAGCGTGTCATTGCCAAGGCCACCAGCGATGGTGTCATTACCGAAGCCCCCAGCAATGATGTCATTGCCACCATTGCCACTGAGATTGTTAGCAAGGTTATTGCCTGTGATGGTATCGGCAACACCACTACCAACGACATTCTCAAATTGCAAAGCAGTAAGGTTGATGGCAGGTGCACCACCGCTGAGGTTCACCTGAACGTTATTTAACGCCCCAGCTAGATTCACTGTTGTACTAACGGCAGCTGGACCCGTTGCCAGGCTTAAATTAATCGTATCTTGGTTGCTTCCGGTGGCAATAATTGTTTCAACAAGGTTGAGCTGATCCGTCACACCGGGCGACTTGGTGACCACCCCAAAAGCTCCTAGGCTAATTGGGCCAATGAGAGTGGAATAACTCACCGTATCTGTTCCAAGGCCACCATCAATCACATCGGAACCAAGTGAGGCAACAATGTAATCATTCCCATCCCCTGAGGCAATGACATTATTAAAACTATTGCCAATAATCGTATCGGCGAAGCTAGAACCTATGGCATTTTCAATGCTAATTAATGTATCAAATCCAGCGGCGCCAGTGGCAAAGCCACCCAAGTCAATGGTTACCGACCCGGTAGCACTGGAGTAACTGACAAAATCACTGCCCAGCCCTCCATTCAATACATTATTTCCACCATCTCCCTGCAGCGTATCATTGAAATCGCTGCCGGTTATATTCTCAATTGAAATAAGGGTATCAACTCCCGATCCCCCAGTGTTCTGGGGGCCTGCAATGGAAAGAGAAACATTGACAGCTGTTGATAAAGCATAGCTTACTGTATCATTACCAGACAGCCCGTTTATGACATCTGTAGCATCATTTGAGCTGGTAAGTACATCATTAACAAAATTGAAACCCGTTATAAACATGGGGAGAAGATGCAGGTGAATAGAATAGCAACAGACAAAGATAATGCTAGAAAGCTTTACTCTGTTACTTTTCTTAACTTATGGTATGTCGTCACTACTGTGCGCTTCTCTTGCCGTGGACACTTGGCCGATTGGGCTTGCAGGGGTGGCTATTTCTCCAGGGAAAGGGCCCTTCGGTTATCTCGCTCGGAGCGATCTAGCCCGACTTCAATAGCGGCGGATACACCGAGATGTGCGTCAGGTCACCAAGGCGATTGGCTGCAGATACCTAACTGACAACGGGCATACGCAGCCATTATCGAAATCCTCAATGCCGCAAGCTGAACCAGCATCGTGCGGATGATCTGTGCCATTGCCCCTGCTGCATCACACCAACGCCATGGATGGCGGTGTCACCTCCGCGATCCAACTGGCGCTGACACCGGCCTTTCTGCTGACGGGCATCTCCAGCCTTCTCAATGTGATGACGGGCCGGCTGTCCCGCATCGTCGAACGGGGGCGCCATCTCCATGGCAGCTCTCGTCACGGGGCCCATCACGAATCCGCAGTGGAACTGGGCCACCTGGAGCGGCGCCTGCGGCTCACCAGTCGGGCGATCTACGCCACCACCCTGGCCGCCCTGCTGGTCTGCGCCATCCTGCCGGCCCTGTTTTTGGGGGGGCTGCTCAAAACGGAGTTCACCTGGGTGGTCGGCGGACTCTTTTTCGGCGCCACCGGGGCCCTGGTGATCGGCCTGGGGGACTTTCTGCGCGAGGTTCACCTGGCCACCAGGACCGTCCGTTTCAC
>JBBASD010000134.1:0-6928 GCA_040399485.1 Cyanobium sp. | reverse complement strand
AGGTAGTCGGCTGTTTCGAGATGGCCGAATCCCTGCAGGGTGATCATCTCATTGAAGGTACCTTGCAGCGACCCTTCAGCCGAGGCACCATTATCACCAAGAATATAATAAATTAGGGTGTTATCAAGGATTTCAAGGTCGGCTAGGCCGTCCACCAGCTGGCCGAGGTGGTGGTCCACATGTTCCAGGAAGCCCGCATAAACTTCCATCTGCCTCACCAGCACAGGCTTCATGTCGTCGGCGATCTCGTCCCAGGCTGGGATTTCGCCATGGCGCTCGGTGAGGAGGGTTTCGGCTGGCACCACCCCGAGTCGTTTTTGACGCTCCAGGGTTTCCTGGCGGAGTTGGTCCCAGCCCTGATCAAATTTGCCCTTGTATTTGTCGGCCCACTCAGCCGGTACGTGATGCGGAGCATGGGTGGCGCCGGGGGCCCAGTAGATGAAAAAGGGCTTATCGGGCGTTAATGATTTTTGTTGCCGCACCCAGCGCAGGGCCTTGCGGGAGAGGTCTTCGGTTAGGTGGTAGCCATCCTCGGGGCTGCGGTCCGGCTCCACCGGTGTGGTGCCCTCATAGAGGGCCGGTTGGTATTGGTTGGTTTCGCCACCGATGAAGCCATAGAAATACTCAAAGCCGCCGCCGCCGCTGGGCCAGCTGTTGAACGGCCCCACCGGACTGGTTTCCCACACCGGCACCTCGTGACATTTGCCGAATTGGGCCGTGGCATAGCCATTCAGCTTGAGCACCTCGGCCAGGGGCGCGCAGCTGTTGGGCCGCAAGGAGTTGTTGCCCGGCGCCGAGGTGGCCATCTCGGTGATCGCCCCAAAGCCCACCGAGTGGTGGTTGCGGCCGGTGAGCAGGGCCGCCCGGGTGGGTGAGCAAAGGGCGGTGGTGTGAAAGCGGTTGAACTTGAGGCCCTGGGCCGCCAACCGCTCGGCGGTGGGAGTGTGCACGGGGCCCCCGAAGGCAGAGGAGGCGCCGAAACCGACATCATCAAGCAGCACCACCAGCACGTTGGGGGCGCCGGCGGGAGGGCGCAGGGGCTGAATCGGTGGGTAATGGGTGTCCGGATCCTTGGCATCAAATGTCGTCAGCCCCTGGTGCTCCCGGTCGGGAATGGGAAGCACAGTGCGGGGCAGATCCTGATCTGATGCCATGGAGAAGGAGAGGGACTATGCCCTCGCAAGTCGGAGCCGATTTTAGGTAAGGCAAGGCTGGCGTTCAATTCATGTCCCAGCCAGTCAGCCTTGCCGTTCAATCTTAGCTGGCCTTGCTCGCAAGGTCCCGGTAACAACTCCGCCGCCGTGCCTTAGCTCATTTTTGCTGGCTTGCAGCGCTGCCTGCCAACCTGGCCACGATCATCTGCAGCGAAGGGGCCAAGGGGCGGTGCTGGCGGATCTTGGCACTCCAGACCTGGCCCGTACGGAGCTCCTTGAGGCTCACCAGGGCCAGGTCCTGGCCCTCCAGCAGGCGCAGATCGCCAAGGGGACAGCTCAAGGGGCCGCGAAAGAAATGGCGCACACGCCCATCGTTCTCCAGGCGCCACCAGGGCTGCAGGTTGGCGGCCGTGTAAGCGATCTCTTCTTGAAGCTCCCGCCGCAGGCCCTCCTCCGGGCTTTCGCCGGGCTCCAGATGGCCGCCGAACAACCCCCAGCAGCCCGGGGCGACGATGCCTTCAATGTCGTCGCGCAGTTGCAGCAGCCATAGGCCATCGCGCTCCAACAGGGCCAGGGCTACCTCCACCCCCATGGGTCATCCACTCCAATTGCAGGGGCCACGATGCCGCAAACCTGGGGCCCCTGGATCGAGACCTGGATCATCACCAACCGCTTGGCTGCAGCGACCGCTTTCTTGGACAGCTTTCCTGAACTGCCTTCTGCTGAGGCCTTCAAGGGTTGTCTTCAACGACTGCCTTTCTAGACGAGCAATCCAGAATGTCTTCCTCGAAGCCGTCTCCTAACGAACACCTGCAACCACGCTACCGGTTGTGTCCCGATTCGCTTGCTCCTGGAGACTGCCGCCAGCCCCAGCCGCTTACCCGCCCCAGGGTCAATGCTTGGCCATAAGGGGTCAGTTGACCCAGCCCTTGGGGCTTTGCGGCCCTGGCGCCTGCATACCTCTGTTTACCCTTTGTTGCGCTCCGACCACTACGCTCGACAACCCTTCCTGCGGCCCTGGGCACAAAGAAAATCAGCTTGCCAGGTTCCCCTACTAGGGCCCCGAGCCGTCCAGATCCACGCCCTGCAGCAGTGGTTCGGCCACCATCAAGGCCAGGCTGCGGCCAGCCAGCTTGACCTGGGGCTCGGACCAGGCTTGGGGCTGGGCCCGCAGGTCCTGGGGGCTGGGCAGGCCGGTATCAATTACCCGCAACCAGCCCGGGGGGGCCAGCGGCAGCGCAAAGGTCATGGGTTCGTAATAGGCATTCATGCCACACCAGAGCAGCGGGCCCCGCCCAAGGTCACTGAGGCTCCAGGCCAGGGAATGGGACCAACTGGCCCAGTCAGGTTTGTATAAATCCACCCCGTGCCATTCGCGCCAGGGCAGGCCGCTGTCCCTGGGCCCACTAGGGGGAGAACTGGCCAGTGGATTCTCCGGATTGAGCAGGGGAGCCAGGGTCTGGCGCAGGCTGATCAAACGCTTCAAGAAGACCATCAGGGCCCGATCGTCGGCATCGGGGTTCCAGTGCATCCAGCCGAGGGGGTTGTTCTGGCACCAGGTGTTGTTGTTGCCCCCCTGGCTGCGGCGTACCTCATCGCCCATCAGCAGCATCGGCACCCCTGGGGCCAATAACAGAGTCGTCAACAGATTGCGCAACTGGCGTTGGCGCAGGGTCTCGATGGCGTTATCGCTGCTGGGACCCTCGACACCGTGGTTCCAGCTGTTGTTGTGGTTATCGCCATCGCGGTCGTTTTCGCCATTGGCCAGGTTGTGCTTGCGGTCGTAGCTCACTAAATCGGCCAGGGTGAAGCCGTCATGGGCGGTGAGGAAGGTGATCTGGCGGCCCAGGGGTGCAGGCTGGCCGCCGTAGAGATCGGGGCTGCCGGAGAGCCTCTGGCCCAGCAGCCAGGCGCAGCGCTCGTCACCCTTCCAGAAACGGCGCAGATCATCCCGGAAGCGACCGTTCCAGGCGGCCACCCGCTGGGCCGGAAAATCCGCCAGCCGGTAGAGGCCGCCACAGTCCCAGGGTTCACTGATCAGCTTGAGGTCGCTGAGGTCGGGATCGGCCTCCATCTCCTCAAACAGGGGTGGCATGTCGAGGGGCATCAACTCCTCCCCCCGGGCCAGGGCAATGCCGAGATCGAAGCGGAAACCATCGATGCCCAGCTCGATGGCCCAGCATCGCAGCGATTCCAGGATCAGGCGCCGGGCCAGGGGGCGATTGGCGGCGATGCTGTTGCCGCAACCACTGACATCCAAGTATTCACCGCTGGAATTCTGGTGGTAGTAGTGGCTATCGGCCAAGCCCCGCCAGCTCAAGGTGGGCCCCGCCTGGTTGCCCTCACTGGTGTGGTTGTAGACCACATCCAAAATCACCTCCAGACCCGCTTGGTGGGCGGCGCTCACCAGTTGGCGCACCTCCTGACGGGCCTGCAGTGGCTCGTCGCTGACCAGATAGGTGGGGTGGGGCGCAAACCAGCTCAAGGGGCTGTAGCCCCAGTGGTTGTAGCGGCCGATGGGGGCATCCTGGGGGTCAAAGGCCATCACCGGCAGCAACTCGATCGCTGTCACCCCCAAGTCCTGCAGGTAGGGCAGGCGATCGATCAACCCCAGCAGGGTGCCCTGGCGCTCGGGGGCCACCCCACAGTCAGGACCGCGGCTGAAGCCTCCCACATGCAGTTCGTAAATCAGGGAGGTCTGCCAGGGGTGACGCGGCCGGGGCGCCGCCTCGAAATCGAAGCGGTCCCGCTCGGTGACCACCCCCTTGAGGCAGGTGGCCGTATTGGGTATCGCCCCAACTGCCTGCATGCGTTCATAGACATCCCAGCCGGTGATCGCCCGGGCGCAGGGATCCAGCAGCACCTTGGAGGGATTGAAGCCATGGCCGCCGGGCTGCAGCGGACCAAACACCCGGTAGCCATAGCAGCAGCCGAGGCCCACACCCAACACCTCCACATGCCAATGGTTGCCGGAGCGGTGGCGCGGATCCAGCTCAATGACCTGCTCGGGCTCGCGGGCGGAGCCGGAGGCGAACAACAACAGCTCTACCCGGGTCGCCAGGGGCGCCACCACAGAAAAATTGACGCCTGCCTTGGTGACGCTGGCCCCAAGGGGCGAGGGATGGCCGATCCGGATCGCCGACAAAGGGCACTGGTCTGGTTGGGGGCCAAGCTAGGCCTGATGCCAGCGAATGTTTCGCGTTGAACCCGCCATGACAGCGGCCCCGCACAGCCGCGAACCGGGGCGCCCCCCCCGGCCCGTGCGTTCCGACCTCTGGTTGTTTGCCCCCAACCGGGATAACCAGGGCGGCAGCGCCTGGTTTCTGGAGCATTCAGATGGCGATTTGCTGGTCGATGTTCCGGCGCTGACCGAAGCCAACCTGGCATTTCTGCAGCACCGGCCCCGTCCGGGTCAGATCGTGCTGACGGGACGGTACGGCCACGGCCGCTGCCGGGCCCTGCAGGAGGCCCTCGGCTGGCCCGTGCTGGTGCAGGAACAGGAGGCCTACCTGCTGCCTGGGGTCAAGGGCCTGGAAACCTTCGGGCGTGAGCACGCCCTCGCACCGGGACTGCAGTTGCTATGGACACCGGGGCCAAGTCCCGGGAGCTGTGTGCTGCATGCCCTTGGCGGAGGCGCTGGCGGGAATGGCCATGGCGGGGGTCTGTTTTGCGGGCGCCTGCTGGTGCCAGTTGCGCCGGGCCGCCTGGAACCCCGCCGCAGCCGCCGCACTTTTCACTGGCCCCGGCAAATCGCCAGCCTGCGGGCCCTGCGGGCCTGGTTGCCGGCGGGCACCCCTGGCTGGATCGCCAGCGGCGCCGGACTGGGGGCCCTGCGGGGCGAAACCCTGGTGGGAAAAGGGGAGGAGCTGCTGGCCGACCTGGAAAAACAGGCCGAGATGCTGTTGTCGCAAGGGATCGACCCCCTTTGAATCGGGGCTGTCCGAGGGGGGCTGGGCCAGGGTCCCCGGTGGCCTAAAGGGTCGGTTTAGGGCCAAAAACCTTGTCTAGTCGCGAATTTTCTGTTGCCGTGCCGCTCAAGTGCCCATACGATTAGCGCGCCCGTTGCCTCGGCGGTCGGTCCCGGGATCGGCTCGCCTCATCACTGGTTCCCTCGACCGCCAATCTGGAGGCCCCCCCCAACCAATGAACAAAGCTGACCTCGTTAATCTCGTTGCTGCCCGCACCGAACTCACCAAAACTGATGTTTCGATGGTCGTCGACGCCGCCATCGAAACCATCGTTGATTCGGTGGTAGAAGGCAAAAAAGTCTCGATCCTGGGCTTTGGCTCCTTCGAACCCCGCGAGCGCTCCGCCCGTCAAGGTCTGAATCCCAAGACTGGCGAAAAGATCAAGATCCCCGCCAAGCGCGTGCCCGCTTTCACCGCCGGCAAGCTCTTCAAGGATCGTGTCCAAGGCTGACCAACCACACCCTGCGCCTGCCGGATCACCTGCAGGCCTTGATCCAGCAAGGCGTTGAACGGAGAGTGGGGGGCTACCGAGGTCGGTTTGCCCCTTCCCCGACCGGGCCGCTGCATCTCGGCAACCTCCGGACCGCCCTGGTCAGCTGGCTTGATGCTCGCAGCCAAGGCGGGCAGTGGCTGTTGCGTCTTGACGATCTCGACACCCCCCGCAACCGGGCCGGAGCCTCGGATTCCATCCTTGAAGATCTTCGCTGGCTGGGGTTGACCTGGGATGGTCCCCCGGTCTTCCAGGGTCAGCGCCGGGGCCTTTACGCCAGTGTCCTTTCGGCGCTTCGCCGCGATGGCTTTCTTTACCCCTGTCGCTGCAGCCGCCGCCTGCTGGCCGATATATCAGCCCCCCATGGCCATCTCAGCGTCTATCCAGGCTTCTGCCTTGGGCTCACGCCCCTGTGGGGCCCCCAAAACCAGCGACTACCCAGTTGGCGTCTGCGACTGCCCGCCACCACTCTTGTCTGGCGGGAGCGGGTGGCTGCGGAGGGGCGCATGGAGGGAATCCATCAGGTCGGGGATCTGGTGCTGCGCCGTGCTGATGGGCTGATCGCTTATCACCTGGCCACCGCAGTGGATGAACTGGCACTCGGCATCAGTGATGTGGTGAGGGGAGCTGACCTTTGGTCCTCCACCGGCGCCCAGGTGGCCGTGATGGCGGTGTTGGGCCATGCCCCGCCCCGCTACGGCCATGTGCCCCTCTGGCATGACAAGCAGGGCCAACGCCTCAGCAAGCGGGAAGGATCGGCAGGCCTGTCCGGGCTGCGGGCCCAAGGCCTGGACGCCCCTGGGGTGATCGGCTTGCTGGCAGCCAGCGCCGGCCTGGTGCCGGAGGGCAGTCGGCTCTCCAGCAATGAACTTTTGCAGGAATTTGACGGCAGCCGTATCTTCCGCTGACGCCATGGCTACCAGTAAGCAACTCTGCAGAAAGATTTTTGATTTGAGGCGGCGGTTTGGGGGCACAGTGTTCAGATGAACACGAACCAATCATCGGAGCCCAAAGCGGTGAACCCAGCCAATGGCCAGGCGGGCATCGACGCCGGCCAAGCGGTAGCTGGAATCCATCCCCAGTTGCAGGGCCATTCCGTTGCCGCAAAGCCCTGTCAGCAATGCGGTGGCAGCGGCATTCTTCGTAAGAACAGCGAGAGCTACCGCACTTGCCTTGCCTGTTTGGGCCAGGGAGCCCCGCCCAGCAGCAAGGGTTTGGTCTTCCCCTTGATCAGACCCGTTTCCTCCCCTTCTGCTTCCAGATGAAGAAACCGGTCACGCCGACCACCACGGCGAGGGGGACCGCAGTGAGCAGCA
>JBBASD010000133.1:2094-6935 GCA_040399485.1 Cyanobium sp. | reverse complement strand
CGCCGGCAAAACCACCAGCAAAACCACCAACATGGCCGCCACCCCACAAAACCGCCAGCCGTCTCGGACCCCCAACCTGACCGCCGGGCTGATCTAAAGGCCGCCCATTCAGGGACAAGCCTCTGAGGGCCGCCCATCTAGTCCTAAGCCGCCCTCTATCGCAACTCGACTTACCCCTCAGCCGAGGCGCTGCTGCCCGCCGCTGGCCGGGGCCAAAAACGCAGTATTAACGCCAACAACCACCCCAACACCAGGGGTCGATTCCCCCAGCGGTCGTAGACCGTGAGGGTCTGGCGCTGCCGCACCGTCAGCGTCTCGACCGCGGCGATCCCTTCCGGCAAGGTCGAGCGCACCTGGCCGCTGGCATCCACCACCAGGCTGGGGCCCGTATTGGCCACACTCACCAGCCAGCGTCCCGTCTCGATCGCCCGCAGCTGGGCCAGGGCGGTGAACTGGGCCTGCAGGGCCCGGGGATAGGGATCCAGGTTGGCGCTGGCCAGCAACCAGCGAGCGCCATCGCGGCTGGCTTGGGCCAGGGCCGTGCCATCGGCCAGCTCATAGCAAATCGCCACCCCGATCGCACCGGCCGGGCGGGGCAACAACCTGGATGCGGCCCCGCCCTCCAGGCCTCCCACCGCCGACAGGCCGCTCCAACGCACCAGCCGCGCCAACGGCACCCATTCCCCCAGGGGCACCAAACGGTGCTTGTCGACGGCCCCACTGGCGTACCGCTCCCCCGGGCCAAAGCGCAGCACGCTGCTGCGCACGCTGCCGCCTTCCTGGCGGAAGCCGCCGGCCAGCACCTCGGCCGTGACGGCTCGTGGCAGCGGCTGGCCCAGGGGCAGGGCGCCCTCGGGCAACACCACTACCGTGGTCTCAGCTCCGGCTCCAGGGCCGGCAGGGGCCCAGCTGGCCAAAGCGTTAGATCCTTGCAAGCTGCCCAGGGCCTGGTCCAGCTGCTTAAGCAAACGCCGTTGGGAACCCGCTTCAAATTTGTGGCGGGTGGGGATGGCGGGCTGCACCACCATCACTTTTTCGCTTGCCCCATCGCCGCTGCGACCTGGGGCCAGCGCCAGGGCCCACCCCGGTCCATGGGCCAGCAGCAGCAGCGCCAACGGCAACGCCAGGGCCCGGGGGCGACCCCGCAACGCTCCCAATTGCAGCGCCCGCCACAGCCCCCAGCCGATCAGCACCTGCAGGGCCGCGATCGCCCCCGCACCGGCCAGCGCCGCCAGCGCCGCCAGCGCCGGATCGCCAGGCAGGGCTGAGGCTCCCAATCCCAGCCAAAACAACGGCCCCCTGGCCAGCAGCACCTCCGCCAGCCCCCAGCCCAGGGCCGCCACCAGGGCGGTGTCCAGGCGAGTTGGATCAAGGGGTCGCACCAGGGCTACCCAGGCGGCCACCAGCAGTCCGCCCACCCCACCACAGAAACCCCACACCACCAGACACAACGGCAGGCTCAGGGGGGCCGGCACCCCGATCCAATCCAAAGGATGCAACCACAGCAGCCAGCGGTGGCTGACCAGGACGGCGGCGGAGCCCCACAGGGAGGCAGCCATCAGCGCCGTGCCGCGATGCGGAGAACCGGCCAGCGCCCAGAGCAGGGCCAGCGCCGGCCAAAACAGCCAGGGCCAGCCCACAGGCGGCAGGGCCACCCCAGCCAGGACTCCGCCGGCGATGGCGGCCAGAGCCCAGAAACGGCGGTGATTTCCCATGGCGCCGCAGCCTAGGCAGCTGCAAGCTGGTTGCAGGCGTCAGCTAAGGCGCCCCTATCCGATACCAAGGACCCGCTGCCATGGACCAGGGCAATCTGCTGCAAATGCTCGTCTTGCGGGGGCTTGGAACCACCTCCCTGGTCGGCGATCGACTCCGCAACGTCAGCCAGGACTGGGTGCGCAGTGGCCGCCTCGACCCCACCCAAGCCTCTGCCCTGGTGGATGACGTGCTCAAGGCCTTGCGGGGCGAAACTCCCGAGCTGGAACAGCAGGCCGAGCGGCAGTTGGAACGCAACCGGGATCACCTGCTCCAGGACCTGGGCCTGGCCCGCCAGCGGGAGGTGGACGAACTGCGGGGCCGCATCGACCGGCTGGAGCAGGCCCTGCGCCAGCGCCAAGGCTTCAACGAAGTCCCCGATTGAACCGGCACCAGCTCCATTGAGTCGAACCCAGCCTTTGCGGGCTTACCCAAACGGGCTTACCCCGGCGGGGCAGAATCCCCTCCGTATGAGCTACGCCGCCATGCGCGACATCCTGATCAGCGTCACCGTTTGCATCGCCTGTCTGCTGACGGCCTTCGTCAGCCAACTGGTCAACCCCACCAGCGTCGTCGCGGCCCCGCCCAGCGAACGCAGCGCCACCACGGCGGTGCTCAGTGCTCCGGCCGCCAAGACCAGCGCCCCCGCGGCGCGCGCCGCCGTGGTGGCACCGCTTGAACTCGATCCCGACAACCCCAATCCCACCCTTTTCGCCATGGCCCCGTCCAGCCCCGAGTCCGCCGCCGATAGCGGCACCACCGTGGCCGGAGCGGCCGCCGCCCTCGGCGGTGAAATCACCACTCCGGCCGAACGGGTGACGGCCAGCGGGCTGCGCATCACCGATTTGGTCGTCGGCAGCGGCACCGAAGCCAAAGCCGGCCAGAAGGTATCGGTCAACTACCGCGGCACCCTCGAAAACGGCAAGGAATTCGACAGCAGCTACGGCCGCGGCCCCTTCTCCTTTCCCCTCGGCGGCGGCCGCGTCATCCAGGGCTGGGATGAGGGCGTTGCCGGCATGAAGGTGGGCGGCAAGCGCAAACTGGTCATCCCCCCCGACCTGGGTTATGGCTCCCGTGGCGCCGGTGGGGTCATCCCTCCCAACGCCACCTTGATCTTTGAGGTGGAACTGCTGGCGGTCGGCGGCTGAGGCCGCCCGAATCCCAGGGGCTGGAACCCTGGAAGGGATCGTTAGGATCACCAGTGCCGGGCCCCGGCCTTGCCCCTCAGCCGGGCCCCGGCCCTGGCCCCCAAACGCAAGCAAAACCCGTCTTCTCCCTTCCATGGCTCACCAGCTGCCCGAACTGCCCTACAGCCTCGATGCGCTCGAGCCCCACATCTCCCGCAACACCCTGGAGTTTCACTACGGCAAGCATCACGCTGGCTATGTGACCAACCTCAACAACCTGGTCGCCGGCACGGACCTTGAAGACCAGAGCCTGGAAGCCATCATCCTCGCCGTCGCTGGCGACGCTGGCAAGGCCGGCATCTTCAACAACGCCGCCCAGGTCTGGAACCACAGCTTCTACTGGCAGGGCATCAAACCCAATGGCGGTGGCAAGCCCAGCGGCACCCTGGCGGCCCGCATCGACGCAGACTTCGGCAGTTTTGACGCCTTCAAGGAACAGTTCAAAGCCGCCGGTGCCACCCAGTTCGGCAGTGGCTGGGCCTGGCTGGTGCTCGACAACGGGGTGCTCAAGATCACCAAAACCGCCAATGCCGACCTGCCCCTGGCCCACGGTCAAAAGGCCCTGCTCACCATGGATGTCTGGGAACACGCCTACTACCTGGACTACCAGAACCGCCGTCCCGACTACATGACCACCTTCCTCGACAAGTTGGTCAACTGGGACTTCGTCGCCGCCAACCTGGCCGCCGCCTGAGCACCCCCTTTCCCCCCGGCCCCATAACTTGCCGGGGGGATTCCCGTTGCCATTGCTGCTCGCCTTCCTCAGCGAAGACCCAAGGGCTTGGCGCTCTCCAGCACTGCTTCCGGGGTGATCAGCATGGCGTCCCCATAGGAAAAAAAGCCATAGCCGGCCGCGATCGCCTGCCCGTATAGAGCCAGCAGCCGCTGGCGGCCGATCAGGGCACTGACCAGCAGCAGCAACGAACTGCGCGGTAGATGGAAGTTCGTCAGCAGTCCTTGCACCACCGCGAGGCGGAAACCGGGGCGGATCACCAACGAGACACGACCCTGATAGGGCCGCAACAGGCCGCCGTTGAGGGCCGCCACCGCTTCCAGGCAACGCACGCTGGTGGTGCCAATCGCAATCACCCGACCGCCCTGGGCCCCGCAGGCCTCCACCTGGGCCACCAAATCGGCGCTCACCTCCACCCACTCGCTGTGCAACTGCAATTGGCGTAGATCCTCCCTTTCCAGGGGCCGAAACGTGCCCAGGCCAACGTGCAGGGTGATCGGCGCGATCGTCACTCCCCCTGCCGCCAGGGCCGCCAAGAGGGCATCACTGAGATGGAGCCCTGCGGTCGGAGCCGCCACCGCTCCGGGATGGGCGGCGTAGCGGGTCTGGTACCGCTGGCTGTCCTCGGCCACGGAACGGTGGATGTAGGGGGGCAGGGGCACCTCTCCGTAGAGATCGAGCAAGCGTTCCAAATCTGCCGCTTTGCCATAGCCGGCTGGAAAGCGAACGATCCGACCGCCACTGGTCCCATCCACCTCCCGCACCTGCACCTTGAGCGGCGCCCCGGCGGCAGACGCCGCAATCGGTCCCTGCAGCTCCAACCACTCCCCCAGCCGCACCCGCTTGGCCGGGCGCAGCAGGCACAACCAATCCGCCGCCCCTGGCTCCGGCTGGGCGCTGCCTTCAGGCCGCCACGGTTCCAGCACCAGAATCTCAATGCTGCCGCCACTGGCCCGTTGGGCCCGCAGGCGGGCCTTCATCACCCTGGTGTCGTTGACCACCAGCAGATCGCCCGGCCGCAGTTCTTCTGCCAGATCCCAGACCCGCCGATGGCGACTGGTTTGCTCAGGCCCCACCACCAGCATCCTCGCCTGGTGCCGCGGCTCCGCAGGCACCTGGGCAATGGCAGCCTCCGGCAGCTCGTAGTCATAGCTGGAGAGACATTCATC
>JBBASD010000133.1:0-1994 GCA_040399485.1 Cyanobium sp. | reverse complement strand
TCCGGCAGCTGGTTCGGCTCAGAGGGCAAGTGTTTCGGGTCGATCTTCGATCAGGGAGGCGAGATCCTTGAGGAAAGCGGCCGCATCGGCTCCGTAAATGACCCGGTGATCACAGGTGAGGTTCACCTGCATCTGCCGCCGCACGGCAATCGAGCCATCCTTGAGCGCCACCACCACCGGCCGGGAGGCCGCCACGGCCAGAATGGCGCCGGTGCCGGGCGGCAGAATCGCATCAAAGCGATCAACTCCGAACATGCCCAGGTTCGAAACCGTGAACGTGCCCGTGCTGTACTCCTCCGGCTTGAGCTGCTTGGAACGAGACCGTTTGACCAAATCAGCCCATTGGCGCGAAAGGCTGTATAGATCGTTCAGGTCGGCGCTGGCCAGCACTGGGGTAATCAAGCCGCCGTCCTCCATGGCCACGGCCACGGCCACGTTCACCGTACTGGGATAGGCCATACCGGCCTCGGTGGTCGCCGCATTCACCTGGGGATGGCGGGCCAGGGTGAGCGCCACGGCCTTGGCCAGCAGCGCCGTCATCGTTACTCCCTTCGGCTTCACCAGTTGATAGAAGGCATCCAGCTTGTCGGTGGTGATGGTGTACCCGACCCGAAAGCTGGGCACCGCCAGGCTGGCCACCATGTTGCGATTGACCGCCTGTTGCAAGGTGTTGAAGGCCACGGTCTCGCCGGGGCGGCCAAAGGCCTGGCCCGCCGGCGCCGGCGCCGCCACCAGGGGCCCAGCGGCAGGGGTTGGGGTTAGGCCACTGGCGGCCGGGGCGGTGCCTTCGGCCACCCGGGGCACACTCACCGGCTGGCCAGCGGCCTGCTGCACATCTTCGGCCTGGATGCGGCCGTGGGGGCCACTGCCCCGCACGCTCTCAAGGGCCACTCCCAGTTGATTGGCCAGCTTGCGGGCCCGGGGGGTGGCCACCAGGCGGCCATTCGAGTCAACGGCAGCAGCAACCGGAGCTGGCGCGGCGGCGGCAACAGGGACTGGCGCCATAGATGGCAGCGGTGCAGCCACCGGCGCTTGGGCTGGTGCAGCTACTGGCGGTGCAGCTACTGCCGGTGCAGGCACCGCAGGTGCTGCAGGCGCCGCAGGCACAGCAGGCGCTGCAGACGCAGATGCTGCTGCAGATGCAGATGCACTTGCGGCAGCGGCCCCAGGGGCAGGTGCCTGGGCCTGGGCCGCCCCAATCTCGGCTTCACTCTCGACGATCAGGCCAATCGTTTCGCCAACGGGGGCCGTACCACCGGCTTCCACCAGCACAGCGGCCAGGAATCCCTCCTGGAACGCCTCCACGTCCATGTCGGCCTTGTCAGACTCGACCACAAGGACAGATTCGCCCCGGGTGACCCGATCACCAGGTTTTTTGAGCCACTCGACAATCTTGCCCTCCGTCATCGTGGAGCTGAGGGCGGGCATGAAGATGTCGTGGGTGGCCACAGGCAGGCTGCCGCTGGGAATGGGCCGGATCCTAGCCAGCTCCCTCCATCGCTTCGATCACGCCATCGCGAACGACAACAGCCGCCTGGAGTTTCTCCACCAGGTTGTCGCCCACCCCGACCTGGCAAAAGCTCTCCAACTGACCCTGGTCCACAATCTCTTCCATTGCCAGCTCGCGCACCTGGCGTTGTTGTTCAAGCACTTGGCGCTTCTGTTCTTCAAGCTCGGCCCGCTTGGCGGCCACCTGCTGCTGTAGGGAACCGACTTGTTCTTGTACGCGGGGATCAAGGGGATTGATGCTCTGACGACGGATTTCGTCGACCAGCCGCTGACCCTCCTGCTCCAGCTGGGCTAACTGCTGGTCAAAGCTGCTGATGGCGTTGCTGAGTTCCCGCTCGGCATCCTCCTTCCAGCGGGGGGTTACCACGGCCCGGACGGTGATCTGGCGCTTGATCGTGAAGGTCGTGCCGTCGGCCATGTTTCTGGAAAGTCAGAGCCAAGGCTCTCAGCCCATGGTGCTGCGGTCAACCGGGAGGACCGAACCC
>JBBASD010000132.1:0-7007 GCA_040399485.1 Cyanobium sp. | reverse complement strand
ATGGTGAAGATCCCGGCGGGCAGCTTTTTGATGGGCTCTCCTGAGGGCGAGCCAGAGCGGTTCGACGATGAAGGCCCCCAGCACGAGGTGACGCTGTGCGCCTTCTGGATGGCCCAAACGCCGATTACCCAGGCCCAGTGGCGGACGGTGGCGGCTTGGCAGAAGCTGGAGCGCGACCTGAAGCCCGATCCCTCCAAGTTCAAGGGCGCGAACCGTCCGGTGGAGCGGGTGAGCTGGCACGACGCGCAGGAGTTCTGCCGCCGCCTGAGCCAGCGCACGGGCCAGCGCTACGGGCTGCCGAGCGAAGCCCAGTGGGAGTACGCCTGCCGTGCCGGCAGCAGCACGCCGTTTCATTTCGGGGCCACACTGACGCCGGAGCTGGCCAATTACAACGGCAATTTCGTATATGCCAACGGCCCCAAGGGCCCATACCGCGAGCAGACAACCGCAGTGGCCAGCTTCCCGGCCAACGGCTGGGGCCTGCACGACATGCACGGCAATGTCTGGGAGTGGTGCCAGGACCACTGGCATGACAGCTACAATTTCGCCCCGGGCGATGACCAACCCTGGCTGCTTGCCGCTGCAGCTGCTGACGAACAAAAACTGCTGCGCGGCGGCTCCTGGATCGGCGACCCCGGCGACTGCCGCTCGGCCTACCGCAGCCACGACGAGGCCGTCAGCGACGCCGACGATGTCGGGTTCCGTGTGGTCTGTTTGCCCCAGGGCCCCAGCTTCCCAAACCCTTTAGCCTGAAAAAATTAGTCCCGCAGGGCTCCTATGTTCACCCTGCCCCGCACGCTCAGCTTCACCCCTCTTCAATTCGCGCAGGTGTGTGCAGCCAACCCGGAGGAAGTAGTGGATCTTGATGCCGATGGCACGTTCATGGAGGAGCTACCAACGCGTTGCATCCCTAGTTCTCTCGAACCCCGGGCTTGAACCAGCCAGACCAGTTGCCCGCTTTACTTCACAACCATGCCCAGCGAACAACCACAACAGACAGCAACAGCGAATCTCAACCTACAGCCGATGGGATTTCCCAAGACTCTGGACTGGAGTCCCGCCAAGCAACAGGAATCATTAGATCAGCTCTATCTGTTTGTGGTGAACGAATGTGTGGCTTCAATCAACTGGTACTACCACAAAAAGAGGAGCAAAAGTCTGCTGGGATTCCTGTTGCGCCTCGGAGCCATTCTCGCCGTTGCTGTGGCAGGCTTGATCCCGCTTATCGGCGAACTGCTAAAGCGCAATGACAAACTATGGCTCTCTCCCGCCTGGGCCACGGTGGCGTTGGCCTTGGCGGGCTTGCTGATTGCGATAGATCGTTTCGGCGGTTATACGAGTGGTTGGATTCGCTACGTCCGCACCGCTCAGAAGCTGACCAGTTTACAAGGCGAATTTCGGCTGGATTGGGAGGAGTATCGACGCACCAGCCTCGAAGATACTTCTGGTGCTGATCGTACCAAGGAAGGCATCAATCTCTGCAGAACATTCTTGCGTGCTGTCTATGCCCAAGTACGTCTTGAGACCGATCACTGGGCGCAGGAATTTCAGCAGGCCCTTCATTCTGTGAACCTTCACGCTGATTCACGATCCCGTAGCGAAGACGGTGGCTAGGGATACGAGACAGCTGCCAGGGGGTACGAGGAAATTCCAGGCAAATGGGCAACAATGCTGCTTTGAACCCGACGCCTGCCGGCGATGAAGCCAGCTACACCCGGAGCGGCCCAACCGCCCAGTCCCCCCAATCAGCCACCGTTGCAGCTGCTGCGCTGGCAGGCCCGCACCCAGGTGTTCTACGAGGAGCTGGGCGACGGAGCGCGGCTGACCATGGTCCGCATTCCGGCCGGCAGTTTCCAGATGGGTTCTGCTGAACAAGAGCCGGGGCGCCAGTCCAACGAGGGCCCGCTGCATGAGGTGACGCTGGCCGAATTCCTGATCGGCCAGACACCGATCACCCAGGCCCAGTGGCGGACGGTGGCGGGTTGGCAGGAGCGGCCGGGGGAGAGCTGGGGCCGTGAGCTGAACCCCGAACCCTCCAAATTCCAGGGCGAAGAGGCCCGCCTGCTGGCGGGGGAGACGAACACCGACGAGCGGCCAGTGGAGCGGGTGAGTTGGTTGGAGGCGATGGAATTTTGCTCTCGGCTGAGCCAGCGCACGAGGCGCAATTACACGCTGCCGAGTGAGGCGCAGTGGGAGTATGCCTGCAGGGCGGGGACGGGGACGCAATTCTACTTTGGACATTTGATCTATTCAGATGTGGCCAACTTCAACGGGTCAGATGCATCTCGCTTTGATCAACTGGATACACCTGATCCCCAGCCCCAGTGGAGGGACCAAACCACACCGGTAGGAATGTTTCCTGCCAATGCCTGGGGTCTCCATGACATGCACGGCAATGTGTGGGAGTGGTGTTTGGATCAAATGCACGACAGTTACGTAGGCGCCCCCTGCGACGGGAGTGCTTGGGTGGATTCGGAGGCGCCCAAGGAACTTCGGCAAATTAATCGTGGCGGTTCCTGGTATATGCCACAAAGACACTGCCGCTCAGCCTTTCGTTCACTCGCCAGGCCAAATGTTACTGACGGCCCCTACGACGATGGGGGCTTCCGGGTGGCCTGCCTGCCCCCAGGCATCAAATTTAATTATGTTGACAATTTAGCACCGGGGTTGCATAAGCAAATCGACGAATCCGTAGCATTGACAGATGAGACTACAACCATGCCCAGCAGGGTCTATTTCAGCTACAGTCATGATGATGTTAAATGGCTAAAGATGCTAAAAATACACTTGGCTCCTATGGTTCGAGACGGTTTCATATTATGGAGCGATGAGCAAATTAAGCCAGGCGCGTTGTGGGATGATGAAATTGGAAAGGCGCTAGCAGACGCTAAAGTTGTCATTTTACTGGTATCCCCAAATCTTCTAGCATCTGAATATTTTATAAATTATGAACTGCCGCAGTTGCTTAAAGCAGCCGATGAAAAAGACATCTCACTACTCTGGTTTCTCGTAGATTATTGCGCCTATGGTCATACAGATATCGCAAAAGCCCAATCTATTTTGAACCCCACTCGTCCATTGTCTACATTAAACAGCATGGAATTAAAAAAAGCCCTGCATGCAATTAGTCAAGCCATTTTTGATGCCGTTAGATATGACTAGCAGCGTCTTTACAGGATTATACCTCAGCCCAATAATGCTGACTTAATGTATGGCCAAGTACCTGTGAGATGATCGAAGGAGAGATTTTTCGCTATTGCACAGCAGAAGACGTGTGCTTATGAAGGCAATGGAACCAACGCCTGCCATTGTCGATTGCATCCGAATCAGGTACCTTTGCCCTGACTGCTGCTCTGTCGCTATGGTACTTAGCGATTCGTCTTCAATTCACCTACTGGATGGGCCCGATGCCCGCTGATGCCCGGAACACCCAGAAACCTTTGGTTTACGTCTCCTATGCCTGGGGGGACGAAACCGATGCGGGCAAGGAACGGGAGCAGATTGTTGATGAGCTCTGCGATGCACTGGAGAAATATGACGGCATTAAGGTAGGCAGGGACAAGAGCCGGCAAAAAATAGGCGATTCCATCGAAGATTTTGCTGCTGAAATTGCCAAGGCAGACATTATGTTTGCTGTGGTAAGCAAGAAGTATCTGAGGTCTTACCACTGTATGGTGGAGGAGCTGCATCAGACGTTTCGGCGTTCCAATTATGGAAGAGAAGAGTTCAGAAAGAGGGTTTGCCTACTTCTCTTGGATGATGCAGAACATGACATTTCTATTTCTGATGATTTAAGGAACCATTGGAATGACCTTTATGAGAAAGAGCATTCGAAATTAAAAGATTTAGATCCTGGTAAGAATAACTCCCCTCATGCCTGGAATGTTTTAAGTGACATCCTGGAGTTTAAAGGACGAATGCGCGACATGCTTTCGGCCCTTACTGATTCTGTGATGCCCCGTGGCTACAAACAGATCAAACGCAATGATTTCGAGGAGCTGCGTGAATTGACCTGCCGCCGCCTTCAAGAGTGGCGCCAGTGGCGTGAGGTACGCAGTGGATTCATACCCAAGATTGACGAGAATTCATTGAATGAAATCCAACCTGAATGCTACGGGCTCAATCAACAGTTTCTGGCTCTCGTCCTTGAGCGAGGTGAAGATCTTGTGGACGATTCAAATTGGCCCCAGAGAGAATGCCCGTGGGAGGTACGCAGCTACACGTGGGAATCTCGGTTATTCACCCCTCAGCAAGGCAGGTACCTGACGGTTGACCTACAGGCAGATATCGGCAGCTATGTAGTTGCACAACAGGGTCTGAGCACTTCATTGTCAACCGATACTGAACGCAGCACCTTTGGTGATCTGCTTCAAGCTGCTGTCGACTGGATGAACATACAGACTACCCAATATGTGCTTGAGTTGTTTGTGCCAACGGAGCTGCTGGGATTTAATTGGTCGGGGATAAAGATTTCCGGCAGGTCTGAATACGATGATGATGCATGCTTTTTTGAACTCTATCCTTATGTACTGCGGTCGCTAGAGCGCTTTATGGATGTAAAACTCTCATCACTACTATCCAATCTACCTCTTAAGTATCAAGCATTATCTGCCGGTAGTGGTCACTGGATCGCCGGCGATGCCGCTATTGATATTACTAAGCTCAGAGAATCCGAAACGAAGCCTGAGTATGTTGGCCTCAATTGTAATTGTCCGCTCGATGCCGACCCAAAGAATCGACTTCTCTGGCAGCGGAGAGTGGTTGAGGCCATGATGCCACTCGCCCTTTGGTGGCGGGACCCACAAGCAGACGCCCAGGAACAACGCAAATCACATCTGGATGACTTCTATGAAGGCATGCTCAGCGGCCACAACGATGCCGATCCCGTGTCTAAGGATTGCCACCATCTCGAAAAGCTACCCTGCCTGCGCCGCGAGGCGATCAGCCAGCCCCTGACGAAAGACCTTGTGCTGTTGCTCGATCGACCCGATCGGCACCCCTGGGCCCAGTCCGGCCAGCCCCAGGACTCCACAATTCATTCAGTCTGATCCCGCCGATGACCCCACCTTCAGAGCCGCTCACCCCCTGGGGCCCCTTCACCAACGACCGCGACCAGATCGCAGCAGCGCTGGCAGCTGAGCTTCCACCAGAGCTGGGTGAACCACCCCCCTGGCGCAGTTTCAAGGCCCCTGGGCAGCCCCCCTACACAAAAGGTGTGCCGCCCATGCCCGATGAGCAGCGCCGCCGCGGCGAGAAGTTCCGCCTGCCCCACCAGGCTCCGAACGGGGCCCTCACCAAGGCAGGAGAGGAGGTGCGCCTGGCTGTGAACGCCGCAATCAAACTGCGCCGGCCGCTGCTGGTCACCGGCACTCCAGGCACCGGCAAAACCAGCCTTGCCTACGCCATCGCCCATGAGCTGCGGCTAGGCAGGGTCCTGAGCTGGCCGATTACGCCGCGCAGCGAAATGACGGAGGGTCTCTACCGCTATGAGGCCCTTGATCGACTGAGGGAAGCGCAACAACCAGATAACTCCTTAAACACAGAAGATTTCATCACCCTGGGGCCCCTGGGCACGGCCTTTCTGCCGTTTGAGCGGCCGCGGGTGCTCTTGATTGATGAGATCGACAAATCGGATATCCAGCTCCCCAATGAACTGCTTAACCTCTTCGAAGAAGGATGGTTCGAAATACCGCCCCTCAAACGTAGCGCCCGCCAGCAGCAAGAAGAATCAGGGGTGGATTGCGATCAGGATTCCGAAGAGGCCATAGTCCATCCCTATGTGGCAACTGACGATCCTGGCTGCAGGGCCCAGATCCGGCGGGGGCGGGTGCAGTGCCACGCTTTTCCGATTGTGGTGATGACCTCCAATCGGGAGCGTGATTTTCCGGCCGCCTTTCACCGCCGCTGTATTCGGGTGGAGATGCCCACCCCCACCGACCCCGCCACCCTGCTTGATGTCGTCAGCAGCCACTTCAAGAAGGAATGGGGCGAAAATGCCTGGAATGAGGCAGAGATCTTGAAGCAGATCAATGCTTTTCTCGATGACAACAGCCAGCGTGATCGCGCCATTGATCAGCTCTTGCATGCGCTGCATATCCTTGGCGGGCCAGAACAGGGGAAACACGACGCCAAACAGACGGAGCGACTGCAGAAAATCCTGTTCAAGCCCCTGAGCGAAAGTGGCTGACCTCGAAGCCCTGCTCAAGCTGCTGGAGTGGCGGATGGGGTTGGCCGGGCCGGATGCCGATCCCCTCGATTACCGCGAAATCCGCGACTGGCTGTGGCTTGCGGCCCAGCTTGATGGCGTGCATCTGCCCTGGCAGTACACAAACAAGGTTTCGGCCACCAAAGCGAGGGAGGAGTACCAGCCCAGCCACACCGAGACAACTCACGTCAGCACCGCTGCCGGCAACCCGGATCCCCAGCCGCAGATTCGCGCCTCGGCTCCGCCCGATCCCCATCTGGCCACCCCCTTCCCCGCCGATCCTCCAGCTCCTGAGGCGGCGGCCGAACCGGTCGCCCGACTGCTCGCCGACAACCTCCTCCCCGATGACGCTGAGGTGGCCGAGGCGCTGCAGCGTCGCCTTGAAGGTGTACCGCTGAGGGTGCGCCAACCGGACCTGCTGCCCTACCCGCTGCAGCTTCTGCAGGCGCTGCGCCCGCTGTTGCGACGGCGCCCCCATCCCCACTGGCGGGTGCTGGATGAGGAGCGCAGTGCGGCCAAGAGCGCCGAGATGGGCCTGGCTTGGCCGGTGTTTCGCCCCCGCAGGGTGCCGATGGTGGCGCTGCGGCTGGTGCTCGATGGCGGGGTGTCGATGGCGGTGTGGGAACCGCTGGCGCAGGAACTGCAGCGGGTGCTGGCCAGCAGCCAGGCCTTCCACAGGGTGGAGCTGCAGCGGCTGACGCCACCGCACTTGCCCACACGCCAGCCGGCCAGTGGGGCAAATGACGGCACCACCGTGATCTTGCTGCTGAGCGATACGGCCGGTCATCACTGGTGGGACGGT
>JBBASD010000131.1:0-7052 GCA_040399485.1 Cyanobium sp. | reverse complement strand
GGGGTCTCCTGCTCAGCTGCAATCAACGCTGCCATTTCATCTCTGGACTGGAGTTCCATCAGGAAGGAGGTCCTGGCAAAATTGTTGTTGGTGATCTGCCAGCCCAGGAAGGGGAGTTGCTGCTGCGGCGCGGCGACAAGCTGCTACTGACCTCAAGCGCCCCAGAACATGAGGGGGGGGCGATCAAGGCGATCAACTGCACCATGCCCGAGGTACTTGCTGGTCTTCAGGTTGGGGAGCGCGTGTTGTTTGATGAAGGCAAAATCGCCGGGCTGATTCGAGAGGTCTGCCCCGGGGCCGTGGAGGTGGAAATCACCCTGACACGGCCTAAGGGCAACCGACTGATAGCCGACAAGGGGATCAACTTCCCAGACAGCAGGCTTACCATCCCGGCCCTCACCATCAAGGATCTAACCGATCTAGCCTTCGCCGCAGCCCATGCCGACATCGTGAGCTATTCCTTCGTCTCCCGTGCGGCCGATATCGAAGTCCTGCAGCAGGAACTCGAGAGCCATGGCAGGGAGGATCTCGCCGTTATACTGAAAATTGAAACACGAAGAGCGTTTCTCAACCTGCCCGGGCTGCTATTAACTGCAATGCGTTATCCCAGGCCCCTGGGCGTGATGATCGCGCGGGGAGACCTGGCGATCGAATGCGGCTGGGAGGAACTGGCTGAGATCCAGGAGGAAATCCTGAGGATCTGCGCGGCGGCCCACATTCCCTGCATTTGGGCTACCCAGGTTCTCGATGAGATGGCGAAGCACGGCATGCCGACCCGAGCGGAAATCACCGATGCGGCCATGGGCGCAAGGGCCGAAGCCGTGATGCTCAACAAGGGACCCAACATCACTGCCACAGTGCGCACCCTGGGCGCCATCGTGGCGAGGTTCCATCCCCGCCAGCCGGAGAGCCCCCGTCATCGGGAAGAGCTCCTTTCCTGTCTGGCCTTCCGCACCAATTATTCAGCAGCCGAGCGGCAGGAAACTTGATCGGATCTGGGTGTTCTTCAATGCCGACGCATTGCAAGGACCCATGGGATGGTTATTGATTGATCATGCCGGCAATGGTTGTTCAAACCCCGCCACCTCCCCTGTTGCCATGCCCGCTCTCGGCTGGTTGGGACCTGGTGGTCGAGGTGCGTCTGCCCAGGCTGGATGGGGCTGGCCAACCCTCCGGGGGCTTCTCCGCAGCTACCTATCGCGCCGACCGGGATGAACTCTGGCTGTTGAGTGACGCCCCCATGGGTCAGTTGGTCGGATGGAGCGGACTGGGCGAGCTAGGCAAGTCACCGCTGCGTACGTTGGGGGTGGTGCGTCTGCGCGGTGGCAAGGGCGCCACCCTGCCGGAGAGCATGGATGGGGAAGGGCTGGTATTGCAGGGGGAGCGGGCCTGGGTGGCGAGCGAGGGCCGTCGCAGCCCCGAGCGTCCCCCCCAGTTGCTGGGCTTTGATCGTCGCAGCGGCGAGCTGGAGCTGGCTATGGCCATGCCTGCCGAGTGGCAGGCAGCTCCAGGTCAGGGTCTCGCTGCCAACAGGGGTCCAGAGTCCCTCACCCTGCTGCAGCGCCAGGGCAAGCCAGCTGTGCTGCTGATGGCGGCAGAATCTGCACTGCATCAGGATCCTCCTGGCCAGGTACGCGTACTGGGGTGGCCCCTCGCCGCCAGTATGGCCTCTGCGACCGTCGACCCCGAACCAATGCAGCCCCTGCGACTTCCCCGGGGTGATGGCTGGGGGCTAACTGACCTCCTGGCCCTGCCCAAGGTCCCTCTTGGGGCACCCCTGCTCGGGCTGCAAAGAAGATTCCAGGCGCCGGATCAATGGAGCAATCGCCTTGTTCTATACCCTTTGCCCAAGCCGATCACTCAGGCAGGGAATGCCGCTCCCCTTACACCCCTGATGTCATGGGACCTCAAGGCAATCGGCCTGGCGCCGGACAATTGGGAAGCAATCACTCCTGGACCTCCACTAGAGGATGGGCGTCCCACCCTGCTGCTTGCCTCTGACGACAACTTCAGCCCTTTTCAGGCCAATCGCCTGGCCCGGCTGGCCCCCCGACGGACTGCCGCTTGCAAGCGATTGGGCTGGTCTCAATCAATCACTGGATATGTTGAACCAGCCCAAGGGCCTGTGTCACTCAGGACAACGCAATAAGTATCTTTTTCAAGCTGCTTGCGCAAGCCCATGATTCGGTGTTTGGTTCGGTCGTGCTGAGCAACCCAGATAATAGGAATCAAAACTAATGAAAAGCCCAAGGATGGCACCGCCAACAGGAAGCTCAGGGCAGTGCAGAGTTGGGGTGACAAGTAGGCCGGTGCAGGCACGGCATCATTGAGTCCCAGCGCAAGGGCGCGATCAACGATCACTTGGTCTTCAGGAGGCAGAAATCGCATCACTGATAGAAATTTAAGAACTAATCTTGCACCTGCAGGTTAAAAGGAAATTATATTCGAGTATCCCCCATCAGCCTGTGTGGTGTGCCAGCGCACTTGCCTAGTGAATAGGCCCACTACCTCCACGCCCACAGCCCAGGCTCCTGTCTTGACACCATAACCCCCTGGTCAATGAGAGAGCTGTCCAGGAAAAAACACAAAGGCAGGCTTGACAACAGGCTGTCACCAAGGTAGAAAGCTTGGTGTGTATTATTATCTTTAAGGAATGAGACTGCTTATCGCCTCTTCAATGACATTATTGTTAGCGGCTGAATCCGTTGGATCCCCTGTTCTTGCTCAGCCTTCCATTCCAGCTAATAGTCAAGCTCAACCTTACAATGGGTGTTTAAATTCTGTTGATTCCGGATCAAATCGTCCTCAGCTACAGCAGATCTCTCGATTGGTGAGCGACGGAACAGTCCCTTCTGTCGAAGAAGTTACCAAAGCAATCCATACTACCCAATGCAATTGGGATGCGATCAAAAGAAGCGCCAAACATAAAGCTTTCATCCTAACTGGACGCATTAATCTTATCAAAGTACTGAGTACTTCGGCGACCGTGCTTGGCGCAGGTGGTACTGCCGCCTCAGCAGCAGGCAACAATAGTGGTCTAGCAATCGGTTCAGGGGCAGTTGCCATGATCGGAATCTTTGCAGGTGTCTTTGGCAACGAAGGCACGATTAAAAGAAGAGACATGTGCAATCAGCTTGTAACTCTAGATCCAGCAATCCAAACTACTTTTAGCATTTGGAATCTGCAGCTATCCAACGAGTCCTTCCGAAGAGGGTTTACCTCTGAGTTGCAGTCATATATTTCTACAATTGATGCTGGTGTTAAAGGATGCATCGCTGATTCATACTCTTCATGAGCAACCGCCTGTTAACAATAAACGCCTCGATTACCCCTGCAAATCCGTATCTATGATTTAAGCAACAAGATTCTTATAGAAACCAATGCATAACTTTTTCAGCAAGCACTCGGCCCCACACAGGTGCTCCTCTCGGCATCGGAGAAACCGAAAGCCAATAGATTAGCGTAACTGCGCCAGAGCCATCTGGATCGGAATGTGACAAACCTGCGTGCAGACGATACAAACCATAGAGAATTAGGGCCTTATAATCTAAGAGAACTTGAAGAAAAGCCATGTACGGCTTTAACTAAGTCTATTTTCTTAATAGTGGCTTTGACCAGAGGAGGCGTAGGATGATCCATCGGATCCTACCGAAAAAGGATCAAGGCATCAGCGCCATTGCTTTATTAACTCTGACTGGTCATACAGGCCTGTCTTTGCCACCAGTGGCCTGGGCGCAGCGAGAGCAACTATGTGCCATTGAGCCAACTTCCGAGATCAGCTCAGTAAACCAAAGTCGTTGTCTACTGCGGCCCGTTCTCAAAGGTGCCGAGATTGGGCCAAACAGGAGCTCGCTGCCTGAAACCTTTGCGGCCATGATGGCCACTGGTTCTCTGTCGATCACTCAAGACCAGCTGCGCCAGTATCTAAAGAAGAAGGGGATTGGAGAATCTGAAATCGGTGGATCTCTTGACACTGGAGTTTCCAGAGCAAATGATAACGCCGATAACGCAGTTCACTAAATGTCAGGAATCTGTTGGCAATCCATTACCAAGTCTGGCCGGCGGCAGCATGGGCGGCATAGAAGGCACCATGCAAATCACAGACAACGACGGCACAAAAAAAAATATAGTTATAGCAAGAGCAAGGTGCCAATGCAGGCAGACTATAGAGAGATATTGAAAAAGGATACACCCTGGATTGATGCCACATCTCGCAATCAGTATTATGTGACGATACGATGGCTATTTATATGCTGCGTATACCGGTGGAGGCATCAAGTGGAATCACATTGATATCTTGATAGGCCGCGAACAAATCAATCCTTTTCAAACAGTAATTTGTAGTACAGAAACGCCAACCTTTGAAGCCTTCATTATTCAAGATGAAGGCATCAGGCGAGCCCTAGAGAAGCTGCATCGCAAACAGCAATGATGCAGAGATCATCCAGTGACTTGATGGTATTCCCTTCAGTTCGATCGGCGCCTGCTCTCTTGCCCACTCCCCTGCCCTAGCTGATCTGCCCCCACTGGTCTAAAACCCCATGATCGTTCTCAGCCACTCCCCCTGGAGCTTGCGCCCACATGAAGGTGTCGATCTTGGGGGAAGCCCTGGGCCTTTGGAACCAGGACACATTGCCGCAAGTCCAGCAGCGCACCATCTACAAGGGCGTTGGCCTTGTTTGTCCCATGCCTGACCAGTTGCTGGCGTCAACTTGCTCCAGGGGCAGGCCGCGATGCTGACCTAGGAGGAGGGGGCGGTGCCAACGGCGTAGAGGTTGTCAGGCCCGGCCTGGAAGCCGAAGGCCATCACCAGGGGTTTGGGAACGCCAAAGGGAGCCACGCCGGGACGGCGGAAGGTGACTTGACTTGTCACCTCTGAATAGCCGATATAGCCATATCCGTTGGTGACCCGCGCCGTGGCGCTGAGGCGGAACTGATAGGCACAGGACACGGGCGGAAAGCGGGGGCTAAGGGGACAATCAATCCACTGATCAGCCACCCCTTGCCAGTTGCCACCCGGGTAGGTGCCAATCCCGGCAGGCAACAGGTTGATGGCGGCAGTTCCGGGTCCGCCGTAGTAAGCCATCAAGGAGAAGTTCAACAGATCCCCCTCTGGATCAAAAGCGCGGAAGCGCACCTTGACAGGATCGGGAGTCTCGGTGATTTCCACGATCGAACAGGGAGCGACCGGAGCCCCCTTATAATTGATTTCAAACAACTGCAGCTCGGGCTGCACGTTGTCGATGTAGAGCGCCAGGGTTTGTGGCGGAGCGGGTATGGTCGTTCCAGCAGCATTGAGAAAGAGGACCTGAAACTCATGAATGCCGGTGGTCAGAGCCGGAAAACCGAGGCTGCCATTGCTATCCAGCTGGAACAACAGATCTTTGGTGGAATAATCTGTCGCAGGGGATTTCAGCTCATAGGCATCGGTGGCATCCGGTCCAAAGGAGTCCAGGACATCAGTGCTGCCACTTTTGCGGTAGTTGACCCATGTGCGGCGCAGCGGCGCAAATGCCCCGCTGGAGCCAATGCGATGTAGAACTCGATACCTGCGCGCCCCTGCGCCCCAAAGAGAATTGATCGTTGCGCGATTGTAAATCAGATTCAGGACACCGCCGAAGGCCGCCTTGGTGACTGTCGGTACGTAAGGTGCCACAGTGGTGGCGCGCCCACCGCTGATCAGGGAGGCTGGAATCAATCCCACCCCACCAATCACCGGTCCCGCAGTGCCAGGTGGATAGACGGCATCCGGAGATGTGGCCAGATAAATTTCGTGCAGACCCGAGAAATCTGTGAAGAATGAGGCTGGGAAATCGGTGACGAATGCCGGTGTCGTCGAAGCCACCCGCAGGCCGAATCTAAGCAATGGCAAAGTGCTTGTGCCAAGCACAGGAATGCCGACTTCCGACAAGGCAATCCGCATCTCCCAGATCCGATGGGGTGCGGCAGCATTGAGGGAGGGTCCGAAACCCTGCTGGGCAGCTGATGGGCTTGGGGTGCCGAGCAGGCCCGTCCAACTTCCGGGGCCAAGATAGAGCTGCCGATCCATCCTGATTGGCAGGCTGGGATAGATGCCGTAGTTCACATCCACCCGGGATGTGATCGTGGCATCTCGATTGTTGTCAAATGTGAGCCAAAAGTAATCGCCGACCCCGGCTGAATTGCCTGTGTCATTGATGAGATCGATAGCCAGGTATAGAAAATTGCTGTCATTTTTTACTAAGATGAAACCACCTGGCATTGGCAGCACGCCGGCGTTCTGCCATTCACCAGGTGAGAAGCTGCCGGAGAGGGCGGGTGGGGTTGCCGACCAGCGGCTGACGACAGAGGCCATGGCGGTTTTCTCGCGGTTGAGTTTGGGGTGTTAGTCATGAGCAGCTCTGGGTAGAGCCAAAATTTTTATATCTTATGAAGAATTACTTCCGAATCCATCCTTCAACATCCACAGCGGAATAATGGCACAAGAAGAAGGAAGAACCGTAACCGTGGAACAGTGTCTAGCAGAGAAGTCGATAGGTAGACATCGAAATGATGGGAGTACATCACTGTTCTAGCGTTGGAAATCAGATACCAATTAATCTGTTAATAAAACTATATACAACTCTAACTATTTTCGGCATTTTTTCAGTATCCGCTACGCCCCAGTTCGCTTGATTCAGCCAGACGAAACTCGCCAAACCTCCATCTTGAAGGTCCAACCCATAAAATCCTCGATGACCCGTGATACCGCCTGAACGCTCGGGCAATCACGGTGACAATCCAGCGGCTTCCACAATGCAGAACGGCCAACAACCCCCCAGGTGATGTTCCTATCTAAGGCAAGTTCCATGAATCAGCTGAAGTCAACAGGTAGATCCGTTAGGCGTTGTCTGTGCTGCTTTTTATTTTGTTAGGCCTAATAGGCGCTGGAGTATTTCTGCTGGAGTTGAGATGGCTGTCTACTGTAATTTCAAACCCTTGCACGTTCATTCGCTTGACATGGAAAATTAAGTAACTAAAAACCTTGGACTTATAAATTAATCAAATAAATGATCAGCGATAATCAAATTAAG
>JBBASD010000130.1:0-7249 GCA_040399485.1 Cyanobium sp. | reverse complement strand
ATCGTCTGCCCCCGAAGCGAGCCGTCCGCCTGGGAGCACCGCCAGGGCCCTCACCGAGCCTGAATGGCCTGCCAGGGTGGCTTGGAGCTGGCCTGTGGCCGGATCCCAGAGCTTGATGGTGCGATCGCCTGCCCCCGAAGCGAGCCGCCCGGCGGGGAGCACCGCCAGGGCGTTCACCGTGCTTCCATGGCCGGTAAGGGTGCGCAGCAAGGCCTGGTCGGCCAGAAGGCTGGCGGTGAGGGGGCGCAGGCCGCCAGCGTTATGGAGCTGGGTGATGGCCTGGTTGCGCAGGCCTTGACCTGCCTTGTCCGTTTCGACTGCGGTGCTGCAGGGAAGGCGCGCCAGCAGCTGGGACGGGAGCTGCTCCAGGCCGCTCCACCCCTGCCCTTGGTGGCTAAGCACATGGGCGGCCTGACGCAGGGCCCGCTCCACCGCCGTGAGCTCCGGGGTGGGTGCGATCCACTGCCAGTCGCTGAGCAGGGCGTTGAGGTCGGCCAACCGCAACCGGGCCTCCAGCCAGCGCAGATCCAGCAGCAACTGAGAGAAACACTCCTGGCGCTCGCCCGGCTCGAGGTGCGCCGCCAGGTGGCGGGTGAGGTAGGTCCATTCATGGGCCCGCCCCGCCGCCACCTCGGCCCTGGCCCAGCTGGTGAATCTCTGCTGAACGTTCTCCAGTTGCACGGCATAGGCGCCGGCCAGGGAGAAGCCCTCGTCGTTCTCCTCGCTGAGCCACTGCACCAGGGAGAGGTGGTCGAAGGCGTAGAGCCTGTTGGTTATGCGCAGAAAGTCTTCGATCTTCGCCAGCAGACGCTGCACCTGGGGCTCGCTCACCGCCCGGGGCTCGCCCACCGAAAGGATGGCCGCCAGCTCCCTGCGGCCCAGCGGCTCCCGCTGGGCGCACAGCACCCCCAGCAGAGCGCGCATCGGTTCGAAGTCTTCACCTGCTGGAAACCGGTGCCGGAAGGCATCGAGGTAGAAACCCTCCATGCCGCGGGGCAGATCGTCGAGGCGATCGGGCCTGAGGGAGCCATTGGTGCTGGCCAGATCGTTGAGCACCCGCACGGCGTAGAGAAACTTGCCGCCGCTCTGCTCGAAATCCGCCAGCCGCTCCGCCAGCTGCTCGGGGCTCTTGCCGGCCTGTGCCAGCCGCGTGGCCAGGGGTTCGCTGCCGCAGCGGCCGAGCACGTAGTCGTGAATGTCGCTGAGGTTGCGGGCTTCCTCGGCGTCCAGCAGATCGCAGGCATAGGCGGCGTCCAGCGGTTGGCGCACCTCCTGGCGCCGGCGGCTCGTGGCCAGCACCCGCAGCCAGGGAGGTAGTTTCCCCGTGCCGCTGGCCAGTAGGGCCACGATCGAGCTGCCGTTGCCGCCGGCGCTTGAGGAGGGGTCCGCGAGGGTTTCATCCAGCCCATCCACCAGCAGCAGCCAGGGGGCCGCAGGGGCCGCAATGCCTTGGAGTTTGCCGATAACCGCCTGGTTGAAGGCGCTGGCGGGATCGGTCTGGGCCTCTTCCAGCCAGCGCCGGGCCTCCGGATCGGCCTCCACCGCCGCCTGGTAGGCGGGTAGGGCCCGGGCGAGCTGGGCGGCCACGCTGCGCACGAAGGTGGCGGCCTCCAGGGTGGCGGCAGTGTTGTGATCGCAGAAGTGGTGGGCGGCGATCGGCAGGCCCTGCTCCGCCGTGCCGGTGGCGGTGAGTTCCGCCATGAAGGCGGATTTGCCCACGCCGAAATCGGCCACGATCAGCAGCGCCTGGGAGGCCACCGGGTTGCCGTGCCAGGCCCTCACCGCATCGAACAGCCAGCGCCGGCCGATGAAGCCCTGGCGTTTCTCGCGCAGGTAGCCGGAGAAATCCCAGGGGCGCGGCCAGGTCCAGCCTGGTGCCGCGGGCGCTATTGGGAGTCGCTGCTCTTGCTGGCGTTGATGTTCCTTCTCCTTCAGTTCCGCCAAGCTGCGCTCCACCAGCCGGGCCAGCTCGTCGGGATTGCCAAAGGTCTGCAGGGTGAGGCCGGCATCCATGACCTTGCGCAGAAAGGCCTGTTGGCGCTCGCCGTGGATTGGATCATTCAGCCACTTGGCCGGGATCCCCGGATTTTCCGCCTCCTGATCGAGCAGAAACACCAGCCGCTCCAGGGGATGGGCCGGATCGGAGGCAGTTTCGAACTCCAGCTCGGTGTAGGAAACCTCCGGCCGATCCCGCACTGGCGAGCCGTAACGGGTGCCAAAGATGCCCAGATACAGTTCGCAGCCCCGCACTTTCTCCTGGCACACCTGGGCCGGCGCCGCGTCGCTGGCGGCAAACTCCCGCATGTCCACGATCACGTGGCCAGCTGCCGACACGGCGCTTTCCACCGCCTCCAGGTAGGAGCGGTCGCTGGGATAGTTGCGGAACTCAGAGGTGTGGGAGAGAAACACCCGGCAAGGATTGTTCTCGCCCAAACCCATGACTCGTTGCGCCGCAAACGGGTGGTTTGGGGGAAGGGTAGACGGGCGGGCGCGGCTGGTGGGTAGCCAGTACTGGGAGGTTGCTTGGGGGGCCCGGGGGCTAAGGGCAACGGGTTGCAAGAACCATGCTGAATCGTTGGGTTGTAAGGCGATGCACAGCTGCCAGAGCGACCTCAGCCGGGAGGCTATTGATGGGTGCGCTATGGGAATCGGTGCCACAGTGGAACTGGTGAATGAGGTGCCATGTCCAGCGTCAACTTCACCGCTTCTGTGGACCACGACCTTTTGAGGCGCGTCAAGGTGCTGGCGGCCATGAACAACACATCTGTGAGTGCGCTGCTGAATGGAGAGCTGCCCATGCCGCGCCTGTCCGAGCCAGCCACCGCGGCGATGGTGGCTGAGTTGGAGGCTCTGCCGCGGCACTGATGGCTTTGCTGCCGGATGAGGCAACTGCCGCTGACTCGCGCCTGGCTCACCTTCCTTGAGCGGCAGCGGCTGATTTCCTCCGCCCGTGCGATCGAACGGCAGGCAATCCTGGCGGGCCGCCAATTTTCTCGGCTTTGATATCCACCCGACGAATGAGGCCCCAGAAAATTATTATTCCCCCTGGCGCAATGGGTTCGTCTTCCGGCAGCATCGCAAGCCGATGTCGATCAATTCCGCCCTGGCGCAGCCCGCCAATTGCAGACGCTGTGGCAGGGGCCATTCCTCCAGCATCTGGGGCAGGGCGCAGAAGGACGGCGGAACTGGCGGGGGAAGTGGCAGGCGCGCCCTTATGCCCTATGCATCTCCACGGTGACTTCGCCCGAGTTGACGCTGCAGTGTCGGATCCTTGAGGAAGGCTTCTCGATTAACCCCGGTCGTCGCTTGCTCGAGATAGGCAGCTTCGTCAGCGATATGTCGCAGGTATTCACGCGGTGCAAAGGACAACCTGGGCTTCATTGAGGATGTATGGACGCAAATAGGGTGAAAGGGATTCGGCTGTGACAAGTTCCACCCGATGGCCTAACTTCTCTTCCAACAGCTCGGCCAACGCGAGGAGATGATCGAAGGTCTTCTGGCCGGGGGCGAACTCGACTAAAACATCAACGTCGCTTTCACCGCGTGGTTCGTTACGCTGCATGGAGCCAAATAGCGCCAAGCGCTTAACCCCCAACCGTAGAATTTCCGTGCGAGCAGTGGTGAAGTGGGCTTCGATATCTGCGCGTGTTGGAATTGGGGTCGTCATGGTTTCAATTTAAGTGCTGGTCCTGCGGTGGGCAAGTCCCGTCGAAGCGCCTCGGGGGCCATGAAGGGCACCCGGATTGTTTGTACAATTGACGACTGCTGCCCATGGGCCAGTGCCGCTTGCCGGGCCGGTTTACGCTGCTGCCATACCGCCAAGTTGCGCTCCACCAGCCGGGCTAGCTCGTCGGGATTGCCGCAGGTCTGCAGGGTGAGACCGGCATCCATTACCTTGCGCAGAAAGGCCTGTTGGCGCTCGCCGTGAGTTGGATCATTCAGCCACTTGGACGGGATCCCCGGATTTTCCGCCTCCTGATCGAGCAGAAACACCAGCCGCTCCAGGGGATCGTCAAGTTGCAGACACTCGCCCTAACGTTCCGATGCGCCGGGGCATCTTCCTGATTTAAGATCTGATAAATAGCGATTGCTTCGTACCTCCCTCTTTCTAGAACTGTTTTCCAAGAGTGGGCCGACAACAGTTATCAAAAAATGTGCTTAAGTTGGCAGATTATTTCGAAACTTCTCTTTTGTTCAACTAGAATCTTCTGAGCATCAACCTGATTTTCGGATACATCGAAATTAAGGCACACAGTTGCAGCTCGACCATCAGTGGCGTGATCGGCTGGATCTCAATCACCCAATGGCGCAAGGGTTCTTGGATACTCTCCCTCAAGCAACGAGCCGCAGCGCCGGCAGGCATCGAGGTGGTGTTCCACCACCGCATCGATCCGCTCGATCGGCATCAGCTTCGGCCACGATCCGGGATGGCCCGCCTGGTCGCCGCATTTGCGTCCACAGACTGGCCAGATCGGTCGCCAAGGCGGTGAGTTGGCCACGGTGCTCATCGTCCTCCTGCCTGAGAGCCAACATCACCTGCCGTTGATCGATGATCAGTGTTCTGACGCTGGCTGCTGTTGCCAGCCAGTCCGTTTCTGGAATCCCGGCCGGAGGTGTGCTCATCACAGTCGGTATCTGCCTGAGACGCAAACGGGAATCAAGCTGCAGTCAAGGGTTCAGCAGCGTAGATGTTCGTGATGAGCCGTCCTGGCCCCTAAACAGGTGCGCAGATTGGTAGCGGAAGTGACTTTCAAGATACAGCTTTGTTTGGTAATTTCATTCGCATTTATCTATTTGGTTCTAAATGAAAACCTATTCCCACAAAAAAGGAACTCGACAATTTGCTCTTAGCAGCAAATCCCTGCTTGTGATTGGACTGAGCGTATTGGGGGGAACGTTTTCCCCAGTCAGCGCCGCTCCGATTACTCATTACTTCACAATCAATCCGATTCGCATCTGCAACACCGCGGGCACAACCTGCGCACCCACGCCTTTCTATCCTGATGAGACCTATAAGATTTACTCCCAAGTCGGCGTGGCTCCCATTTTCCTGCCGATTAAGCAAATCAACAATACTTCACTGTTGACTGTCAATGGCGTCGCCAATGTGTCTGTTCCAGGCAATGGACAGCATCCGAACCCGACCACGATCAATGCCTGGTTCGCCAACAGCCTCAATTCCGCCCCGGGCACCGTGCTCTTCGGACAAGCCTGGGTTGGAGGCAATGGCCTGGTAATTAATGGTTCAGCTGTGCAGTCTTACGGCAGAATAGATACATTTTCTCACGAAGTTGGTCATAACTTTGGACTTGGTCATGACGACTACGGAGCCGGTGCAGGCAATAATCTGATGACCACTGGATCCTCCCGCCAAATACCTGGAGGAGTCGGGGACATCACACCCAGCGGGGCTAATCTGAGCCAACTGACAGCGAGTCAAAAAACCAAGTTGTTGACAAGTCCTTTGCTTGCACCGGTACCCAACGTCTTGATAGACACACGAGGTTCAACACCTTTCAGTTCAAACGATTTCTTCCTTGTGAAGTTCAACAGTGGCGGCGCCAGCAATGTCTTTCTGAAAAGCCTCAAAGTTGACCTCACCCCAGTCAATGCGTTTTTCGATTCAACCAATACCTCGCCTGGCATTTCCTCCTCGCCTTTTTCTCTTTCAGCTTCCGATCTGATCGGTCTTTCGGCTTCCGACATCACGCTTGTCGGTGGCAACGCGGCCCTCAATGGGCAATCATCGATGACACTTACATTCGCTGACAACGCCTTTAAAGCTGGAGACAGTTTCCGCTTCGGTGTTGACATTGATTTGTTCAGCGCAATTGATTTTTTTGGGGCAACGCCAACACAACTCGTTGGCAGCTTGTTTTCGTTTGTCTTCAGCGACGGTTTCGCAGTGCAATCCGCTCTCGCAAATGATCTCACAGCCTCTTCAACCTTGCCGAATGGTCTCCCCACCTTCACTGGCGACCCATTTGGCGGTCCCGACGTGCCGCCCGGAACCATCACCGATGATCCCGATCCCGTGCCTGCAAACGGTTCCGCGCCTGCACCCGCTCCCTTACCATTACTAGGAGTCCTATCCGCACTCCGCTGTGCAAGAACATTGAGAAAGCGAACAAAAATTGCTCGGTTTTGATTGCCAAGTGCTATGCCACAAGCGCACCTCTATTCGCTTTTATTGGTAATCGCTTCATTGGCCATGGCACCAGTAGCTAGCATCGCCACTAACAATATGCCGCAAAACGATTCCACCACCTTACCTCCAATAAGCAGGGTGGTGGAGTCCAAGAACGGGACGTTCAGGTTTCGGGTTTATACCAAAGACAACTGGCGCACCCCGTTTCCCCAAGGCACATTAAGCGTTGCCACCAGCAACGTGCAGCGTGTGGCGTGGCAAGGCAAGCTGCCCCATCGTTACGGCCCAAGATTCACCCTGGTCACGACAACTGGCGATGTCATTCTTCTTGATGGCTGGCTCAACATCAAACCTGCCTATGCCGTCACCATACTGAACCACAGCCGGGGATCCTTGGTGAGCTTCAGTTACGACGATATTCTTCGCTCCCTGGGAGTTTCTCCGGCGGTCCTGGCTGAAAAGGCTCGCTTTGGCAGCTGGTGGATAACCAGCAAACCTTCTTTGGATGCGTCCGGAAATCTGGTGTTGATTCCGGCAGGTGGTAAGATGCTTATTGTCGATGTACGTCAAGCCAAGATATATGCCAAATCATAGGCTACGGACCTCTGGAGTAACGAATCTGGCCAATTTCATCACCCGCCAACAATAAGAGCACCGGCTGGGCAACAGCGCCAAATCAAAAAACCTCAACAGGAAAGGTGATTGCCTTGGGGCAGCAGCGAATGTGGCTGGGCATCGGCGAGGTCGGGCGTCTCGCCCAAAGTGGTCCAGAGGATGCCGTCGTCGAAGGCCTAGATGATTTCTTCGTCGTGGCAGAGGCGGCGGCCAGGGTGGTCTTGCCGAAGCCGCCGGCGCCGGTGAGGGCGGTGGTGATCGCCACCGGATCCTTGCGCTCACCCTCCAGCAGCAAAGCTCGCAGCGCCTCGAATTGCTTGGGGCGCTGCACGAAGCCGATCGGCGGGTCGGGCGCCATGGAGGGCACCCGGGTTGTTTGGCAGCCGCGCTGCAGATGGGCCAGAAAGGTGAGCCACTGGGTATCGAGGGCGTAGAAGTGGGCCCTGGCCATCCAGCGGGGCAGCCGCGGATCGGCGAAATCGAAGC